>JBOHBB010000148.1:0-15005 GCA_050698135.1 Gaiellaceae bacterium
CTGTGGGCCTGATCGCCCGGTCGGCTGTGCCGACCGCACCGCCGCCAGGAGGCGAGCGGTGTCCTTTCATAGGCGCACCTGGCAAAACGGCTCCAGGCAACAAAAAAAGCCCGCCACGCGGCGAGCCGACAGAAGAGTGATCAGTTGCTGGGGCGCGGGAGTGTCTCGGTTTCGCCCCCTCGGCATACATGGCCTGAGCGGGGACAGCTGCCCGCGTGTCAGCGTGTCAGCGCGATGTCAGCAGACCCATCATGGGCCGGGGGTAGTCAGCGTTGGTCAGGGTGGCGGAAACCCGCATGGCGACTCACGGTGACCGCCCGTGACGAGGTTCCCACCGCCTCGACAAGCTGGGGGTCACTGGTTCGAGCCCAGTACCGCCCACCACGTGAAAGCCCCGCACTTGCGGGGCTTTCGAATGTTTCAGGCGCCGAGCGGCGCTCTACTCATGGCCCGTTCGTGGCCAATACGTCTTGTTACCCGACTGCGTCGCGGCACAGCTCCGGGATGTTGACCCCTTCCTGCATCCACTGACCTGCGGAGTTGCCGCGCGTGGGGTTCTCGGGGTCGGTCGGGTTGTTCACCCATGGCCCGGGAGACTGCGACGGGACGACGTTCCCTGCCTGCGTCCCCGGCTCCTGCTCGGCTGGGCCTCCAGGGCTGCCGTCAGACATGTTCGGCTCGTTTCCGTAGAGAGCGTCCGACATGCAGTCGCCAACGGTGGGCCCGCTCTGCCCGTTCCCTGCGGCTTGCGCTCCGGCCACGACGACGAGCAACGCGATGAGCGCGACGATGGAGAGTCTTGCGGCGATCATGGTTCCCCTTCCGTTCCGCGGCACCGGTTCGTGCCGTTCGCCCGTTCATCGGCCGATGCTCTGCCACAGCGCAAGGCCCCGTCCGAGTTACTCAGCCCGACGCCGCGTCGGCCGCCTCGCGCCCTCAGAGCCAGCGACCCGACTTCTCCCGGTGTGTACTGCGCGCAAGGAGACGGCGATGAGCCCGCGTCTGCTCACGACGCGCCAGTGGCCGAGTACCTCAGCGTCAGCCAGGAGACGGTGCACCGGCGAGCGCGGGCCGGCGAGCTCCCGGCCATCCGGGTGGCGTCGAACGCGCTCCGATTCCGCGAGCCGGAGCTCGAGGCCTTCGTTGAGCGCGGGCGTGGAAGCAGGCGGGCTGAGGGAGTAGCTCAACGTTCGGGTGACCGCTGTTCTCTTCGTCCTGCTCATCGTTCTCGATCGGGCGGATGCGGACAGCACGCTCGGAACCCTGGCGGATTGGACTTGGTGGGCTTTCATGCTCTCCGTCCTCGTCCTGGTCGCTCTCGCTGCCCTCGCCCTGATCGGCAGGCTGCGGACGTCCCGCGCCGCGAAGGCTAGCTCCAGCCTCCAGCCACGACTCCGACCCGGCTTCGCTCGGAGCCCTCTCCGTCCTTCGGTCTCGCGAGGGAGACCGGAGCTGCGTTCGTGTCGCGAAGTTACGGTGTGAGCGTGTCGGTGGTGCTGGTGACCGGGATGTCCGGGACGGGCAAGTCGACCGCCCTCGCCGAGCTCGCCCGCCGCGGGCACCGGGTCGTGGACACGGACTACGGCGGATTCGCCGTGGAGGTGCCGTCCCCGGGCGGGCTCGGGTGGGAGCAGCTGTGGCGCGAGGACCGGATCGACGCGCTGCTCCGGGAGCACGACGACGGGCTGCTGTTCGTCTCGGGTTGCGTCGCGAACCAGGGGAAGTTCTATCCGCGTTTCGACGCGGTCGTGCTGTTGAGCGCCCCGGCGGACGTGATCGTCGAGCGTGTGGCCACGCGCGAGACGAACGACTTCGGCAGGGCCGAGGTGGAGCGGGATCGGATCCTGGCCGACCTGGCCGCCTTCGAGCCGCAGCTGCGGGCCGGGGCGACGGCGGAGATCGATACCCGCGCGCCGCTCGCCGAGGTCGTCGATGCGCTCGAGCGCATCGCCGTCACCGGCAGCGCCCGGTGAGGCCGATAGCGTGAAGCAGGCACACGCCGCCGCGTGGCGAAACGAGAGTGCGCGGCCCGGGTCTGGTCTCTGGCGTCCTCAGCCCTTCCCCTGAACTGGGGCGGGGATGTGTGCCGGCCCGGGCCGTAGCCAGCCCGTGGCTCGTCGATGCGCTAGCCCGCGGCGGCGAGGATGCGGTCCGCGACGCTCGACCAGCTCCAGTGCTCGACGGCCGCGCGCCTCGCCGCGGCGCGGATCGCCTCGCGGTCGGCGGGCCCGAGCGCGAGGATGCCCACGAGCCGCTCGCGCAGCGCATCGGCGTCCCCGGTCGGGAAACGGACGAGGCCGCGCAGGGCGGGCGGGTAGTCCGCCTCGAGCCCTTCCGCGACCTCGGCGAGCCCCGAGTGGTCGGCGACGACGGGAGGGCAGCCGGCGGCGGCCGACTCGGCGGCGACCATGCCGAACGCCTCCGGGAAGATCGACGGCACAGCGGAGACGTCCGCGAGCGAGAGCAGGTGCACGAGGTGCCGGTGCTCGAACGGCCCCGTGAAGAGGGCGTCGAGCCCGATCGCCTGCTCCTCCAACTCGGACCGGTAGTCGCCGAAGCCGACGACGACGCAGCGCGCGTCGATGCCGCGGAGCGCGTCGAACAGCACCTGGACGCCCTTGTTGCGGATGAGCTTTCCGTAGTACACGACCGTCGGCCGGTCGCCTGCGAGGAAGGCGGCGAGGCGGACGGCGTTGCCCTCGTCGGGCAGCCGCTCGTTCTCGTTGCCGGGGTTCGGCGGGTCGCGGCGCGCCTCGGCGACGAGTGCCTGGAGCGCCTGCGCCCGCGGCTGTGGCCGCCACAGGTCGACGTCGACGCCTGGTGGGATCACGTGGACGCCTTCGACCGTGCCGCAGACCTCCGCGACGACCTCGCGGATGTGCTCCGAGCCGGCGATCGTCGCCGCAGCGCCCGCGAGCGCCTCGCCGCCCCAGCGCGAGAGCTGCTCGTTGCCGCGCATCGAGTACTCGAGCTCCGAGCCGTGCGCCTTAACGACGTACGGGAAGCCGCTCGCCGCACCCACCGGGGCGCCGAGGAGGACGTGGTTGACGAGGACGAGATCCGCGTGCCCGCGCCCGCGCACGGCCGCTGCGTTTGCCGCGACCCAGGCGTCGAGCTCGGCTCGCGTGCACTCCTGCAGCAGCTTCACCTCGTGGCCGGGGTACTCGTCGAGGACGAAGACCGGCAGGAGGCTGCCGGCGTCCGGCCTCACGGCGGTGGCGCCCCCGAGGTCGAAGCGCGACGGGTCGGGGTCCTGGGAGAACACCGTCACGTCGTGCCCTGCACCGCTCCACTCCCGCGCGAGCTGGCGCGTGTAGACGTTCGAGCCCGTGCCCGCGAGCAGGTACCCGTGCCAGACGAAGATGTGCATCGACCCGGACGAGCCTAGTGCAGGGCCCTGCGCGCGGTCGCTCCCGGCTTGACGGGGGAGTGCCGTGTCCGTAGCCTCAACGCAGTCCGTGCGAGCGCTCACGTACCTTGGTCTCGTCCTCGCCGCCACCGTGGCCGTCGCACTGCCCGCCGCCGCGACCGGGGCGCCCTCGACAGCGTCCCCCGCACGGGTCGCGGCCAACACCGCCACCTACCAGGACTCGGTGGGCGAGAATCCGGCCGCCCCGGACATCACCACGATCGTGGTCTCGAACACGGACACCGCGTCGATCTCGTTGCGGGTGAACGTTCCCAACCGACCCACGCTGACGCAGGACATGCTCGTCGTCCTCTGGGTGGACAGCGACAACAACCCCGCCACGGGAGATCCGGACTCGCTCGGCGCCGACTACCTCGTCCTGCTCTTCCGGGGCGACATCGCCCTGCTCCGGTGGGACGGGGCAGACTACGTCGAGGGCTCCCCGGCGACGTCGCTCATCTTCGCGTACGCGGGTGGCGCGGTCACGTTCTCGATCAACGCTGCCGAACTCGGGAACACGAGGCGCTTCGGGTTCGCGACCAGGGTGATCTCGGGAATCGTCATCGACGAGACGACGGGTGATCTCGACTTCACGAACGCCGTCCAGGACGATGCCCCGAGCGGCGCGGGTCTCTTCAACTACCAGCTCCAGATCACGCCGCCCAGCCTGCTCGTCCGCCGCGTCACGACGGTGCCGAAGGTGCCGCGCGCGGGGCGGACGTTCACGATGCGCCTCGTCGCCGCCCGTTCCGACACCGGCGCAACCGTCCAGAACGGGCGCGTCACGTGCGTCGGTCGGGCGGGCACCACGCGACTGCGTGCCCAGGTCGCCCGGGTCACCGCCGGCGCGGCGACCTGCACGTGGAACATCCCGGCGAACGCCAAGGGCAAGACGTTCCGAGGATCGGTAACGGTCGTCTTCGAGGGCCTCAGGGCCTCGAGCAGCATCTCGCGGAGGATCGCCTAGCCGCCATCGTGCGCCGGCTCGCGCTCCTCTCGCTCGCCGTCGTCATCGCCTCATCGGGCACCGCGTCCGGTGCCACGCGACCGATCGAGGAGCGGATCCGGGACTGGTCGTTCCCCCGGCTGCAGGAGAGAACGCCCACACCGTCGTCGGCGCTCGAGCGATCCGGTCAGCGTGCGCGCGTCATCCTGACGCTCGAGGACCCGCCGCTCGCGGCCGCGGCGAACGCACGGCAGCTCGCCGGCTTCGGGCCGCGCCGTCGCCTCAACATGACGAGCTCGTTCTCGCGGTCGTACCTCGCGCAGCTCGACTCGGCGCAGGCGCGTGCGATCTCGAGCCTGCGCGCCGCGATTCCGGAGGCGAAGATCTCGCGTCGGTACCAGGTCCTGCTGAACGGGTTCGCCGTGAGCCTGCCCTACGCGCAGCTGCCGGAGCTCCTCGACCTCGGAATCGCGAAGAACGTGTACCCGAGCCGGACGTACACGAGGTCCACGAACAGGTCGGCCGCGATCATCGGGGCATCTCAGTTCGCGGGTCTCACCGGCGCCTCCGGCGAAGGCGTGAAGGTCGCAGTCGTGGACGACGGCGTCGACGAGACGCACCCGTTCCTGAGCCCGGCCGGCTTCTCGTTTCCACCCGGGTTCCCGAAGGGACCGGGGGGCACGAGCCCGAAGGTCATCGTCGCGCGCGGCTTCGCCGGCCCGGGTGCGAACAGCGAGACGCTGAACCGGGAGCTCTCCTTCCACGGGACGTTCGTCTCCGGGATCATCGCCGGCAAGGCCGACACGGACGTCCCCGCGGGCGATCGCACTCGCTGCGGAGAGGCCCAGGGTGGTTGTCACCCGGCTGTCGCCAACCTGAGCGGGGTCGCCCCACGGGCCCAGATCGGCAACTACCGCGTCTTCAACGTGCCGGACCCGTACAGCGGCGGGTGCTGCTCCGGCTCGACGCCCGAGATCGTGGCGGCGTTCGAGACCGCGGTCAGGGACGGGATGGACATCATCAACTTCTCGGGTGGGGCCCCGCAGTCCGATCCCCGCACGGACGCGCTCGTCCCGGCGGTCGCCAACGTCTCGCGCGCGGGCGTCGTGCCGGTCATCTCGGCGGGGAACGACCGGGACTTCTTCGGGCTCGGCACCGCGGGCTCCCCGGCGACCGCGCCCGAGGCGATCAGCGTCGGCGCGACGACGAACTCTCACGTCTTCGGCAGCTCGCTCGCCGTGGTTGCGCCAGCGACCGCGCTCGGGCGGATCCCCTATGTCCCGACGTTCGGAATCCCGCCGGGGTGGATCTCGACCAACCAGCGGCTCGTGGACGTCGGGACCGTCGCAGGGTCGAACGGAAGCAGGCTGCTCTGCGAGGCCGTGGCTCCGGGCTCGCTCCAGGGAGCGATCGCTCTCGCCTCCAGGGGCGGCTGCCAGTACGAGACCAAGTCCGCTCGGGCCCGCGCGGCGGGGGCGAGAGGGCTGCTCATCGCCGAGAACCGGCCTGGGGATCCGACGTTCGGCATCTTCTCGATCGACGGCGGAATGATCTCCGACCTCGACGGCGCCCGACTGCGAGCGGTGATGGCGAGCTCGGGCGGCGCGGTCAGCGTTCGCTTCAGCCGCGAGATCCTCGAGGTGGGAACGACGTGGGGCGGCGTCCCGTCGAGCTACTCCGCCGGCGGCCTGACGCCCTTCGGTCACGCGCTCAAGCCCGACGTCACTGCGCCCGGCTCGCAGATCATCTCGTCGACGCTGGCCGAGTACGGCGGCGACGAGTACGTCTACGGCGACGGGACGAGCTACTCGGCGCCGCACGTCGCGGGTGCGGCAGCACTCCTCCTCCAGCGCCATCCCTCGTGGAACGCACTCGAGGTGAAGTCGGCGCTCATGTCGACCGCAGGCCCGTCCTTCGCGGACACGACGCTCACCCAGGAGGCCTCCGTCCTCGTACAGGGAGCGGGGCTGGTGAACGTTCCAGCCGCGGACCGGCCGCTCGTCTTCACCGACCCGCAGTCGCTCTCCTTCGGGTACCTGGACGTCAACCAGGGCGCGGCGAGCCGTACGATCGCGGTGACGGTCTCGGATGCGGGTGACGGCGCGGGTCCATGGAGCGTCGAGATCCGGCCACAGATCGCGACGAGCGGCGCGACGGTCGAGTCACCGCCGTTCTCGCTCGCGACAGGCGGCACCGCGGTGGTGCAGATGACCGCGCGCGCGGCGGCCGGCGCGCCGGACGGGGACAACTTCGGCTTCGTCGTGCTCCGCCGGGGCGACGTCGTGCGGCGGCTGCCGTACGCGTTCAGGGTCACCCGTCCGCAGCTGACAGGGTCACGCGTGACCCCACTCCGTAGGACCCAGTCCGGGAACACGGCGACTGCGGGGGAGAACCGGGTGCAGGTCTATCGTTGGCCGACGTCGCCCTTCTCGATCCTCGGCATCTTCGGCGTCGACCCGTCGGTCAACGAGGACGGGCGGGAGACGATCTACTCGCTGGACATCCCACGGCAGGCCGTCAACGCGGGAGTCGTCGTGGTCAACCCGCGGATGCGGATCAACGCGGACATCCGGTCGCTGCTCAGCTCGAACGCTCCGATCCATCCCTGGTTCCTGGGGTCGCTCGACGAGAACGACGTTCTCGGCTACGCAGGCATCCCGATCAATGCGAACGGCTCGATGCCCGACTTCCTCTTCAACGTGGGCGCGGCGGGAGGCGTCTTCCTTCCGCCGGGCCGCTACTACGTCTCGGTCGACTCCGGTCGAGACCTCTTCAACGGACGCTCGCTCGCAGGCCCGTACGTGATCCGTTCGTGGGTGAACGACGTGCGCCCGCCGAACGTCACCGTGCTCACGAAGCAGGTCGCCGCGGGCCGGCCGACCATCGTCGCCCGCGTGCGGGACGTGCTGTCCGGAGTGGATCCCCACTCGTTGACGCTCTTCTTCGGGCGCGATCTGTTGTCTCAGGTCGGCCCGATCTCGTTCGACTACGACACGGGGCTCGCGGTCTTCTCCATCCCGCGGGAGGAGAACCCGCTCCGCCCCGGCACCGAGTTCATGCGCGTCTTCGCCTCCGACTTCCAGGAGACGAAGAACATCAACACGGAGGGAACGAATCCGTACCCGAACTCGCGGTTCGCCGGCGTCCGCATATCGGTCGTGAACCGCCCAGCGGTGACGTGGATCTCGCCCTCGAGGAACGCGTGCCTCGCGGCACGGGCGCGCCTCCAGGTCGTCGCGAGCTCGCCTGCCGCGATCTCGTCCGTCGGCTTCTTCGACGGCAACCGCCAGATCGGGCGCGTCCGCCGGAACATCGCAGGCATCTACACGCTGAACTGGCGGACGACCGGCAAGCGCCCGGGCGCGCACCAGCTCACGGCCGTCGCCTCCGACGTGCGCGGTCGCGAGTCGCAAGCGACCGTCCGCGCGCGGATCTGTCGCTGACCCACGCGCCTACCGGCGCTGCGGCTCGTCGTCGTCGTGGTGCACGAAGAGGCCGCGGAAGACGCCGATGACTCGTGCGCGGAGGGGCGGCCCGGGCGGTCCCGGCGGCTGTGACCAGGCATAGGCGAACTCGGCGCCGAGGAGCAGGATCAGGGCGACGACGTAGACGAAGAAGAGGAACGTCATGACGCCGGCGAGTGATCCGTAGATGAGGTTGTAGCGGGAGAAGTCGCCGAAGACGAACGCGAGCACCTTCGTCGCGCCCCAGGTGCCGAGCGCGGTGAGGACGGCTCCCGCGATCGCAGCGCGCGGGCGCAACCTCGCAGCGGGGACGAAGCGATACAGGAGCAGCGCCATCGAGCCGACGAGCAGGAGCTGCAGGCCGTTCTGCAGCACCCAGCCCGACGGCGGAGTCACCCCGATGTCTTCCGAGATCCGGTCGACGAGCCGGCCGAAGAAGGCGGCGAACGCGGAGAGCCCGACGACGAGGATGACGAGTAGCCCGGAGAGCGCGACGAGGGCGAAGTCGACGAGCTTCGCGCGTGCCGCGGGCCGGCCCCGGTCGACCTTCAGCGCCGCCTCGAGCCCGATCCGGATCGACGCCATCATCCCCGACGCGCCCCAGAAGAGCGCGATCAGGGAGACGAACCCGAGCGCCGAGAGCGGCGTCGCGATCCCCTCGATCGAGTTCGCGACGTTCGTCTGGCCGGACTCGGACACGGGGAGGAGGTCGATCAGCTCGTCGATCACACGCTGCCGAAGCTCGTCGTCCTGGAGGACGAGCCCGAAGATCGAGACGAGGAAGATCGTGAGCGGGAAAAGCGAGAAGAGGACGCGATAGGCGATCGACGCGGCGTACTGCGTACAGCGGTCGCGGAAGAGATCCTCGATCGCTCTCGGCAAGGCGCTCGCGACACCTCGCCCGAGCTCGCCGAGCCGGTCCATCGGCCAGCGGACGAGGCGGGCGAGCTTCCCACGCGGCTCCACGGCGCCGGTCTCGCTCATCGCCTGAGTCTACGGCGACCGTCAGCGCGCGCCCTCGGAGTGTGCGCGAGTGCGCGCCGGTGGCATGACCAGAATTCGCGGCCGTGAACGAACGGAACGCCCTCGCGCGCGTGGTCGACTCGTCCGCGTTCACCACCGTCGTCGTGACGACGATCCTCATGAATGCGGTGACCCTCGGCCTCCAGACCTACGCGGGAATCGAGGACCGGTGGGGCGAGCTGCTCGACCTCGTGAACGTCGTCTGCCTCGCCGTGTTCGTCGTCGAGCTCCTGACGCCCCTCGCGTCGTACTGGCCGCGTCCGTGGGTGTTCTTCCGCTCGGGCTGGAACGTCTTCGACTTCGTGGTCATCGGCGCCGCCTTCGTCCCGGGCATCCGCCAGAACTCGACGCTCCTCCGCCTCGCGCGGCTCCTGCGCATGGTGCGCATCGTCCGCGTGCTGCCCGACCTGCGCGTGCTCCTGCTCGGGGTATGGAAGAGCGTGCCCCCGCTCGCCTCGATCGGCGCGGTCACGGCGATGATCCTGTTCGTCTACGGCATGGTCGGCTGGATCTGGTTCGGGGACGAGCTCCCCGACCAGTGGGGGAACATCGGCCGCGCGATGCTGACGCTCTTCGTGATGCTCACCCTCGAGGACTTCCCCGTGTACATGGACGCGGCGATGGACGTGGAGCCGTGGGCATGGCTCTACTTCGTCAGCTTCATCCTCGTGGCCGCATTCGTCGTCCTGAACGTCCTCATCGGGATCGTCCTCAACTCGATGGAGGAGGCGCGCGAGCTCGACCGTCGGCGCGCCCTCCGCGTGCGCTACGGGGTCACGAGGCCGTCGCCGGTCGACCCCGAGGCGCACGCGCCGGTCGCCGAGCGAATCGCGATCCTGCGGAGCGCGCTCGACGAGCTGGAGCTCGAGCTCGCCCTCGGGGACCCGCGCGAGCCCCCTTCGCGCCCCTGACGCGGAGGTCAGGCGGGCTCGTCCGCGAGGTCGTGCAGGAGGTAGGCGGCGACCGCCTGCTCCTTGCCCTTCACGTGCCGAGGCGGGAGCGCCTGCACGACCGCGCCCCCGCCGAGCCCGCGAAACGTCCCCTCGCCGATCAGGACGCCGCCGACGGGCGCCTCGGCCTGTAGGCGCGCGGCGATGTTCACGACGTCGCCGACGATGCCGTGCTTGCGGTGACCGCTCTCGCCGCCGACGACGCCTGCGTGCACCTCGCCGCTGTTCACACCGACGCGGAAGCGCGGCCAGTCGTCGTGCCCGCGCGCGACGTCCTCTGCGGTCCGCTGCAGGAGGAGCGCCGCCCGAGCGGCGTGCTCGGCGTGGCCGGGCTCGTCCCCGTCCTTCCCGAAGATCACCATCAGCTCGTCGCCGACGATCTGGTGGACCTCTCCGCCCGCCTGCTCCATCAGCGGCACGATGGGCTCGAAGTACGAGTTCAGCATCGCGGCGACCTCGGCCGGGTCGTGGCGCTCGGAGAACGCCGTGAAGCCCCCGAGGTCGGCGAGGACGACGCTCACGTCGCGGGCCCCGGCCAGCGTCGCGTCGAGGTAGAGAGGGCTGAACCGTTCCTCGTGCCACTCCGTCCGGGCGGTGTGGGCGATCAGGACGAACGCCCCGAGCATGAGGATGTGCCACTCCCACCAGGAGATCTGCCAGTTCCGCGCCCAGGCGATGACGATCATCGCCTCCGCGAGAAGGACGAAGGCGAGGGTGAACGCGAAGACGAACCGCGCCGGCCGCCTTCGGTACAGGCGCGCGTAGCCGACGGCCGCGAGGCCGAACAGGGCGACGCCGGCGGCTGCGAGGACGAGCTGCCACCCGTCGAGCTGTTCCGCCGCCAGCGGGTCGTCGAGCGGAGGACGCTCCGTGAGCGCGACGAACGCCCATACGGCCATCGCGGCGAAGAGCGCGACGCGGAGGACGTTGGCGCTGCGCACGACGAGACGTGCGCGCTCCGGCGAGAGCTCGACCGCCGAGGCGGCCGCGAACACGCCCGCGAGAAGGAGGCCGACGGGCGTTGCGAGCTCGAAGCCGGCGTTCGGGCCGGCGAGGAGCACGCCCGGCGTCGAGAGCGCATGCAGCCCGAGGAAGCCCGAGCTCGCGATGAAGGCGAGCGAGATGAGGAGCAGCCTCGCGTCGCGACGCCTCCGTGCCGCGACGCTGACCGCCCACCCGAGCGCGGTCGCGAGCGCGGCCGCGCCGAGGACGAGCCAGAAGTGCGCAGGGTGGTTCTCCCAGCTCTTGTCGCTTGCGGGGCGAGCGAGCAGGAGCACGAGGAGGAGGAGGGGGGCGACGACCACGACGAGCCAGGCGCGCACGCGCCCTTTGTACCAACGCCCTTGTCCCGGCGCGGGCGGGCGCAGGACGCTACGCTGCGTACCGTGATGTCCCGGGACACAGCACGGTCGTAGCTCCCGGCGAACGCCTGCCCTCGCCCGATCCTCCGTCGCGATGAAGGTCGTGCTCCCCGACGCGACCGAGCTCGAGCTGCCCGAAGGCGCGACCGGGCTCGACGCGGCGCGCACGATCGGCCCGAAGCTCGCGGAGCAGGCCGTGCTGCTTCGGGTCGACGGCACCACGCGGGATCTGCGCCTCCCGCTCGCGGACGGCGAGCGAATCCAGGTCCTGACGACGCGCGACACGCAGGACGCCGACGCGCTGACCGTGCTCCGGCACTCGACGGCGCACCTGCTCGCCGAGGCGGTCATCCGGCTCCACCCCGGCGTGAAGATCGCGATCGGCCCGCCGATCGCCGACGGCTTCTACTACGACTTCGAGTTCCCGGAGCCGATCTCCGAGGCCGACCTCGAGGCGATCGAGGAAGAGATGCGCCGGGAGATCGCCGAGGGACGTCGCTGGGAGCGGCAGGAGCTTCCGCGCGAGGAGGCGGTCGCCCGCTTCGAGGCGGAGTCGGAGCCGTACAAGGTCGAGCTCGCGCAGGAGGCCGACGGGCCCATCTCGCTGTACACGCAGGGCGTGTTCACCGACCTCTGCCGCGGTCCCCATCTCCAGGACGCCACGCCGATCAAGGCGCTCAAGCTGACCGGGCTCGCGGGCGCGTACTGGCGTGGAGGCGAGAAGAACACGCAGCTGACGCGGATCTACGGGACGGCGTTCTACTCCCAGGCCGACCTCGACGCCCACCTCGAGCGCCTCGAGCAGGCGCGGGCGAGGGATCACCGCCGGCTCGGGCGCGACCTCGACCTCTTCCACTTCGACGAGCACTCGCCCGGCTCGCCGCTCTGGCACCCGAAGGGGATGGTGATCTACAACGAGCTCGAGGCCCTTCGCCGGCGCGAGAACGAGCGCCGCGGTTATGTCGAGGTGAAGACGCCGCTGATCTACGACAAGGCGCTCTGGGTCACGTCCGGCCACTGGGAGAAGTTCAGGGAGAACATGTTCCTCATCCCCGGCGACGTCGAGGAACAGACGTACGCGATCAAGCCGATGAACTGCCCCGGGCATATGCTCCTCTTCGGCAGCGAGCTGCGCAGCTACCGCGACCTGCCGATCCGCTACGCGGAAGCCGCGCCCCTGCACCGCAACGAGCCGACCGGGACGCTCCACGGGCTCACGCGCGTCCGCTACGTGACCCAGGACGACGCCCACGTCTTCTGCATGCAGGAGCAGATCACTGCCGAGCTCGACGGGTGTCTCGAGTACCTGCGGTACCTGTACGGGCTGTTCGGTGTCGAGCCGCACGCCGAGCTGTCGACGAGGCCCGAGAACAAGCTCGGGACGGACGCCGAGTGGGACTTCGCCGAAGCGGAGCTCCTGGCCGCGCTCGAGCGATTCCGTATCCCGTACGTCGTCGGCGTGGGGGAGGGGTCGTTCTACGGTCCGAAGATCGACCTGCACCTGACCGACGTGCTCGGCCGCGCGTGGCAGATGGGGACGATCCAACTCGACCAGCAGATGCCGGCGCGCTTCGGCCTGACGTACATGGGCACGGACAACCGCGAGCACGGCGTCTACGTCATCCACCGTGCGCTCTTCGGCTCGTTCGAGCGCTTCATCGGCATCCTCGTCGAGCACTACGCAGGCGAGTTCCCGTTCTGGCTCTCGCCGGTCCAGGCGCGCGTCGTCCCGGTCGGCGATGCTCATCACGCCGCCGCTCGCTCGCTGCGCGACCGACTCGGCGAGGCGGGGTTTCGCGTCGACGTCGACGGGCGCGACGAGACGCTCGGGAAGCGCATCCGCGACGCCCAGCTCGAGAAGGTGCCGTTCGTCGTCGTGTACGGTGACCGCGAGTCCGACGCTGCGCTCGCCCTGCGGGAGCGCGGGGGAGGGCAGTCGACCGTCTCGCTCGCCGAGATCCTCGAGCGGTTCCGCTCTCTCGCCGCCGAGGCGGACCCCGCGTAGTTGCTACCATCCGGCCTCTGCAAGCAGGAGCGGACAGCTTCCTCACCTCCCGGGCGTGACCCCGCGGGGGTTCAACCGAGCCGGTTGGACAGGAAGAGAGCCGCCGCTTGCAGCGGTTTTTGTCGTCTGCAAGGAGGGAACTGAGAGCTTGGTGAAGGGCCTTTGAGACCGCGCCGCCGCCGGCCCACCATGGACCGGGTCGTCCCCCGCAAGCGGGACGAGCGCATCAATGAGGAGATCCGCGTCCCGCGCGTCCGGCTCGTCGACGAGAACGGGGGCCAGGTCGGGATCACCCCGACGCCGGAGGCGCTCGAGTTCGCGTTCAAGAAGGGTCTCGACCTCGTCGAGGTCGCGGCGAACGCAGACCCGCCGGTGGCGCGGGTCATGGACTACTCGAAGTACCGCTACGAGCAGGAGCAGCGCGCCAAGCAGGCTCGCAAGCACCAGCTGCAGATCCAGGTCAAGGAGATCAAGCTCAGACCAAAGATCGGGGTACATGACTACGAGACAAAGAAGGGGCACGTCGAGCGCTTTCTCGGCCAGCGCGCCAAGGTCAAGGTCACGATCATGTTCCGGGGGCGCGAGACGCTGCACCCGGAGCGCGGTCGGGACCTCTTGATGAGGCTTGCGGAGGACGTGAAGGAGCTCGGCTCGATCGAGCAGCAGCCCGTTCTCGACGGTCGCAACATGGTCATGGTCCTCGGGCCGAACAAGAACGTAGGAGTGAAAGCCGATGCCAAAGATGAAGACGTCACGGGGAGCGAAGAAGCGCTTCCGGCTCAGCGGGACGGGGAAGATCCTGCGCCGTCACGCGATGAAGAGCCACAACCTCGAGAAGAAGTCGTCGAAGCGTAGGCGCGGCTTTCGCAAGCTGCACGGCGTCGCCCCGAGCGACGAGAAGCGGATCCGCAAGCTCCTGAGGGGTGACTAGGCGATGCCGAGGGTGAAGAGAGCGGTCCACGCCCGCAAGAAGCGCGCGAAGGTCCTCGACCAGGCGAAGGGCTACTACGGCCGCAAGAAGTCGAGCTACCGGTTCGCGAAGGAGCAGGTCGAGCACTCGCTGGCATACGCCTATCGCGACCGCAAGGCGAAGAAGCGGACGTTCCGTTCGCTCTGGATCGTCCGAATCAACGCGGCCGCTCGCGCGAACGGCCTGTCGTACAACCGTTTCATGGCCGGCGTGAAGCAGGCGGGGATCGAGCTCGACCGCAAGTCGCTCGCCGATCTCGCGGTCTCGGACCCGCAGGCGTTCGCCCTCGTCGCCGACCGGGCGAAGGCCGCGCTCGGCGCCGACGCGTCGAAGGCCGCGTAGCGACGCTCGCAGGCGAGACGCCTGATCACGTCACGTCAGAACGAGAAGCTCCGGCTCGTCCGGAAGCTCCTCTCTGCGCGCAAGCACCGCGAGCAGACCGGCCTCTTCGCGGCCGAGGGGGAGGACCTCGTCGAGGCGGCGGCTGCCGCGGGCATCGACGCCGTCGAGCTCCTCGTCGCGGACGAGAACGTTCTGCCAGAGCTCCTCGGGGAGGTGTCGACGCTCGGGCACGCGCCGCGGGTCGTCGGGCTCTTCCGGAGCGATGACCTCCCGCACGGCGCGCGCGAGGTCGGTGTCGGCCTCTGGCGCGTCGGGGACCCCGGCAACGTCGGCACGCTGCTGCGTGTGGCGGACGCGTTCGGCGCGAGCGTGGCGCTCTCGCCCGGCTGCGCCGATCCGCTCGGCCCGCGGGCGCTCCGCGCCTCGGCGGGGGCGATCTTCCGGGTCCCGCTCGTCGGCTGGGACGACCTGCCCGGGCGGCGCCTCGCGCTCGTCGCGCACGGCGGCGAGCCGCTCGCCGAGGTCGAGCTGGAGC
>JBOHBB010000149.1:0-9145 GCA_050698135.1 Gaiellaceae bacterium
GCACCGCTTCGCGCACCCGCGCGTCGTCGTCTGCGTGCCGTCGGGCGTGACGGGCGTGGAGAAGCGCGCAGTCGAGGAGGCGACGCTGAGCGCAGGCGCGCGCCAGGCCTACCTGATCGAAGAGCCGATGGCCGCGGCGATCGGCGCGGGCCTCCCGGTCGCCGAACCGACGGGGAACATGATCGTCGACATCGGCGGCGGCACGACCGAGGTCGCCGTGATCTCACTCGGCGGCATCGTCGTCTCGCAGTCGATGCGCGTCGGCGGCGACGAGATGGACGACGCGATCGTCAACCACATCAAGAAGGAGTACAAGCTCCTGATCGGGCAGCAGACCGCCGAGGAGATCAAGCTGGAGATCGGGTCCGCGTACCGGCTGAAGGAAGAGGTGCAGGCCGAGGTGCGCGGCCGCGACTTGATGACCGGCCTCCCGAAGACCGTGATCATCTCGTCCGAGGAGATACGGCGCGCGCTCGACGAGCCGGTGTCGCAGATCATCGACGCGATGAAGTCGACGCTCGACAAGACGCCGCCCGAGCTCGCCGCGGACATCATGGACCGGGGGATCGTGCTCGCCGGGGGCGGCGCGCTCCTGCAGGCGCTCGACGAGCGCGTGCGGCACGAGACGCAGATGCCCGTCCATCTCGCAGAGAGCCCCCTGACCTGCGTCGCCGTCGGCTCCGGTCGCTCGCTCGAGGAGTTCGACGTCATCCACCGCACGAACCGCAGCCGCGCACGCCGCAACGGCCTCCTGCGGTACTAGCCGACCCGGCACCGGGCGTTGTTGCGAGCGCGCTAATCGGCGGCGCCCGGACGGGGAAACGCCCTGGAAGCTCGCTACACTCGGCTGTCGTGCCCAGGGGACGCAGCGCGCGCTCGGCGGCGCTGGGCGTGACCGTCCGGCGCATCCCGTCGACCCACATGAGCTCACGAGGCGCCGGCGCGCTCCGCCGACGGCTCGTCGTGGGCGTGCTCGTGCTGCTCTCCCTCGTCCTCATCACCATGTCGTTCCGCTCCGGCGACGACGGGCCCCTCTCCGGGGTGCAGTCGGCGGGGGCGACCGTGCTGCGGCCGTTCGCGGTCGGCGTGGAGCGCGTCGCGCAGCCGTTCCGCGACGCGTACGGCTGGGTCGACAGCCTGTTCGCCGCCCGGTCGGACGCCGAGCGGTACCGCGCGGAGGTGCGCGAGCTCCGCCAGCGCGCGATCCAGAACGAGTTCGCGCTGCAGGAGAACGAGTACCTGAGACGGCTGCTCCGGTACCTCGACGGTCCTCGCTTCCCGGAGGGCTTCGACCCGGTCGCAGCCGAGGTCATCGGCCGGCCGCCGAACGCGTTCACCCAGGCGATCGTCGTCGCCGCAGGCTCGCGGAACGGCGTGCGGGTCAACGACCCGGTCGTCGCGGCGGACGGCCTCGTCGGCATCGTCACCCGCGTGACCCGGGGCACCGCGCGGATCCAGCTCCTCACCGACCAGGAGGCCGCGGTCTCCGCCGTCGACCTCGGTACCGGTGCGGAGGGGATCGTGCTGCATGCGCGCGGCACGCGCGAGACGCTCGTGCTCGACCGCGTGCGAAAGAAGGACGTCGTCCGCGTCGGTGACGAGATCGTGACGAGCGGCTGGAGTGCCGCGGGCCTCAGCTCCCTCTATCCGAAGGGCATCGCGATCGGCAAGGTGACGAGCGTCGGCCAGACCGACACCGATCTCTTCCAGCAGGTGCAGGTCGACCCGTTCGTCGACTTCGGCGCGCTCGACGGGGTCATCGTGCTCGTTCCCAAGGAGCGGCCGTGACCGCCGGGGACGTGCTCCGCATGGCCGGTGTCGTGTTCGCGGCCGCCGTGCTCCAGGCCGTGATCTTCTCGACGTTGCTCGTCGAGGGCGGCTCGCCGAACCTGCTCCTCGTCGTCGTCGTCTGCCTCGGCCTTCTGCGGGGATCGGTCCCGGGGGCGTTCCTCGGGTTCGCGGGCGGCCTCGTCATCGACCTCCTCACGCTCGACACGCTCGGCGTCACGTCCCTCGTGCTCACGCTCGCCGGGTTCTGGGCAGGGCGGTACGGGGAGACGACGGCGCGCGGCCGGCGCCTCGCACCCCTCGTCGGGGTCGGCGTGATCACCGTGCTCGCGGCGGTCTTCTCGCTCGTGCTCCACTACATGCTGGGCGACGAGGTCGATGCCCGGCAGGCGCTCCTCTCGTCGCTCGCGCCCGAGCTCATGCTGAATCTCATGCTCGCGCTTCCCGTCTACGCCCTGCTCCGGTCGATCGTTCGCGAGCGCTCTGCGCTCGAGCCCGCCGGCGAGGTCGAGCTCGTTGTCTAGCGAGACCGGCGCGTACCACGAGCGGCGCTCGCCGTCGGGGCGGTTCCTCCCTCCCGACCCCAGGGTCCGGGAGCCCCATCGCCTGACGCCGCAGCTCGCGCTGCGCGTCGGCATCCTCGGCGTGCTCGCGCTGCTCGTGTTCGGCGTCCTCTTCCTGCGACTCTGGTCGCTGCAGGTGCTCTCCGGAGACGAGTACCTGAACGCCGCGCAGAACAACCAGCTGCGCCTCGTGCGGCTCGAGGCGCCGCGAGGGCCGATCCTCGACCGACACGGCCGCGTCATCGTCTCGAACGTCGCCGGCACCGCCGTCCAGCTCTGGGTCGGCGACATGCCGAAGCAGGGGCGGCACGAGATCGTCGAGCGCCTGGCAGGCATTCTCGGCGTCTCCCCGCTCGCTCTCTCCCGCGAGGTGGACGAGCGGCGCGGCGACCCGCTCACCCCGGTCCTCGTCAAGACCTCGGTCGGCGAGGCCCGGGTCGACTACCTCCTCGAGCACCAGACGGAGTTCCCGGGGGTCGAGATCGTCCAGGTCTACCTTCGCGACTACTCGTACGGAGCGCTCGCCGCCCAGATCCTCGGCTACACCGGCGAGATCTCGCCCGAGGAGCTGAAGGCGCTCCGGCGGGACGGCTACCGCGCCGGCGACCGGATCGGCAAGACGGGCGTCGAGGCGGCGTTCGACTCCTACCTCCGCGGATCGAGAGGGCTCGCCCAGATTCGCGTCGACTCGCTCGGGCGGCCGCAGTCGAGAGTCGAGCTCCGCCAGGAGGCAAGACCGGGGTACGCCCTGCGGCTCACGCTCGACGTCCGTCTCCAGCGGGCCGCGGAGCTCGCGCTCCGGCACGGGATCGACCTCGCGCACCAGGACGACCACTGGGCGGCGAACGGGGGCGCGATCGTCGCGCTCGACCCGCGCGACGGCGCGGTGCTCGCGATGGCCTCGTCCCCGACCTACAAGCCTTCCATCTACGTCGGGCGGACGGACCCGGAGAAGCTCGCACCGCTGCTCGAGGAGGAGGCCGCGAGGAGGGCGAACTACCCGGGGCTGAACCGGGCGACCGCCGGCCTGTATCCGCCGGGCTCGACCTGGAAGCCCGTCACCGCGCTCGCCGGGATGCAGGAGAACGTGCTCTCGGCGTACGACTCCCTGCAGTGCACGCCAGCGGCGGAGTACGGGCTCGACCGCCAGGTCTTCCGCAACTGGAACCCCTACGTCAACCGGCCGATGACGCTGCCGGAGGCGCTCGCCGAGTCATGCGACACGTACTTCTACGAGATCGGTAACCGCTTCTACGAGCGGGGATCCGAGGGCCGCGTGCGGATGCAGCAGTGGGCGCGGCGCTTCGGCTTCGGTCAGCCCACGGGCCTCGACATCGGCGGCGAGGCGGAGGGCCTGCTCCCGACGCCCGAGTGGCGGAAGAAGACATTCGAGAGCGACTGGGACCGCGCCTGGAACCCCGGCGACTCGATCCAGCTCTCGATCGGGCAGAAGGACCTGCTCGTCACGCCGCTCCAGATGGCTGCGTTCTACGCGATGCTCGCGAACGGAGGCAGCATCGTCACGCCGCACCTCGTCTCCAACGTCGAGCAGCCGCGCGCGAAGTCGTCGTCGCGCGTCGTTCTCCGCCGCTTCGCGCCGCGCCTGCCGCAGCCGTCCGGCCTCGACCTGGCCGCGCTCGCCGCCGTGCGTGACGGGCTCTTCCGCGCGACGCACGGCTCGAGCGGCACCTCGTCCGGCGTCTTCGGCAACTATGTGATCCCGATCTCCGGCAAGACGGGCACGGCCGAGAAGGTCGTGCCGCTTCCCGGCTACCCGGCAGGCCACCTCGAGGACCAGTCCTGGTGGTGCGGCTGGGGACCGTCGGACAACGCGAAGCTCGTCGTCTGCGCTCTCATCGAGAACGGCGGCCACGGCTCCACCGCCGCGGCGCCGGCGGCCTTGCGCGTGTTCGAGTCGTTCTTCGAGACGAAGGCACCCCCGAGCGTCCTCGTGAGCACCGACTGATGATCGAGGCAGCCGAACGGCCGAGGCTGCGGCCCGCGGGCGGTCGTGCCGAGCCTGCGCTCTTCGCCCTGCTGCGGCGCCTCGACTGGGTCCTGCTCCTGGCGGCGTTCGCCCTCGTCGGCTACGGCCTCTGGGTCGTATCGGGCATCACGCGCTTCGACGTCCCCGGCGACGAGAGCTACTACGTCGTCCGCCAGGGCATCGCCGCTGCGATCGGAGTCGTCGGGATGGCGCTCGCGATCCTCGTGCCGATCGACCTCGCCCGGCGTCAGTGGCGGCTCGTGTACGGAGCGACGCTCGGGCTCATGGTCGTCGTCTTCGTCGCCGCCGAGACGATTCGCGGGTCGAAGCGCTGGATCGACCTCGGGTTCATCCAGTTCCAGCCGTCCGAGCTCGGGAAGGTCATCTTCGTCCTCGCCATCGCCGGCTTCCTCGTCGAGCGGGCCGGCCGGATCAACCGCTGGCGCACGATCCTGTACGCGCTCGGGCTCGCCGCCGGGCCGATCTTCCTCGTCTTCCTGCAACCCGATCTCGGCACCGCACTCGTGTACGGGGCCGCGCTCCTCGCCGTGCTGTTCTTCGCGGGAGTGCGCTGGCGCCACCTGCTCGTGCTCGTCGTGCTCGCAGCGATGGGGATCGTCTCGATGCTCTGGCTCCTGCCCTCCGCGGGCGTGCAGGTGCTCAAGCCGTACCAGGCCGCCCGCCTCACGCTGGATCCCGATGCCGACCCGGGCGGTGTCACGTACAACCTCGACCAGTCGATCACCGCGGTCGGCTCGGGAGGGCTCACCGGCCGAGGCGTCGTCGAGGCGAGCCAGACCCGGCTCGACTACCTGCCCGAGCACGCGACCGACTTCGCGTTCGCCTCGCTCGCCGAGCAGCGCGGCTTCGTCGGGTGCGCGATCCTGCTCCTCCTGTACCTCCTCGTGGTCTGGCGCGGGCTCCGCGTTCTGACCGTCGCTCCCGACCTGTACGGCGCCGTCGTCGCCGGCGGGCTCGTGTTCGCGTTCCTCTTCCAGGTCTTCGTCAACGTCGGCATGACGATGGGGGTCGCTCCGGTCACGGGCATCCCGCTCCCGTTCGTCACGGTCGGCGGCTCGTCGATGGTCGCGAACCTTCTCCTGATCGGCGTGCTCCAGTCGATCCACGCCCGCGGCCACCACGCCGCGCGTCCGGCTCCGTGAGAGCGGCCGCGGGCATCCGCCAGGGGCTCCTCGAGGGGAGGAGCCTGTGGAGCGAGCTCCAGGACGCTCCGGCGGGCCCCCCGGGCACGGTCCTCGTCAGCGGGATGCTCGCCGAGCAGCTTGCTCGTCAGCTCGGCGCGGGCGCCGAGCCCGGCGCGGTCACCGCCCGCGACGGATCGAGCGTCGCCGGCGCGGAGGTTGTCGTGCGCGTGATCGCCGGCGATCCCAGCCCGGAGGACGTCGCTCTCGTACGGGCCGCCGAGGCCGACGGCACTCCGATCGTGCTCGTCCAGCTGTGGCCGCAGGCCGAGAGGACGAAGCCGTTCGTGCTCTCGCCGCTCGTCGTCGAGTGTAGGCCCGGAGAAGGCTTCCCCTTGACCGAGATCGCCGCGCGGATCGGCGAGGCGGCAGTGCGCGCGCCCGCACTCGCGGCGCGTGTCCCGGTCCTGTACGACGCCGTCGCGGCGGGCCTCATGCGCGGAACGGTGGCCCGGGCCGCCCTGCTCGGCTTCCTCGGGCGGGGCCCGGCGCGCCCCGCGCTCGCGCTCGAGCAGGTGCGGGCGCTCTCGCGCCTGCGCACGCTCGACTCGACGTCCGCGACGGCCGACGATCCTCGAACGCTCGCAGGGATCGCGGGGCTCGTCCTCGCGTCCAGCTTCGTCTTCCGCGCGGCCGCGCGCGCGACCCGCGGCAAGCTGCCCGCGCCGCTCGTGAACGCGGCCGTGGCGGCGGGCGGCACCTGGATGGTGACGAGGGCCGTTCACGAGCTCCAGTCGCGGATCTCCGTCGAGTAGCGCCGCGCCGTCCGGAGCTGGACCTAGCATGCGGCGCGAGCGACCTCATGGGAGGAGCGATGCCGGACACGGAGTTGGCCGAAGAGCTGTTGCAGCTCGAGGAAGCCGACGCCTGGTTCGAGTACCTCGAGGCCACTCGGGGCCAGCTGGAGACGCGATACGCGGAGCTCGAGCCGTGGGCGTGGGCGCGGTTGTCCCAGCGGTTGCGTGCGGTGGGCGCTCGCAGAGCGCGGCTGCGGCCTGCGGCCGCGTGAGCTACCTGCACTCCGGGCGAAGGGGCGAGCGACGGCTCGCCCCTGCCGCACGCGGGGACCGGAGGTCGCCTCGGTGCTGCTACCGTTCGGCCCAGGTCACATGACCACTGTTTTCAACACGCGCAGCGACAGGCCGGGCACCACGGCGGTGCTCTCCTGCCGGCGCGCGATCGAACGAGGAGACTCATACCTTGGCACGTCGTTGGTTCCGCTTCGGAAGGAAGCAAGAGGACGCCGCGTCTGCGGACACGGCCATCACGGAGGTAGAGGCACCGCCTGAGGTGCCGACCGAGGCGTCGGAGGCCGTCGGCCCAACCGACCCGGTGAAGAAGAAGCGTCGCCGCGGCAGTCGCGGCGGACGCGGCAGGAAGAAGCCCAGCACGCAGGATGCCGACGGCGGCGTGTCCGCCCAGGCCGAGGCGCCGGCGGAGAAGCCTGAGCGCGCGCCTGCACGCAAGCAGGACCGGAGGCCGGAGCGGAAGTCGGAGCGAAAGCCCGCGCGCAGCGGCCGCCGGAGGACGCCTACGAAGCGCGCACCGCTGCCCGCGGCGAAGCGCGAGCTGCTCATCTCGGTCGACGTCGGCGAGCAGCGGGTCGCGATCCTCGAGGACGACCGGGTCGCGGAGGTCTACCTCGAACGCCCCGAGCGCCGCTCGATCGCCGGGAACATCTACCTCGGCATCGTCGACAACGTGCTCCCGGGGATGGAGGCCGCGTTCGTCGAGATCGGCCTCGAGAAGAACGGGTTCCTGTACGTCGACGAGATCGTCGGGCCCGAGCTCGAGGGCAGGAAGGGCGCACGGAAGATCCAGGACCTCATCAAGCGCGGCCAGACGGTGCTCGTGCAGGCGGTGAAGGACCCGATGAAGTCGAAGGGCGCGCGCCTGACGACCGAGATCTCGCTCCCCGGCCGCTTCCTCGTCTACGTGCCGAACGGCGAAGGGTACGGGGTCTCGCGCCGCATCGAGGACCAGGAGCGGGCGCGGCTGAAGGACATCGTCAAGGGCCTCGACCCGAAGGGCGGCGGGATCATCGTCCGCACGGCGGCCGAGGGCGCGTCGGCCGAGGACATCGAGCGCGACCTCGTCTTCCTGCAGCGGCTCTGGAAGACGATCCAGGCGAAGACGAAGGGCGCGACCGCGCCGGCTCTCGTCTACGAGGAGGCGGAGCTCCCACTCCGCATCGTGCGCGACCTCTTCGCCGGTGACTTCGTGAGTGCCCAGATCGACGACGACCGCACGCACCGCCGGATCGTGAGCTATCTGAAGAAGACGTCGCCCCACATGATCGAGCGCGTCCATCGCTACCGCGAGAAGGCGCCGCTCTTTGATGCCTCCGGGGTCGAGCAGGAGATCCGGTCGACGCTCGAGCGCCGCGTCGACCTCCCGTCCGGGGGCTACCTCATCTTCGACTACGCCGAGGCGTTCACGGTCATCGACGTCAACACGGGCCGGTTCGTCGGCTCGCGCGGGAAGAGCGCGTCCGGGCGGCTCGAGGACACGATCGTCAAGAACAACCTCGAGGCCGTGAAGGAGGTCGTCCGGCAGCTCCGCCTCCGCGACATCGGCGGGATCATCGTCATCGACTTCATCGACATGTCGAATCCGAAGAACCGGGAGACGGTCGAGGAGGCGCTGAGAACCGAGCTCGAGCGCGACCGGACGAAGACCTACGTCGTCGAGATCTCGCCGCTCGGCCTGGTCGAGATGACGCGCCAGAACGTCACCGACGGCCCTCGCGAGATCCTGACGACGAAGTGCTCGGTCTGCGCGGGCGACGGGTTCGTCGTCTCCGAGGCGAGTCATGCGCTCGGGATCGAGCGGAAGCTTCGCGACCTCGCCAAGGGATCCCGCGTGCAGGGATTCCGCGTCGAGGTCCATCCTCGCATCCGCTCGCTTCTCGCGGGCCCCGGCGGGTTGAGGCTCGAGGCGGTCGAAGCCGCCGCGCGGCGCCGCTTCTACCTCGTCGCTGCGGAGTCGGCCAACGGCCACGTCCACCTCGACCACTTCGAGGTGCTGAAGCAGGGCAAGCTGGACGCGCTGCGGCCCGAGGCCCCGTTCGACGAGGGTGCATCGCTCGAGCTCAAGCTCGTGGAGGTCGGCCTGTACGACCCGGCGGCCGGCGTCGGCAAGGTCGACGGCTGGAACGTCGTCGTCGCGGGTGCCGCGAAGCTCGTCGGAAAGAAGGTCTCGGTGAGCATCGGACGCGTGCTCGACGGCGTCGCGTTCGCGGCGCTCGCGGACGGCGCGGTGCTGCCGACCCCGATCACGTTCGAGGCCGAGGCCGAGAAGCCGACCCGGGTGGCGAGCGCGAAGAAGGCCGAGGCCGAGAAGCCCGCCGCCGCGCCGAGGAGCCGTGCGAAGAAGGTGGTCGAGGAGGAGGAAGAGCAGTCCGCGGAGGCGATCGTCGACGCCGAGGCCGAGGTGGAGATCGCGGAAGAGACCGGCGCCGCCGAACTGGCCGCGGAGGCCGGCGAGGTGGCGAAGCCCGCGAAGAAGCGGACTCGCCGGGGGACGCGCGGTGGGCGCGGGCGGAAGAAGACGCCCGCGGCGCCGCTTCCCGAGGGCGAGGCCGAGACCGAAGGCGAGGCCGAGAC
>JBOHBB010000150.1:0-5079 GCA_050698135.1 Gaiellaceae bacterium
GTACAGGCCGAAGAGGTCGACGGCGCCGCCGCCGATATTCATGCCCACGGCGAGCGCCACGACGGTGAGGATGGTGGCGGTGACGAGCCAGCGGCACAACGCGGCCAGTCCGTATCCGAGGACGATCCCGCTGCGATGCGGCGCGGCGAGAAGCAGTCGCTTGGCGAACCCGCCCTCGAAGTCGCGCGCCATCCCGAACCCGGTGAAGACACCACCGAAAGCGGCCGACTGGAGCAGCACGAAGACGAACTGAAAGGCGGTGTAGCCGGGCTCGAAGTCGAACCCCGGGATCTGGTTCAGCTGCGAGAGACCGCCGGCGAACGCGGTGAAAAAGAAGAGCGGGAACAGCGTCGTCGGGATCACGATCTGAGGGTTCGTCAGCGCGTTCTTCAGCGTCCGCCAGGCGACGCCCGAGACGACGTCCCACATCCTCATGTTCTGGTCATCCGCGTTCGCAGCGCCCGCGAGGCGAGCGCAAGGGAGACGATCCCGAGAACGATCACGAAGCCGAACCCGAGCGCCAGCGCCTGCCAGTCCCAGCCCGTGATGATCAAGCTGCGGACGCACTCGATCATGTAGGAGACCGGGTTGAGCGTCGCCGCGATGCGAAACCAGTCGACCGCGATCAGGTTCCGCGGCGCGTTCATCGACGAGATGAAGAGGAAGACGAAGAGGACCGGGAACAGCGCCTGGATCACCTCTCCCGATCCCGTCCTGAATGCCAGCCACGCGCCGAGTGCCCCGAACGACAGGGACACGATCGCCCCGTAGACGAGGAGGACGACGATGCCGAGCGGGCCCGACTCGAACTCGACGCCAGCCGCCAGGCCGACGGCGAGGTAGAAGAGCACCTGGACGACGCCGAGCGCGACGACGCCGGCGAGCTGACCGGTGAGGAGCGCCCAGTCCCGCAGTGCAGTCAGCGAGAGCCGGTTGATGAAGCCCGTGTCCACGTCGCGAGCGAGGTCCGTGCCGGCATTCATCGTCGAGAAGAGGGCACCCTGGATGAAGGGGACGGCCAGCGCGAACGCGAGGAACGACTCGGTGGGAAAGCCGGGGAGGTCGACCGACGAGCGCAGGCCGCCCGCGTTCACGGCCATGAGCGCAACCGGGAAGATCAGCGGCGGGATGACGCTCGCGGGCTGGCGCGAGGTGCGCACGACCGAGCGCCTCGCGATCGCACCGACCTGTGGCCAGCTCGAGCTCATCGACGCTGCGGCTCCTGGTGCTCCGCCTCGGCCTCTTCCATCGCGCCTTCGAGCGTGCGGCCGGTCTTCGCCAGGAAGACGTCGTCGAGCGTCGGCGCTCGTAGCTCGAGGTCGACGATGTCGACGCCGTTCTGGTCCACCGCCCGGACGATGTCGGTCAGTCCGAGCCCGTCGCGTAGGCGGACCGCGACATCGCGGGTCGAGTCGAGAGGCTCCCCGAACGGGGCAAGGAACTCGGCGATGCGCGGGCGATCCTCTTCCCGCCGGGGGATCGCATGCACGCTCGGTCGCCCGATCTCGGCCTTGAGGGCCGCGGGCGTTCCCTCCGCGACGATCTTCCCCTGGTCGATGATCCCGACCCGGTCGCAGAGGACGTCTGCTTCCTCGAGGTACTGCGTCGTCAGGAACACCGTGACTCGATCCTCCCGCCGCAGCAGCGACACCTCCTCCCAGAGCGCGGTCCTGCTCTGCGGGTCGAGCCCCGTCGTCGGCTCGTCGAGGAAGAGGATGCGCGGCGAGTGGATGAGGGCGAGCGCAAGGTCGAGGCGGCGCTTCATGCCGCCCGAGTAACCGGAGACCTTTCGGTCGGCCGCGTCGGCGAGCCCGACGCGGTGGAGCAGCTCCTCGGCGCGCGGGCGGCGCTGGTCCTTCCGCACCCCCTGGAGCGTCGCCTGCAGCCTGAGATGGTCGCGCCCCGTCAGGAGCGGATCGAGCGCGGCCTCCTGGAGCGCGACCCCGATGAGCGAGCGCACCTTCGGCCCGTCCTTGACAACGTCGTAGCCTCCGACGCGCGCCGTGCCGGCGGTCGGCGGGAGGAGCGTCGTCAGGACGTGGACCGTGGTCGACTTGCCCGCGCCGTTCGGCCCGAGGAACCCGTAGATCTCGCCGGGCGCGACCGCGAGGTCGATCCCGTCCACCGCGCGAGGGCCCTTACGGTACTCACGGACGAGGCCCTCGACCTCGATCCCGTTCTCCCGCGTCACCGTCGAACCCTAGCGATGCCCCGGTGACTGTCACCCGCTTTTCCCGTGAAGCGCTACGGACGGCGAAATCACTCGAGCGGCTCGAGCGGGAGCTTCGCCGCGACCACCTTCCGCCCGCCCCGCGAGTACACGACGTCGACCGAGTCGTTCTGACGGTAGGTGCCGGCGACGCCGACGAAGATCGAGGTCCAGCGCCAGAACCCGAGCTTCCCCTCCGTCTTCAGCTCCCGATCGAAGACGAGCGTCCGCCCGTCGACCGAGAAGTCCCCGCCCTCCGTCTGCGGAACGCCGTTCACGTACACCTCGAATGGCCTCACGACGTCCCCGGGCAGGCGCACGCGGGTTCTCGTGGTCGCGGCCTCCGGCACCTTCATAGAATGGCAGGCGGTGCGTGCGCTCCTCGTCCTGGCCGGGCTGCTGACCGTCGCCTTCGCCGCCGCCCCGCTCGCGCTGGGGGACAACGGCGGGTTCACCCCCGTCGACCCCGCCTCGCCGAACGCCGAGGGGATCAACCGCAGCTTCCTCTTCGTCTCGCTCTTCATCCTCCTCGTCTTCGTCCTCGTCGAGGCGCTCCTCGTCGTGTTCGTCGTCCGCTTCCGGCGGCGCCGCCGCGACCGCTTCGAGGACGGTGCCCAGATCCACGGCGCGACGAAGCTCGAGCTGATGTGGACGCTCTTCCCGGTCGTGATCCTGTTCGCGATCGGCGCGTTCGTCTTCTACGAGCTGCCGGGGATCGTGAACGTCCCGTCGGCCTCCGCGGGCGAGCGGCTCGAGGTCCGGGTCACCGGCCGCCAGTTCTACTGGCAGTACGAGTACCCGAACGGCGTGATCGCCATCGACACGATGCGCGCGCCGGCGGGAGTGCCCGTCCGCCTCGAGGTCGTGTCGCCCGACGACGACGTCATCCACTCGTGGTGGATCCCCGCGCTCGGGGGCAAGATCGACGCCATTCCGGGGACCGTCAACGAGACGTGGTTCGAGGTCGAGGAGCCGGGCGTCTACACCGGGCAGTGCGCCGAGCTGTGCGGCCTCCAGCACGCGCAGATGCTCGCCTCGGTCGAGGTCCTGCCGCGGGCCGAGTTCGACACGTGGCTCGAGGAGCGCCGGGCGGGTCAGAGCGCGGGGACGTCCGGGCTCGGTGAGGAGACCTGGGCCGGCGTGTGCGCGAAGTGCCACGGGCTCGCCGGCGAGGGCGGGATCGGCCGCCGGCTCGTGGGCTCCCCGATCCTGGCCGACCCGCTGGCACTCGAGAACATCGTGCGCAACGGAAGGGTCACGCGCCGAGGACAGATGCCGGCCGTCGGCTCCGGCTGGACGAGCGAGCAGATCGACGCCCTGATCGCGTACCTCGAGGAGAACCCGCCCGGTGGCGGTTAGCCCCGCACCGACCCCGGTCCCGGCCTGGCAGCGCGGCAAGGTCGCGAGCTGGCTCGTGACTACCGACCACAAGCGGATCGGGATCCTCTACATCGGGACGTCGCTCGTCTTCTTCGTCCTCGCCGGCCTGATGGCGATGGCGATGCGGCTGCAGCTCGCGCAGGCGGACGCCGACCTGATCGGTCCGGAGCGGTACAACGAGCTCGTCACGATCCACGGCACGGCGATGGTCTTCCTCGTCGTCGTCCCGATCCTCGCGGGCTTCGGGAACTACCTGCTCCCGCTCATGATCGGCGCGCGAGACGTCGCCTTTCCGCGGCTGAACGCCCTCTCGTACTGGCTCTTCGTCCTCGGCGGCGTCGTCCTCATGCTCTCCTTCTTCGCGAGCGGCGGCGCGGCCCAGGCGGGGTGGACCTCCTACCCGCCGCTGTCGGTCGAGGCCGCGGGCAACGGTCAGGACCTGTGGATCCTCTCCCTCCACATCCTCACCGCGTCGTCGCTCGCCGGGGCGATCAACTTCATCGTCACGGTCCACGGCCTCCGCGCGCGCGGGATGACCTGGACGCGGATGCCTCTCTTCGTGTGGTCGATCTACATCTTCGCCTGGCTGCTGATGGCGGTGCTCCCGACGCTCTCGGCGGGGCTCACACTCCTTCTGCTCGACCGCGGGATCTCCATCGGGCCATGGGAGGTGCAGACTCACGTCTTCACGCCGGCCGAGGGCGGGGCGCCCGTCCTCTACCAGCACGCGTTCTGGTTCTTCGGGCACCCCGAGGTGTACATCATGGTGCTCCCGGCGTTCGGGATCGTGTCGGAGGTGCTTCCGGTCTTCGCCCGCAAGCCGATCTTCGGCTACAAGGCGGTCGCCTTCTCGACGGTCGCGATCGGCTTCTTCTCGATGCTCGTCTGGGCGCACCACATGTTCACGGTCGGGATGCCGAACGCGCTGAACGGCTTCTTCATGGTCGCCTCGATGATCATCGCGGTACCCACAGGGGTAAAGATCTTCAACTGGCTCGCGACGCTCTGGCGCGGGAACATCAGCTTCGACACGCCGATGCTCTTCGTGCTCGGGTTCCTGTCCATCTTCACGATCGGCGGGCTCTCCGGAATCTACCTCGCGGCGTTCCCGATCGACTGGCAAGTGCACGACACGTACTTCGTGGTCGCGCACTTCCACTACGTCATCCTCGGCGGCTCGGTCTTCGCGATCTTCGGCGGGCTCTACTACTGGTGGCCGAAGATGTTCGGGCGATTGCTCGGCGAGACGCTCGGGAAGTGGCACTTCTGGCTGATGTTCGTCGGCTTCAACCTCACCTTCTTCCCGCAGCACATGCTCGGCCTCGACGGGATGCCGCGGCGCATCTACACGTACTCGGACGACAAGCCGGCGCTCTTCGACGCCTACAACCTCATCTCGTCGGTCGGGTCGTACGTCATGGCGCTCGCGGTGCTCGTGCTGATCATCAACATCGTCCGCTCCCGGAAGGCGCGCCGGGTCGGCAACGACC
>JBOHBB010000151.1:0-10553 GCA_050698135.1 Gaiellaceae bacterium
GCCCGAGGCCGTCAGGACTGGGCGAGAAGCCGCTCGTCCTCGCGGCGGCGGTAGAGCCGCTGCCCGAGCCACGCCGCGATTGCGACGAGCACGAACGGCGCGATGACGATCGCGAGCGCGAGCACGATCACGCCCTCCCAGAGGAGGACGTTGACCGCCTCGTCGAGCGTCCGGTCGAGTCGGGACGGCACGGGCACGGCGCCGAGCGACTCCGGCGTGACGACGGTGAGCTCGATCGTGGACATCCGGGCCTCGGCGGTCGTCGTGGCGATGCCCCGCCGGAGCTCGCGGAGCTCGCGCTGGAGGCGCTGTCGCCTCGTCTCGAGGACCGCGCGCGTCTCCGCGTCGAGCGAGCTGGTGCCGAGTCGGGCGGTGATACGGGCGATCTGGGCGCGAACCGAGCTCTCGCGCCGCTCGAGCGCGTCGAGGCTCTCCTGCAGGTCGTCGATCGTGACCTGCTGCGAGACGATGCGGCCGAGCGCGGAGAGCCGGGCGATCGCCTGCTGCACCTTCGCGACGGGGACGCGCAGCGTCATCGTCGCGCTCCCCTGTTCGCCGGTCGCGACCGACGCGCTCACGACGTGCCCGCCGAGCGAGCGTGTGAGGTCGAGCGCGTCCTGCGCGGCCCGGGAGACGTCGTCGGATCCCTCGACCTCGACGGTGAGGGTCGCACTGACACGCTGGGCGCGCTCGGGCGTCGGGCCGATCGCGGAGTCCTGGGAGGTCACCCCGAGCCCCGTGCTCGGCGTCGCCTTGGCGCCGGAGCTGTCCTCCGGCGAGGCCTGCTCCAGCAGCGCCTCGCTGCTGGGCGCCTCCGAGCGCGAGAGCCCGATCGCGCCCGCGCTCACGAGCGCGAGCGCCGCCGCGGCCGGGAGCGCGACGAGAGCGATCCGGCGAGCCGGGAAGCGGAGCCGCTGCCATGCACCCGGATAGCTCTGCGCTCGAGCGGTCTCCCGGACTCGGGCCCGGAGCGCCGCCGGCGCGGCCGGGCGCGATGCCTGGAGCTCGTGGATCAGGTCAGGCGACGGGGTCATGGTGTCTCATCCTCTCTTCGAGCTTTCCGAGTGCGCGGTGGAGCCGGGTCGAGACCGCGGTAGGGCTTATCCCGAGCAGGCGGGCGGTCTCCTCGCCGTCGAGCTCGAGCACGACGCGGAGCGCGATCACCTCGCGCTCGCCGGCCGTGAGGGAGCGGAGCCCGTCCTCGAGCTCCGGCGACAGCCCCTCGCCGAACGAGCTCACGTCGTCGCCCCTCGGCTCGCGCGCCTCGGCGCGCTGCTCCCGTCTCTGCCGCCGCGCCTCCGCGCGGAACCAGTCGAGCGCGGTCGAGCGGGCGATCGCGAGGAGCCACGCCCGCGGTGTGCCGCGACGGGGGTCGAACTTCCGCCAGCGGCGGAGCGCCGTCTCGAACGTCTCGCCCGTCAGGTCCTCGGCGAGGGCCCAGTTCTTCGTCAGGTAGAGGAGGTAGCCGTAGACGTCGTCGAGCAGCTCCTCGGCGACGGCGGGGAAGGACGGCGCCGCCGCGCCGGCCGGGCGGGGCGCGTCGATGCTCACCGCGTGCATGCCCCCTGTACGCCGCCGGGAGCGACCCGCGTCACCGCGCCTCGGGCTCCTCGAACAGCACCTCCCAGCGGCCGAGGAGCTCGGTCAGCTCGTCGCGCGCCGCGCGGTGCGCCGCGAGGACGTCCATGTTCGTCCAGTCCGTCGCGAGCCTTCCCTCGAGCTCGGCCACCTTGACCTCGGTTGCGGCGATCCGGGCCTCGAGGACCTCGAGCTCGGAGGCGACGCGCGGCTCGCCGCGCCGAGCAGCCTTGCGCGGCGCCCTCGCCGGCTTCTCTGCCGGCGGCTCGGCGGGCGGCGCCGCGCCTCGCTCCCTTTCGAGATCCGCCCAGCCGCCGTCGTACGAGCGAAGCGACCGCTCCTCGATTGCGACGATCCGGTCCGGGACCGCGTCGAGCAGCGCGCGGTCGTGCGAGACGATGAGCACGGTGCCCGGGAACGCCTCGAGTGCCGACTCGAGCGCCTCCCGGCTCTCGAGGTCGAGGTGGTTGGTCGGCTCGTCGAGGACGAGGAAGTTCGCCCCGGACGCCACGAGCAGGGCGAGGGAGAGACGTCTCCGCTCGCCGCCCGAGAGGGCGGTGACGGCGCGCTCGTGCGTCTCCCAGCCGGAGAAGAGGAAGCGGCCGAGGAGCATCTGCGCCTGCGGCCTCGGGAGACCGGTCGCGGCGACCGCGCAGTCGAGCACCGAGCCCTGCGACGGCAGCTCCAGCGTGTGCTGCGAGAAGTACCCGGGGACGACGCCGTGCCCGAGGCGTGCGCTCCCCGCGTCGAGGGGATGGCCGCCGAGCAGTGCGAGCAGCAGTGTCGTCTTGCCGCTGCCGTTCGGGCCGACGAGGCCCACCTTCTCGCCGCGCTCGACGAAGAGACTCGCGTTCTCGAGGAGAGTCTTGTCGCCGGCCGAGAGGCCGATGCCCTCGGCTTCGAGCACCACGCGTCCCGTGCGCGGCGGTTCGAGGAAGTCGAAGCCGAGCGTCCGCCGCTTGCGCGTGAGCGCGACGATCTCCTCGACCGCCTTGGAGCGCTCCTGCTCGAGGCGTCCGATCTGGGTGAGCTTCGCCTGCGCCTGCTTCGCCTTCGACTTCTTGTACCGGAACCGCGCGACGAACCGCTCGAGTCGCTCGATGTCCACGGCCACCCGGTCGGCGGTCCTCTCCGCCGCGGCCGCCCGCGCCGCCTTCTCGCGCCGCCACTCGTGCCACGGCCCGGCGAAGTAGTGGGCGCGCGGGGAACCGAGCTCGAGCACGGAGGTCGTGACCGCCTCGAGGAACCAGCGATCGTGCGCGACGAGGACGACCGCGGCGTCGATCGTCTCGAGCTCGCGCTCCAGCCACTCGAGGTTCTGGACGTCGAGGTGGTTCGTCGGCTCGTCGAGGAGGAGCAGGTCCGGCCCTCCCGAGAGGACCCGCGCGAGCGACGCTCGCGTCAGCTCGCCTCCCGAGAACGTGCCGAGCGGCCGGTCGAGGTCGTCTTCCGCGAAGCCGAGACCGCGAATCGCCGCCGCGGCATGGTCGCGCCAGCCCCAGCCGCCGCCGTGCTCGAGTCGTGCCTGGGCGTCCGCGTAGCGACGGAGCGTGAGGTCGTCGTGCGCGCCGCCGGCCATCGCCTCCTCGAGGCGCCGGAGCTCCGCCTCGACCTCGAGCAGGTCGCGCGCCCCGGAGAGCGCGTACTCCCGCAGCGTCTGGTCGAACTCGAGCGGAGGGCGCTGGTCGTGCAGCGCGACCCGCGTGCCCTTCGCGAAGGCGAGCTTCCCGCCCTGCAGCGATGTCTCCCCGGCGATCGCGCGGAGCAACGTCGTCTTCCCGGCGCCGTTGGGCCCGGCCAGCGACAGGCGGTCGCGCCGCCCGACGCTGAACGAGACCCCGTCGAAGAGCGGGTCGCCGGAGAACTCCTTGCGGAGGTCGGATGCGATCAGGACCGCGATGGAGTTCTCCGCTAGCCGGAAATGCGTTCGGAGCGCTCGACCACGAGCTGTCGGGCGGCCGCGGCGATGTGCTGCGCATCGATGCCCGCCGCCGCGAGGAGCTCGTCCGGCTTCCCGGAGCCGGGCATGTCACGGACGGCGAGCGAGACGACGTGAGGGCGCTCGTCCGCCTCGGCGAACGCGCTCGTCACCGCCTCCCCGAGGCCGCCTTCGGGCCAGTGGTCCTCGACGGTGACGATGCGCCCGCCGGTCGCCTCGGCGGCAGCGAGGAGGGCCTCGCCGTGGAGGGGTTTGATCGAGTAGAGGTCGACGACGCGAGCAGCGATCCCCTCCTCGGCGAGGAGGTCCGCGGCCGCGAGCGCCTCGTGCACGGTGATGCCCGCCCCCACGAGCGCGACGTCGTCGTCGTCCGAGGAGCGGAGGACGCGGCACCCGCCGATCTCGAACTCCTCGTCCGGACCGTAGAGGACGGGTGTCGCGGGACGGAGCGTCCTCAGGTACGCGATCCCGTCCACGTCGGCGAGCGCCGCGACGAGCTTCGCCGTCTGGTTCGCGTCGCACGGGTGCAGGACGACACTCGAATGCACCGCCCGGAACGCCGCGATGTCCTCGAGCCCCATCTGAGAGGGACCGTCCTCGCCGATCGACACGCCCGCGTGGGAGCCGCTGAGCACGAGGCGCGCCCGGCTCACCGCCGCCATGCGGACGAAGTCGTACGCGCGGCTCATGAACGCCGCGAAGGTGGACACGAACGGCCGCCAGCCGACCGTCTGCAGGCCGACCGCCGCGGCGACCATCTGCTGCTCGGCGATGTACATCTCGAAGAAGCGCTCGGGATGCGCCGTCGCGAACGTCTCCGCGAACGTCGAATTCGACACCTCGCCGTCGAGGACGACCACGTCTCCGCGCGCCGTGCCGAGCGCGGCCAGGGCGTCGCCGTAGGCCTTCCTCGTCGCGACCTCGCTCCCGACCTCGTACCGCGGAAGCGCGAGCGCCCCGACCTCGAAGCGGTGCGGCTCGCCCGGCTCCGGCTTCGCCACGTCGATCCGGAGGTCCCGGAGGCCGCCGAGCTCCGCGACCGCCTCGTCCGGGTCGTCGAGCGGCTTGCCATGGAACCCGTTGACGTCCTCGACCGCCTTCACGCCCTTCCCCTTGATCGTCCGGGCGACGATGACGGTCGGCTGCCGCGTGGTCGCGATCGCCTCGACATATGCGCGGTCGATCGCCTCGACGTCGTGGCCGTCGATCGCGATCGCGTGCCAGCCGAAGGCATGCGCGCGCTCGACGTACACGTCGAGGTCCCAGCCCACCATCGTCTCTCCGCGCTGCCCGAGGCGGTTGACGTCGATGATCGCCGTGAGGTTGTCGAGCTCGTAGTGGGCCGCGTGCTCGAAGGCCTCCCACATGGATCCCTCGGCCGTCTCGCTGTCGCCGCAGAGGACCCAGATGCGATTTGGTAGGCGGTCGAGCCGCTTGCCGGCGAGGGCCATGCCCACGCCGATCGGGAGGCCCTGGCCAAGCGAGCCGGTGGCGACGTCGACCCAGGGCAGGACCGGCGTCGGATGCCCCTCGAGCCTGCTTCCGAAGGTCCGGTACGAGAGGAGCTCATCGTCCGCGAGGACGCCGGCCGCCCGGTAGATCGCGTACAGGAGAGTCGACGCGTGACCCTTCGAGAACACGAGGCGGTCGTTGGCGGGGCTCTTCGGCTCGGCGAAGTCGTACCGCAGGTAGCCGTCGACGAGCACGGCCATCAGGTCGGCCGCCGACATCGCGGACGTCGGGTGCCCCGACTTCGCCGCGGCCGCCATCCGGATGGAGTCGACCCGGAGCTGCTGCCCCAGCTCCCGTCTGCGCTCGGCGATGGACATCGCGGCCATTCTAGGCCGGTGTTTCCCGCGGCCGCCGCAGGGTAACCTTGCCCGATGGCCGCGAGCCGGCTCCACGAGCTCTCCGCCCACGGCGTCAGCGTCTGGATGGACTCGCTCTCTCGCGAATTGCTGGAGACCGGCGAGCTCGCGCGCCTGATGGAGGAAGACGCCGTGGTCGGCGTCACCTCCAACCCGACCATCTTCGAGAAGGCGCTCTCGACCGGTGACTGGTACGACGAGGAGCTCAGGAATGCGCTGACACGGCACGACGACGCGAAGGAGATCTTCCTCGAGCTCGCCGTCGAGGACGTCGCCCGGGCATGCGACCTGTTGCGGCCGGTGTGGGAGCGATCGCGAGGCGTCGACGGCTACGTCTCGATCGAGGTCGACCCCGAGCTCGCGTACGACCGGGAGGCGAGCTACGACGAAGCGATCAGGCTCCACCTGCTCGTCGACCGGCCGAACGCCTACGTGAAGATCCCGGGGACCGAGCCGGGGCTCGGTGCGATCGAGGACTGCATCGCGCGCAGCCGCTCGATCAACGTCACGCTCATCTTCTCGCTCGCCCGTCATGCGGAGGTCGCCGAGGCCTACGTTCGCGGGCTGGAGCGGCTGGTCGAGGGGGGCGGGGATCCCGGGGACGTGATCTCGGTCGCGAGCTTCTTCGTGTCGCGCGTGGACACGGAGGCCGACCGGCGGCTCGAGGAGCTCGGTCGGGCCGACCTCCAGGGGAAGCTCGCCATCGCGAACGCGAAGCTCGCGTACCAGCACTACCTCGCCGTGTTCTCCGGCCCTCGCTGGGACGCGCTCGCCGCCCGCGGCGCGCGGCCGCAGCGCTGCCTGTGGGCGTCCACCTCGACGAAGAACCCGGCGTACCGCGACGTCCTCTACGTCGAGGAGCTCATCGGCTCCGAGACGGTGAACACGATGCCAGCCGAGACGATCGCTGCCTTCCAGGATCACGGAAGAGTCGCGGACACGCTGACCGCGGACGTCGACGAGGCGCGCCAGCTCCTCGCAGACCTCGAGTCCGCAGGCGTCGACTACGACGACGTCGTCGAGACGCTCGAGCGCGAGGGCGTCGAGAAGTTCGCCGACTCGTTCCGGACACTCCGCGCCGGGATCGAGGCCAAGCGCGCCGCGCTCGTCGCTTAGCGTCATACATATGTAATTTGCATATACTGACGGAGTGAGGTCTCGCCGGCTTCGCACTCGCAACCGCCGCCGGCTCCCCGACGGGAGCTGGGACGTGCGGGCGAGGGTCGAGCGATTCAGCGAGCCCGTGCTGCTCCTGCTCGTGTCGGCCGGCCCGACGCACGGCTACGAGCTCCTCGAACGACTGCCCCCGCTCGTCGGGGAGGATCGAGTGGACGTCGGAAACGTCTACCGGTCGCTCCGGGCGCTCGAGGACGAGGGACTCGTCGCATCCGAGTGGCGGGCGGACCTCCCGGGGCCTGCCAAGCGCACGTACACGCTGACCGAAGACGGGCGCGCCGCGCTCACCGCGTGGCTGGATTCGCTCGCCCGGCTTCGCGAGAGCCTGGGTGGATTCCTCGACGACGCCTCGAGGGAAGGAGGTGACCATGTGCCGAACGCACGGACGACGCTGGACGCGGGAGTGGCGCGCTCCGAGCCGTGACGACCTGATGCGCGCGCTCGAGGAGCGGCAGAAGGATCTCGAGCAGGAGATCGCGGACATCCACGACCTGATCCGGCGCCTGCGCGACGAGGGCGTCCAGGGGACGCCCGAGCCGGAGCCTTCGATCTGACAGCGTCCCGCCCGTCCGCCTCGAGGGGGGTTGCGAGGCGGGCGGGGGGAGCGCATCTAGTGGCTCATCGTCCCCTTCGGGTCGCCCACCTTGAGCAGGCCGACCTGTCCGAGGTCGACGTGGGCGAAGGCGTGGCTGACGAACGGGTAGAGCCCGGGGTCGTCGATCTTCACGTCGAAGACGGCGCCGCCCCCGGCGGGCACCGCGACCGTCTGTACGCCGCGCTGGACCTGCGTCATGTCGGCGTTGACCCAGGCGCGGTCGAAGATCGTCCCGACCACGTGGAAGTTCGTGTCGAGCGTCGGCCCGGCCGCGACGACGTAGAAGCGGACCGAGTCGCCGGGGTCGGCCTCGAGCGGGTGTGTGACGTACTGGTTCGCGTAGCCGTTGAAGGTCGTCCAGTCGGGCTGCATCGCCCGCGCCTTGGCCATGTCCAGCGAGGCGGGGGCCGAGACGCCGTCCCCGTTCAGGTACCACTCGCTCGCGACGAGCACGTACTCGTGGTCGACCTTCGGCAGCGGGGTCGCCGGATCGACGACGATCGCGCCGTACATCCCGTTCGCGATGTGGGCGAGGACCGGCTTCGTGCCGCAGTGGTACATGAAGATGCCCGGGTCGCTCGCCTCGAACCTGAACGTGAACGACCCGCCCGGCTCGACGTCGCGGAACGCGACGTTGGGGGCGATGCGCGCCGCGTGGAAGTCGATCGAATGCGGGATCGCGCCCCCGTTCGTCAGCGTCATCTCGACCGTCTGGCCCTCGCGGACGTGGACGACCGGGCCGGGAGCGCCGTGGCCGTCGAACGCCCAGGTGTTGTACTTCACGCCCGGCGCGACCTCGACGACCATGTCCTTCAGGACCATCTCGACCTTGACGAGATCACCGGCGGGCACCGGCGGGAGCGTCGCGTCGTAGGCGGGGTGCGCCTGGGCGAGCGCCTCGGCGTCGTCCCCGGTCTTCCCGGCGAAGCTCTGCAGTGGGAGGCTGACCGCGCCGTCCCCTGCCGCGTGCGTCGAGTGGTCGGCGGTCGCCGCCGACGCCTGGGCGTCGTCGCGCGCCTCGTCGGCCGTCTGGACGAGGACGACCGCGACGATCGACAGCACGGCGACGGCGATCCCGAGGAAGACGGCGACGACCTTCACGAGGACGCCGGAGCTCGACCCGTCTGCCGGAGTCGAGCGCCTGTGCTCGGCGCGTGGTGCTGAGTAGCTGGTCACGAATCCTCCCGGAGCTCGGTTTTCGAGCACGGTAGAGGCGGCCGCCGCCGCAGGCCTCCGCAGATCCCACCCGCGTTCCTGCGGGCTTCTACGGAGCGACGCCGCGGAGGAGGGCATCGTGGAGGAGGCCGTTCGACGAGAGCGCTGTCCCTCCGTCGATGCGCGAGTCGCCGGCGTAGTCGGAGAAGCGGCCTCCGGCCTCCTCGACGACGACCTGCATGGCCGCGAGGTCCCACTCGCTCACCCCGACCGCGTCGAAGGCGCCGTCGACCGCGCCCTCCGCGACGAGCATGTGCGACCAGAAGTCGCCGAAGCCCCGGACGTGCCACGCCTGCCGCGCCAGCTCCGGCAGGCCGTCCTCGAGCCCGAAGCAGAGGACGGCGTCCTCGATGTGCTCGACCGCCGACACGTGGATCCGCGTTCCGTCGGCGAACGCGCCGGCGCCGCGCTCGGCCCACCAGCGACGGCCGAGCGCGGGCGCGGAGACTACTCCGAGCCGGACGACGCCGTCTTCCTCGAGCGCGACGAGCGTGGCCCACACCGGGATCGCGCGCGTGAAGTTGCGCGTGCCGTCGATCGGGTCGATGATCCACCGCCGGCGGCCTGTTCCGGAGGAGCCCTCCTCTTCTCCCAGGATGACGTCCTCCGGCCGCGCCTCCGCGAGCAGCCGCCGCAGCTCGGCCTCGACGGCGCGGTCTGCCTCCGTCACGGGGGTCAGGTCCGGCTTGCGCTCGACGGGCAGCTTCGTCCCGAAGAGCGGGAGCGCGACTTCGTCGGCGGCGTCCACAAGCTGGAAGGCGACCTCGAGGTCGGCGGTCACAGCGCGGCCTCCAGCAGCGCGCCGACTGCGAGCACGAGCCCGTCGGCGCCGGGCTTCCCGACGAGCTGGACCGACGCGGGCAAGCCGTCCTCCGCGGCGCCGCACGGGATCGCGAGCGCGGGCCAGCCGAGCGCGTTCACCGGAAACGTGCGGCTGACGATGGCCTCGCGCACGTCGAGATCGCCGACTCCCCCGGCCCCGACGGCAGGCGCGACGCACGGCAGGGTCGGCGTGAGGAGGAGGTCGACCCCCTCGAGCGCCGCGGCGACACCCACGCGGTACTCCTCGCGCAGTCGCGCGCCGCGCTCCGCCTCCGCGTCCGTCACGGCCAGGCAGCGCTCGACCTTGATGCGCACGTCCTCTCCGTAGAGATCGGCGTTCTCGGAGAAGAGCTCGCGGTGGACGCCGGCGACCTCGTGCATGAAGAGCCTTCCCACTCCCTCGGGCTCCGGCAGCTCGACGTGCGTGCGCCTCGGAAACCGCGCGGCGGCCTCCTCGACGCGAGCCCGCACGAGTGGGTCGGCACCGTCCAGCCAGGCGACGCCGACGGCGACGTTCTCGAGCGATTCGAGCTCGACCGGCGCGAAGCCGGGAGCGAGGACGGGCATCGCCTCGGCGCAGGCCCGGACGTCGCGCGCCATCGGCCCCGCGTGGTCGAAGCTCGGAGCGAGCGGGAAGCAGCGCTCGAGCGACACGAGCCCGAAGGTCGGCTTGAAGCCGACGACGCCGCAGCACGCGGCGGGGATGCGGATCGAGCCGCCGGAGTCGGTCCCGAGGGCGAGGTCGGCCGCACCGAGCACGAGCGCCGCGGCATTGCCTCCGCTCGACCCGCCCGCGACGCGGCCCGGGTATGCAGGGTTCGGGACCACCCCGAAGTGGGGGTTCTCGGACGTCACCCCGTACGCGAACTCGTGCAGGTTCGTCTTGCCGACGAGGCCCCACCCGGCGGCCTCGAGCGCGGTGACCGCGGTCGCGGTCTCGCCGGGCACGTGCTCGGCGAAGAGCGGCGAGCCGTACGTCGTGACGAGGCCGGCGGTGTCGAAGAGGTCCTTCACCGCGAGCGGACGTCCGTCCGGCGCGTCCGCGGGCAGCGCGAGGAACACCCCCCGCGGAGCCGAACCCGGATGTGTGCGATGTGGGTGCACGAGCCAGCGGCCGCGAAGCGGTCGCCTTTAGGGGTCTCCGCGCGACGGGAATCGGCGCGAGCGGATTCCGGTCTTGCGCACCATCTAGTCCAGCTGCAGGTACAGCACTGCGACGACCGCGGTGCCGAGGAAGAGGAGCCAGAAGAGCCCGAAGAGCGCCCACCCGAAGCGGAGGTTCTTCCGTGCGAGGTCGTTGTCGATGTCGCTCACGGGCGAACCCCTCGACCGTGAGCGGGGAGGGGTGTGGGGAACCGGG
>JBOHBB010000152.1:0-12610 GCA_050698135.1 Gaiellaceae bacterium
GCGTGGGGAACCTCCCGGTTCCCCACACCCCTCCCCGCGCATGCGCGCGTGCCGCGCGCATGACGGACGGCAAACCGGCTCCAGACCTCGAAGGCGAGCAGGAGGTCGACCTGAGCTCGGCCTGGGGACGCCTCAAGGAGCGCTGGTGGCTGCCGGTCGGCGGCCTCGTCCTCGGAGCCGTCGTCGGTGTCGCGCTCGCGCTCGCCGGAGGGTCCGTGTGGCGTGCGGAGACGATTCTCTACCTCGGCCAGCCCTTTGCCCCGCTCGGCGGGGGACAGATCCAGAGCCTCGCGACCAATCCGCGCACCGTCGGCGAGATCATGCGCTCCGAGTCCGCGCTCCAGGCGGCGTCCAGGGCGAGCGGCGTCCCGGTGTCCAAGCTGCGCTCGTCCGTATCCACGAAGGAGCTGACGGCAGTCGGTCAGCTGCGGGGGATCAACCCGCTCATGGAGATCGCGGTGAAGGCCGACGGCAAGCGCAAGGCCGAGCTCGCCGCCCGGGCACTCGCCGCCCGCATCGTCGATGGAGTGTCCGAGTACGTCATCCAGAAGGTCGAGATCCTCGAGAGTCAGGTCGCCGTGAGCCGGGCGCAGCTCGCGGCGGTGGAGTCGCGGATCGAGACCGCACAGCGCCAGCAGGACGCGCTGATCGACGACCAGTCGATCCCGCTCGACACGAGGTTGTTGCTGAGCGCGAACCTGAACGCCGTGATCACCACGGCGGACGCTCGCAGGACGTCACTGCAGGACGACCTCTCCGAGGCGCGCCAGCTCCTCAACCTCGCCGAAAGCGTGGAGACGAGCCGGATCGTCGAGCCGGCGGCCGCCGTGAAGACCACGGCGCGCTCCAGCCGGACCTCGCTCCTCGTCGGCGCGCTCGTCGGCCTCCTCGTCGGCGCCGTCGCAGCCCTCGCTGCAGAGCCGTTCGTCGCCCGCCGGCGGGCCGCCTCCTCGGGCTGATGCTCGAGGGGAAGCGGGTCGCGGTCGTCGTCCCCGCGTACGACGAGGAGCGCCTCGTCACCGAGACGCTCGCGGGCATCCCCGAGTTCGTCGACCGCGTCTACGTCGTCGACGATGCCTCGCGCGACGCGACAGGAGAGCGCGCCGCGGCGACGGGGGACCCCCGGGTCGCGGTGATCCAGCACCCGCACAACCGCGGCGTCGGGGCCGCGATCGCCTCGGGCTACCGGAAGGCGCTCGAGGAGGAGATCGACGTCGCCTGCGTGATGGCCGCCGACAACCAGATGGACCCGGCCGAGCTCCAGGGGCTCGTCGAGCCGGTCGCGCGGGGCGAGGTCGAGTACGCGAAGGCGAACAGGCTCTTCTCCGGCGAGGCGTGGCAGGTCATCCCGCGGACGCGCTACCTCGGGAACGCCGTCCTCTCGCTGCTGACGAAGATCGCCTCCGGGTACTGGCACGTGGCCGACTCGCAGGCCGGGTACACCGCGCTGTCCCAGTCGGCATTGGCGCGACTCGACCTCGACCGCCTGTACCCGCGCTACGGCTTCCCGAACGACCTGCTCGTCCACCTGAACGTGCAGAACGCCCGCGTCCGCGACGTTCCCTCCCGCCCGATCTACGACGTCGGGGAACGGTCGGGCATCCACCTCCGCTCGGTCGTCCCCCGCATCTCGTGGCTCCTCCTCAAGGGCTTCTGGTGGCGCATGGGGCAGAAGTACGTGATCCGGGACTTCCACCCGCTCGTGTTCTTCTACGCGTTCGGCGTGCTCATGACGCTCGCCGGCTTCCTCCTCGGGGTGATCGAAGTCGTCCTGCGCCTCGCCGGGAACGAGATAACGACGCCGACGATCGTCCTCGTCGCCGTCCTCTTCATCGCGGGGCTACAGCTCACCCTCTTCGCGATGTGGTTCGACATGGAGGCGAACAAGGACCTTCGCTGAGACCTCGCATGGAGCGGCGCTTCGTTAAGAAACGGCCTGGAACGCCCGCAAAATGCGGACCCCCACCTTGACGTGTCGCGCGCGCAAGGCGCACGCTCGTGGAGTCAGCCGTCATCGAGCCGAGGGGGTATTGCATGGCAGCGACGGTGACACACTCTCTGGTCCAGCAGTTCGCTTCGATGAAGCCGAGCGAGTTCGGGCCGACGATCGAGCCGAAGTGGCAGGTCGGCGAGCGCCTCGTGAAGGAGGTGCGGCAGTCGGTCGAGAAGGGGTACCTCACCCCGCTCGACGGAGCCCGCTTGATCTCGTCGATCACCGCGACGCTCTTCGGCTACGACGAGTTCATCCTGCGCGAGATCTCGCCTGAGACGTGGCTCGCGTCGGCGCCCAAGCGCTAAGGAGAAGCTCGTACTCAGGGGGAGAGGGAGTCGCTCGACGCTCCCTCTCCCCAACGCAGGACTCATGCGCCGGCGCGGGAGGGATTCCCACGAGCGTCGCGTACTGATCGTTCGGACGGGTCGTTCCTCGCCCCGTCTACCATCCGACCCATGCCGACCTCCCTCGTCACCGGCGGCGCCGGCTTCCTGGGCTCGCACCTCTGCGAGACCCTGCTCGAGCGCGGGCACCGCGTCCTCTGCCTCGACAACCTCGTCGTGTCGACGCTCGAGAACATCGATCACCTGCGCGACGACGCGTTCGCCTTCCTGAACCACGACGTGATCGAGCCGATCGTGGTGGACGAGCCCGTGGACTTCGTCTTCCACCTCGCCGCGCTCGCGAGCCCGATCGACTACCTGCGCATGCCGCTGCACTCGCTGAAGACGGGCTCGTACGGCACGCATCACACGCTCGGCCTCGCCAAGCTGAAGCGCGCGCGCTTCCTGCTCGCGTCGACGAGCGAGGTGTACGGCGACCCGCAGGTGCACCCGCAGCCCGAGACGTACTGGGGCCACGTGAACCCGATCGGCCCGCGCGGCGTGTACGACGAGGCGAAGCGCTACGCGGAGGCGCTGGCGATGGCGTACCACAGCCAGCAGGGCGTCGATACGGGGATCGCGCGGATCTTCAACACGTACGGCCCGCGCATGCGGGCGAACGACGGGCGGGCGATCCCGACCTTCCTCCGCCAGGCTCTCGCGGGGAAGCCGGTGACGGTGTTCGGCGACGGCTCGCAGACGCGTAGCTTCTGCTTCGTGGACGACCTGATCCGTGGGCTCGTGCTGCTCGCGGAGTCGGACGAGCACCTGCCCGTCAACCTCGGCAACCCGGACGAGAAGACGCTCCTCGAGCTCGCCGAGGCGATCCTCCGCCTCACGGGCTCCCCGAGCGAGATCGTCTTCGAGGCGCTGCCGGTCGACGACCCCCAGGTCCGCCAGCCGGATATCACCCGCGCGCGCCAGCTCCTCGGCTGGGGGCCTGAGGTCGAGCTCGACGAGGGCCTCCGGCGGACGATCGCCTCGCTCGGCCACGAGGCCGCCGTCGGCTCCGCGTGAGCTCGCTCGGCGAGCGCTACGAGGAGCACCACAGGGAACGGCGGGACGCGGGCGACTTCGTCTTCGTCCCGGAGCGCATCCCGCTCTTCCTGGCCGCGATCGGGAGGGGGCGGCGCGTCCTCGACCTCGGCTGCCGCTCAGGCGCGCTGACGCGTCACTTCCTCGAGGGGAACCAGGTCGTCGGCCTCGACGTCGACCGCGCCGCGCTCGCGAAGGCCGAGGCGCTCGGCATCGAGCCCGTGGTGGCGGACGTCGAGAAGCCGCTCCCGTTCGCAGACGCGAGCTTCGACGCCGTCGTCGCCGGCGAGCTGCTCGAGCACCTGCAGTTCCCGGAAGCGCTCGTCGCCGAGGCACGGCGGGTCCTCCGGCCCGGCGGGGTGCTCGTGGGCTCGGTCCCGAACGCGTTTCGCCTCCAGAGCCGCCTGCGCTTCCTCGGCGGCCGCGCGCCGGAGGACGACCCGACGCACCTGCACCTGTTCTCGCCGTCGGCGATCCGGGAGCTCCTCCGCGGGCTCGAGGATGTGACGCTCGCCTACGTGGGCGGCCGCTACCGCCGGCTGCACCCGCGCCTGCTCGCGCGGGACGTCGTCTTCAGCGGTACGAAAGCGCCCTAGCTCTGCCCGTCGCCGCGGCCGAACGCAATGCGCCGCTCGATGTCCGCCTCGTCCACCATGTGGCCGTCGCGCTCGACGTAGCCACCCTTGCCGCCCACGACGAGGAGGACGAGGTCGTCGTCGTCGCTCGCGTTCGAGACCTTCCGCGGAGTCGTCGACTCGACGTGGCAGATGCCGCCGGGGCCGAGAGTGCGCTCCTCGCCGTCCACCTCGAAGCGGGCCGTGCCGGCATGGACGAAGTAGAGCTCGTCCTGCGTGTCGTGGTAGTGGTGGAAGCCCGGGTAGCCCGGCGGGTACACGATGGCGTTCACGCCGAACGCCGTCACCCCCAGTGGCTTGCGGACCTTGCGGAAGCCGTAGCCCTCGCCGAGCTCGTCGATCGTGCCGAAGCTGTGCCCCATCGTCTCGTCACCCCTTTCGGTCGAGCAGGAAGTCCATCGTCCGGCGCAGCCCTTCCTCGAGGTCGACGTGCGTCTCGTAGCCGAGAAGGCGGCGGACGCCGTCGAGATCGGCCCACGAGTCGCGCACGTCCGCCTCGCGCTCGGGCTCGTACGCCTTCTCGACCGGGAGGTCGAGCAGGCGCCCGATCGTGTCCGCGAGCTCGTTCACCGTCACCGAGGCGCCGGTGGCGACGTTGACGATCTCGCCGTGCACGCTCGGTGCGTCCGCAGCCAGCAGGTTCGCGGTGACGACGTTGTCCACGTACGTGAAGTCCCGCGATTGCTCGCCGTCCCCGTAGACGGTCACGGGTTGCCGGGCGGCGACGGCGCGAATGAAGCGGGGCACGACGGCCGCGTACTGGGACAGCGGGTCCTGACGCGGCCCGAAGACGTTGAAGTACCGCAGCGACACGACCTCCATCGAATACACCCGGCTGAAGCTCGTGCAGAAGCGCTCGGCCGCGAGCTTCGCGACCGCGTAGGGAGAGATCGGGTCGGGCATCTGCGTCTCGGCGCGCGGAAGGTCGCCCGCGTTGCCGTAGACGGACGACGAGGACGCGTTCACGACCCGGCGCACCGCCTCGTCCCTCGCGGCGAGCAGCACATTGAGCGTTCCCTCGACGTTGACGGCGGTCGTCGTCAGCGGGTCCTGCACCGAGCGCGGCACCGAGGGCAGCGCCCCCTGGTGGTAGACGACCTCGACCCCGCGGACGGCAGCGTGGACGCGCTCGTACGAGCGCAGGTCGCCCTCGACGAGCTCGACCTCGTGCTCGAGCCCGGCGAGGTTGGCGCGGTTGCCGCTCGAGAAGTTGTCGAGCACCCGGACGGCGTCCCCGCGCGCGAGGAGCGCGCGCACGAGGTTCGAGCCGATGAAACCGGCTCCACCCGTGACGAGGGTCTTCACCGCGGCACCCCGGCGACGACGTGGAAATTCGCGCCGAGCGTCCCGGAGTGTCGCTCGACGGCGCCCGCGACCGTGTCGACGGTCGCGATCAGGGTCCGCGCGATCCCGCGGGCGTGCAGCTGGCGGAAGGCGAGGTCGAGGTAGATCGACGCGATCATTCCGAGGCAGGCGGTCGTGCCGGAGGCGGGGGTCACCCTAACGGACTCCCACGTCCCGTTCTCGGCGAAGAGCTTCTCCAGGCCGGCCTGCGTCCAGCGCCAGTTCGTTCGGTGGGGACAAATGTCGGCATCGAGCGCGGTCGACTCAGCCGCGGGTCAGACAGCGGTGTACTCCTCGGCGGTGGCGGCTCCCGCGACGGCGAGCCCGAGCACGAGGCTCGTCGCCGCCTGCAGTGGTATGCCCGCGACGATTCCGAGCGATGCCCACGTGCCGGCGATTGTCGAGAGCCCGCAGAGCATCGCGAGGCCGGCGCCCGCCGCCCACGGGTTCGGTGCGTACGAAGCCGTTCGCCACGCGAGCATGAGGCCGCCGATCCCAAGGGCGAGGACGAGCAGCAGCCCGAGGACGCCTGCGTCCGCGAGCAGCTGGATGTAGAGGTTCTGCACGCCCCACTCCCGTCCCGGAGCGGGGAACGCGAGCGGGTCGACGTCGGGGAACCTGCTGCGCGCGTCGGCGAGGTACGGCTCGAACACCTCGGGGCGGGACGACCGCTGCCAGCCGACCCCGAGGATCGGCTCGTCCTGGAAGATCCTGAGGCCGATGTACGCGAGCACCGTCCGCTGCGAGTAGCTCTCGACGCCGAGCGCCTGCTCATCCTCCCGGAGCCCGACGAACTGGAGGAAGTCGTTCAGCGTGTCGCTGCGGATCGCCGCCACCCCGGCCCCGACGACGACGACGACCGCGGCGAGCGCGAGCAGGCGCCGACCCGACGGCCTGAAGCGCCCGTGTCCGGCGAGGAAGGCGACGAGCGCCCCGAGTGCGAGACCGACGGCGGCCGTCACCGAGCCGGCGAGAATCATCCCGAGGACGCCGGCGAGCAGGGAGACCGGGAAAAGCGCCCCGGCGGGCGTGAACCGCCTCGTGGCCACGATGGCGGCGACCGCGAGGCTCAGGGCGAGGGCCGACAGCGCGGCGAGGTCGTGGAAGCCGAGGAAGGACGGCTGCCGCCAGCCGGCGTTCGCTGCGTCGAAGACGTCCACGCCGGCGAACTGGACGCTGGCGACGGCGGTGGCGACAGCGCTCCAGACGACGAGCCCGCCGAGGAGGATCGTGAGGTCCTCCGCTCGCCGGACGAGCAGCGGGACCGCCGGCACGAGCAGGGCGTACTCACCGAGCTTGAGGAACGAGACGACGTGGTCGTCGAAGAGCGCGTCGTCCATCGACGCGGGCCGGACCGTCTGGAACGCGAGCCAGCCGAGCAGGAGGAGGCCGGGGATCCAGACCGCGCGCCCGGGGCGCAGGCGCTCGAGCCCGCGTCGCGAAGCGGCGACGAGCGCAGCGACGAGGACGAGTGCGATCGCCGCGTCGGAGAGCCGGAGGTCGACCGACGTCGAGCCGACCTCCAGGCCGTACTCCGGCTGGAACCGCTCGTGCAGGAAGAGGAAGGGGATGGCCGCGGTCAACGCCAACACGCCCGTCGACTCGCGGTCGACCAGCTGGCGAACGCGCGCCGACGGCGGAAGCGAGCTCGTGAGCGCCACCCGGCGCACTATATGGCGGCCCGGCGCACGCGCCTGCTGAACCGGAGCCGGACGGGCAACCGCCTACACTGAACCGCCGATGTCCTCCCGCGTTCTCCGGCGCCGGTCCGCGGCGGCCGCCTGGATCTACGCGGCGGTCGCGTTCGGGATCCTGGGCACGATCGTCGCGGCGCGGACCCTCGGGCTCGAGGACTTCGGCGTCTTCGCGACCGCGCTCGCCGCCGTCGGCTTCTTCCAGGCGTTACTCGACCTGACGGTCGAGGAGTCGCTCACGAAGTACGGCTTCCGCTACGTCTCCGCGAAGGACTGGGGCCGACTTCGGCGTCTCTTTCGCCAGATGTTCCTGCTCAAGGTCGTTGGCGGCGTGCTCGCGACCGTGCTGCTCGTCGCCCTCGCCACCGTCGCGGACTCGCTCTTCGACGAGACCGGAGTCGGCTCGGCCCTTCTCGCGGCCGCGCTGCTCCCGCTCGTGCAGTCCGTCGAGAACGTCGGAGCGACCGCGCTGCTCCTGCACAGCCGGTACGACCTCCGGGGGGCGTACCAGACGGCCTCGGCCGGGCTCCGCTTCGCGGCGATCGCGATCGGCGCGCAGTACGGCGTGACCGAGGCGCTCGCGGCGATGGTCGTCGCTCAGGCGATCGCCACCGCGGGCATCTCCGTCGTTGGCCTCTCCGCCCTCCGGCGCTTCCCGGACGCTCCGCCCCGGCCGCTCGCCGAGGACGTCCCCGGTATCCGCTCGTTCGTGCTCCAGTCGACCGTCGCGACCGGCGTCATCTCCCTGCGGACGACACTCGTGCCCGTGATCCTCGGCGTCGTCGCCGGGCCGACCCAGGTCGGCCTCTTCCGAATCGCGCAGACACCACAGACCGGGCTCGCCGCCGCCAGCTCGCCCGCCCGGCTCGTCCTCCTCACCGAGCAGACACGCGACTGGGAGGGAGGACGCCACGTCCGCGTCCTGGACGGGGTCAGGAAGTACACGATCGGCGCCACCGCGGTGATGGTGGTCGCCGTGCCGGTCTTCTTCCTGGCCATGCCCTGGCTCGTCGAGGTCGTGTTCGGAGACGAGTACGCGGGAGCAGTCGACGCGGCGCGCATCGTCCTGCTCGCTGCTGCGATCCAGTTCGCGATCGGTTGGACGAAGTCGCTGCCGGTGACGATCGGTCGGCCGCAGCTGCGCATCGTCACGCACGGCGCCGAGACGCTCGTCGCCGTCCCGCTCGTCGCCGTCCTCGGGGCCGAGTGGGGCGCGACTGGCGCCGCGGTCGCGGTTCTCGCCTCGACCGTGGTCTTCGCGGCCGCCTGGGGAGTCGCGCTCTCGCGCCTGCGGTCCGCGGTCGGCGACGACCCGACCCGGCTCGCGCCTGGGACGGCGCCGTGAAGGCGGTCGTCGTCACCGGGATCTGGCCTCCCGACTCCGGGGGCCCGGCGAGCCATGCCCCGGCCCTTGCGGCGTTCCTGCACGAACGGGGGCACGGGGTCGAGGTGGTCACCACGGCCGATTCGCTGCCGGCGCCGAGGGACTACGCCGTGCACTGGGTCCCCCGAAGGTCACCGCTCAGGCACGCGCGCGCGGCCGTGCTCGTACGGAGCGCTGCCGCCCGCGCGGACGTCGTCTATGCGACGAGCATGATCCGCCGGGCCGCCCTCGGCGCGTCGCTCGCACGCCGGCCCCTCGTCGTGAAGCTCGTCTCGGACGAGGTGTTCGAGCGAGCGCGCCGGAGCGGCCGCTATGACGGGACGCTGGACGAGTTCCAGGACGCCGGCGGAACGCGCGTCCGCTTCATGCGCTCGACCCGCGATGCCGCCCTGCGGCGGGCGCGCCACGTCTTCTGCCCGAGCGCCTACCTCCGTCGGCTCGCGCTGGGCTGGGGGCTCGACCCGGAGCGGGTCTCCGTGCTCCCGAACCCGGCCCCGGAGGTGCCGCAGCTGCCGCCCAGGGAGGAGCTCCGCGCCGAGCTGGCGCTCGACGGCAAGGTGCTCGCATTCGCCGGCCGGCTCGGGCCCCAGAAGTCGGTCGACGTGGCGCTCGAGGCCGTCGCAGCGGTCCCCGGGGTGACGCTCGCGATCGCGGGTGACGGACCGGACCGCGCAGCTCTCGAGCGGCGCGCGCGCGAGCTCGGCCTCGACGGGCGCGCTCGTTTCCTCGGGAGCCTCTCCCGGGAAGGCGTTCTCCGCCTCTTCCGGGCAGCGGACGCGTCGGTCCTCTCGTCCTCGTGGGAGAACTTCCCGCACACGGTCGTCGAGGCGCTCGCCGTCGGGACGCCGGTCGTCTCGACCTCGGTCGGCGGCGTGCCGGAGGTCGTCAGCGACGGCGAGAACGGACTGCTCGTCCCGCCCGGCGACCCGGCGGCGCTCGCCGCGGCGATCGCGAGGCTCTTCGACGACGAGTCGCTCCGGCAACGGCTCGCCGACGCTGCCGCCCCGTCCGTCGCCGGGCACACGGAGGAGGCGACCTTCGCGCGGATCGAGGAGGAGCTCCTGCGGGCGGCCGCCGGGTGAAGCGACGGCTGCTCATGGTCGGGAGGATGCGCTACTCGCTCCCGCTGTCGCCGTCGCTCGAGCGGAAGTTCGACGCGCTCGGCGAGGAGCTCGACGTCCGCGCGCTCGGAAGCGCTGCAGGCGGCCGTGGAGCGGACGCCCGCTTCCGCCTCTACCGCCCGCTGCGGCCGCGTCGGCTGGACGGCCTCGCCTTCTACGTTCTCCTCCCGTTCCGCGTCGCGAGGGAGCTGCGCGACTTCCGCCCCGACGCGGTGCTGGCGCAGGGCGGGCAGGAGACCGCGCTCGTCCTCCTCGGCCGCCGGCTCGCACGCGTCTCGACGCGCGTGATCGCGGACGTCCACGGCGATCCTGCCGCGCCGACGCGGCTTTACGGCTCCCCGCTGCGGAAGCTCCTGTCTCCGCTCGCCGACGCGCTCGCGCGGCGCGGGCTGCGAAAGGCCGACGGCGTCCGGACGATCTCCGCCTACACGTCGGGCGTCGTGCGCGAGCTCGGCGCGGAGCCGACCGCGACCTTCGCGGCGTTCATGGACCTCGACCTGTTCGTCGAGACCACCCCGGCGCCACTCCCGGGGAAGCCGGTCGGGCTCTTCGTCGGCGTGCTCGAGCGCTACAAGGCGGTCGACGTGCTCGGCGAGGCGTGGCGCCTCGCTGCGCCGCGCGTCCCGGACGCGACGCTCCATCTCGTCGGCCGCGGGACGCTGCGCGGGGTCGCGGAGCGCCTCGTCGAGGAGTTCCCGCAGCGGGTGCGCTGGGACGAGTCGCTCTCGACCCCGGAAGTGGCGACGGCCCTGGACGAGGCGACCGTTCTCGTGCTCCCCTCGCGCTCGGAGGGGCTCGGCCGCGTCGTCGTGGAGGCCTTCTGCCGTGGCCGCGGCGTGGTGGGGAGCCGAGTCGGCGGCATTCCCGACCTCGTCACCGACGGCGAGACGGGGATCCTCGTCCCGCCCGGCGACGCCGCTGCGCTCGCGGACGCGCTCGTCCGCGCGCTCTCGGACCGGAAGCTCGCGGAACGCCTCGGCGCTGCGGGACGTATAGCGGTGGAACCATGGCTCGCGACTCCCGAGGAGTACGCGCGACAGATCCGCGACCTCGTCGAGGAGGTCGTGACTCGCGGCACAATCGCATAGCGATGGCCCGGACGAGCGTCGTAATCGTCGTGCTTGCTACTGCGGCGTTCGTCGCTGTCGTGGCAGCGGCGGCAGTCGCGAAGTTCGACCTCCTCCTCTTCGAGCCGCGGGACGCAACGCCGGGCAGGGTCGTCACTGTCCGAACGCGCGGGACACCGCTCGGCTTCACGAACGACGAGCGTAGGCGGCCGTTCCTGACTCCGCTGCGCCTCTACCTCGTGCCGAAGCGAATTGCGTCCGGGGCTCGCTCGCCTCTCGATCGACGGCTGTACTTCATCGGCGTGCTCGTTCCGGATCGGTCCGGTCGTGGCGTGCTCACCTTCGCCGCGCCTCCGCTGGAAACAGGGCAGTACGCGGTAGCCGCCTGGTGTCGCCGGTGCACGTACAGGCCCAATTTCCACGTGACACCGAGCGTCGAAGGCACGCTCCTCCATCTCACGATGCCGTCGGCGGCGGAGACGTGTCCCGTGACCAGGGGCACGTACGGCAACGGGTGGCTCTCCACTCGAGCACCCGGTCCTGACGGCGTGCTCGTGGCGCAGGAGGATCCGAGTGGAGGTCTGTCCCAGAAGCTCGGGTGGCTGCCGCGCAAAGGCTTCACCGGGACGCTTGCCGTTCGGGGCGAACGGCTCGACGCCTCCGGGCAGATGCGCGTCGTCTCGGTGAACTGGGGGTACTCGTCCGACGGGCGCGGAAGCTGGGCGAGCGCCGTCGTCTTCCCGAGCGAGGGGTGCTGGAGGATCAGCGGCCGGGTCGCCGACGTCAGCCTCACGTTTGTCGTGAACGTCGTGCGCGACTGACCGGCGCTCCGTCCCACGCGGAGGCAGCGTCACGGATCCCAGCGCATGAACCAGATGTGTGGCCCGCCCTCTGGCGCGTCCGCAGCGACATACGTCCGGAACCCGACGCGCTCATAGAGCGGAACGTTGCGAACGCTCCCTGTCTCGAGCAGCACGCCGGAGTCCGCGGCCCGCGCGTGAGTCAGCCCGTGCTCGATCAGCGCGCGGCCGATCCCACGCCCCTGCAACGCCGGTTCGACCGCGACCGAGTCCAGGTGCCACAGCGACTCGTGCGTGCGCTGCGACTCGACCCACGACCAGAAGGCGTCGAACCGGCGCCCACCGTCCTCGGTCAGCGCATGCATCCGCGACTGCGTCTGTGCTGCTTCGAGCGCGTCCTCGTGCTCGGCCGGGATCCAGATCGCGGCGCCTGTCGCGACGCCGGCCTCGTGGACGATCGCCCGGTCGCTCAGATCCTCGAGGAAGTACGCGAAGCAGCGGACGAAGCGCTCCTCGATCCGGTCGTGCTCGCCCAGTGGCCAGCGCATCATCGGCTCGGTGACGAACGCGCGGCCGAAGAGCGAGGCAAGCACGGCCCACCGTTCCGGCCCGGCCCGCCTGATCTCGGCTTCCACGTACGGGAACATAGGCAGCATTTCGCCGCTGGCTGCGGGCGTCTGCGAGCGACGCCCATACACTCACTCCATGCGCGCGGACCGGGCGAAGCAGCTCCTCAAGAACGGCGTCTACCGCGCGATCGGCGAGACGGTGAGCGGCGTGGGGGCGCTCGACGGCGAGGCCGAGCGCACGCTCCGCGTGCTCATGTACCACAAGGTCAACGACCTCTGGCCGAACCCGACGACCGTCCCGACGGCCGTCTTCGAGGAGCAGATGTCGCTCCTCGGAGACCTCGGCTACGTCCCCGTCGGGCTCGATGCGGTCCTCGACCACTACCTGCGAGGCGCCCCGCTTCCCGAGCGCGCGGTGCTGCTCACCTTCGACGACGGCTACCGCGACAACCTCCAGAACGCGCTGCCGATCCTGCGCGAGCACGGCTTTCCGGCCGTCCTCTTCGTCCCGATCGGCTTCCTCGACGACGGCCGGCCGCTCCCGCACGAGGAGCCGTTGCGGCTCCTCGGCGTGCGCAACGACAC
>JBOHBB010000153.1:0-4846 GCA_050698135.1 Gaiellaceae bacterium
CTCAAGCGCCTAATGGAGGAGATCATGGTGAAGCACACCGGCCAGGACCTCGAGAAGGTCTCGAAGGACATGGATCGCGACTTCTACATGACCTCCGAGGAGGCCAAGGAGTACGGGATCATCGACCGGGTGATCGAGCACCGCTGACGCGGTTCCCCTTCCACTGACGGTGAAAACGGAGTAAAAGGAGACCGGGATGGCTCGGGCGAGCGAGGGTAACGAGCAGCTCCTCTGCAGCTTCTGCGGCAAGAGCCAACGTCAGGTCAAGAAGCTAATAGCTGGACCTGGCGTCTACATCTGCGACGAGTGCATCGATCTCTGCAACGAGATCATCGACGAGGAGCTCACCTCGCCGACGCAGCTCGACCTCGACAACCTCCCCAAGCCGACCGACATCTACTCCGTCCTGAACGACTACGTCGTCTCGCAGGAGGAGTCGAAACGCACGCTCGCGGTCGCCGTCTACAACCACTACAAGCGGGTCCGCATGGGCATGGAGGACGCGGACGTCGAGCTCCAGAAGTCGAACATCCTCCTCCTCGGCCCGACCGGCTGCGGGAAGACGCTCCTTGCCCAGACGCTCGCCCGGATCCTCAACGTCCCGTTCGCGATCGCGGACGCGACCGCGCTCACCGAGGCGGGCTACGTCGGCGAGGACGTCGAGAACATCCTCCTCAAGCTCATCCAGGCGGCCGACTTCGACATCAAGAAGGCGGAGACCGGAATCATCTACATCGACGAGGTGGACAAGATCGCGCGCAAGGCGGACAACCCGTCGATCACGCGCGACGTCTCCGGGGAGGGCGTCCAGCAGGCGCTGCTCAAGATCCTCGAGGGCACCGTGGCCTCGGTGCCACCGCAGGGCGGGCGCAAGCACCCGCACCAGGAGTTCCTGTCGATCGACACGACGAACATCCTCTTCATCTGCGGCGGCGCGTTCGCAGGCCTCGACAAGATCATCGAGCGCCGCATCGGCAAGAACACGGTCGGCTTCGGCGCGGACATCCGCTCGCGCTCCTCCGAGGCGAGCGCGGAGATGCTCACCCAGGTGATGCCCGAGGACCTGATGGCCTTCGGCCTCATCCCCGAGTTTGTCGGACGCCTCCCGGTGATCTCGGCCGTGCACCAGCTGACGAGAGAGGACCTCGTCGAGATCCTCATCGAGCCGAAGAACGCGCTCACGAAGCAGTACCAGCGGTTCTTCGGCTACGACTCGATCGAGCTCGTGTTCACCGAGGACGCGCTCTGGGAGATCTCCGACCACGCGCTCGCCCGCGAGACAGGAGCGCGCGGTCTCCGCTCCATCATCGAGACGGCGCTCCTCGACGTCATGTTCGAGCTCCCCTCGCGCAGCGACGTGACGAAGTGCGTGATCACGAAGGAGACGATCTCGAAGGGCCTGAAGCCGACGCTCGTGACGAGCGCGGACGGACTCGAGGACGAGCTCGAGGAGCTCGCCGAAGAGTCCGCGTAGGGCTAGCTCCTGCGCGGTGCCCGCTGTACGATCGCGCGATGCCTAGATATCTGATCGAACGCACCTACACCGTCGACATGGACTCGGTGCCGGCAGCGGCCACCCGCTCGAAGGCGATCGGCCACTACCACTATCCCGAGATCGTGTGGGAGCACAGCCACGTCGTGCTCGACGACGAGGGAACACCGAAGTCGTTCTGCGTCTACTCGGCGCCGAGCGAGGAGATGGTCCGCGAGCACGCGCAACGGATGGGTGACCACTCCATCGAGACGATCTACGAGATCGCCGGCGACGTGACCCCGGACGACTTCCCGCTCACCGAGGATCCCGGATAGTCGACCGCGGCGGGCTCAGCCCGACCGGAGGTGCTCCGCGTCGTCGACGTGGTACACCGCCATGAGGGCGACCGCGAGCTGGCGCTTGACCTCGGCGTGCTGCGGGTCGGCCGCGGGCACGAGGTCGAGCGCGGCGCGATAGAGCGACACGGCGTGGCCTTTGGCCCAGCCGCGGCCGGCCTGGTCGGCCGCGACGATCAGGCAGTCGACGGCTCGCTGGTTCTCCCCGGCTTCGCGCCAGTGGTACGCAAGTGCTTCGTTCGACTGTCCGACCTCGCCCGTCGTGTCCGCGAGGAAGGCGGCCACCTTCGCGTGGCGCTCACGGCGGCCCGCGCGCGGCAGGATCTGGTACGCGACGTCGCGGATGAGCCCGTGCTTGAAGCCGAACTGCTGGTCGCCCTGGATCCGTGAGACCGCCTCGCGGCGCACGAAGTCCCGCTGCTCGAGCGATCCGAGGAGTGCGCCGAGGTCGCGGTCCTCCTCGATTCGGGCGAGAGCGCCCTTCCAGAAGACGCGTCCGACGACCGCGGCATCGAGCAGGAGGGTGCGTTCCGCTTGCGGCAGCGCATCGAGGCGGGCGGCGACGATCGCACGAACGCTCGTCGGCAGCTCGCCCTCATCGTCGGTCGTCCGCTCGGCCAGGGCGGCCGCGAGCTCCTCGATGAAGAGCGGGTTGCCCTCGGCCGTCCTCGCGACCGCGTCGACGCGGTCGGCCTCGAGGCCGGCCCGCTCGAGGAGGCCCTTGGCGAGGTCCTGCGCGGCCTCGTCCGAGAGGCGATCCAGCGGCAGTGCCGTGTAAGCGGGGAGGCCGCCGCCCCAGCCGGGCCGCTCGGACAGGAGCTCCGGGCGAGCGAGGGCGAGGAGTAGGACGGGAACGTCCCGGATCCGCGCCGCGAGGGTCTCGATGAGGTCGAGCAGGCTCGGATCGGCCCAGTGGATGTCCTCGAAGAGGAGGAGGATCGGCTCGCGGGCGGCGAAGCTCTCGAGGAGGACGCGGGCGGAGAAGAACAGCGTCTCGCGGTCGCTGACGGTGCCCTCGTCGCCGAGGCCGAGGAGCAGCGCAAGGTGTCGGGCATGCTCGGCGCCGTCCTCCTCCGAGCCGACGAGGTCGACGAGGGTCGCGCGGAGCTTCTCTCTCGCCTCGTCGAGCGCGTCGCTGTCGAACACAGCCGCGATCTGCTTCACGTGGTGACCGAACGCGCTGTACGGCATGCTCGAGCCGTACGGGGTCGAGCGCCCGCGCAGCGCTCTCCCGCCGAGCGACGAGACGTGAGTCGCGAACTCGAGCGCGAGGCGCGACTTGCCGATGCCGGCGGGGCCGACGACCGTGACGAGCCGCGGCCGGCGCTCGCTCGTGACCCGCTCCCAGATCCCGGCGAGCGTTGCGAGCTCTCGCTCCCGGCCGACGATCGGGACGCGGGAGAGCACACGCTCGCCCGCCCCGGTCACCGCCTCCACCGCGAGCCAGGCCGGGATCGGCTCCGCCTTGCCCTTGCCGATGACCGGCGGGCCGGGGCGATAGTCGATCGCCGTGCGCGTCGCAGCGTAGGTCTCCTCGCCGACCACGACGCCACCAACCGGCGCGCCTGCCTGGAGCCGTGCTGCCGTGTTCACCACGTCTCCAGCGACGAGCGGCTCGCCCTGGGCCGCGACCGCGTCGAGCGCGACGAGCGCCTCTCCCGTGTTCACGGCCACGCGCACCTGCAACCCTTCGTCTCCCGCCCAGTCGCGCACGGCAAGGGCCGCTCGCACCGCACGCTCGGCGTCGTCGCCATAGGCCGTCGGCGCGCCGAAGAGCCCCATCACCGCGTCGCCGATGAACTTCTCGACCGTCCCGCCCCTGCGCTCGATCTCGGCCCGTACGCTCTCGTAGTACGGCATGAGGAACGCGCGCACGTCCTCGGGGTCGAGGCGCTCCGAGCGCGACGTGAAGCCTACGAGGTCGACGAAGAGCACCGAGACGACGCGCCGCTCCTCGGCCCGCGCGGCCTCGGCCATTGGGGCGCCGCAGGAATTGCAGAACCGTGACCCGGCAGGGTTCTCGGCGCCACAGCGTCCGCAGGTCGACACGGGCGAAGCCTACGCTCCCGCATAGAGTCCCTCCATGGGCTTCACGACGCGGCCGGAACTGCGCGGCACCTTCGGGATGGTCGCCTCGACGCACTGGGTTGCCTCGGCGGTGGGGATGTCCGTGCTCGAGCGGGGCGGCAACGCCTTCGACGCCGCGTGCGCGACCGGGTTCACGCTGCAGGTCGTCGAGCCGCACCTGAACGGGCCGGGAGGCGAGGTCCCGGTCGTCTTCTGGTCCATCGACCGCGGCCGGCCGCTCGCCCTCTGCGGCCAGGGGGTGGCGCCCGCGGCCGCGACGATCGAGCGCTTCCGCGAGCTCGGCCACGACCTGATCCCTGGCACCGGGCTACTCGCCGCCTGCGTGCCCGGCGCCTTCGGAGGCTGGCTGCTCCTGCTCCGCGAGTTCGGGACGTGGCGGCTCGAGGACGTCCTCTCGTTCGCGATCGGGTACGCGGACCGCGGCTACCCGCTCCACGAGCGGATCCGCGCGACGATCGAGCGCACGTCCGAGCTCCTCGACACCTGGCCCGGGTCGCGTGAGCTGTACCTCCCGCCGCCCACGGCCGGCGCGCTCTTCCGGAATCCGGCGCTCGCGGCGACCTACCGGCGCATCGTCGAGGAGTCGAAGGGAGGGTCGCGCGACGAGGAGATCGAGCGGGCGCGGAAGGCGTGGTACGAGGGCTTCGTCGCGGAGGAGATCGACCGCTTCTCCGCCGCCGAGAAGGGGCTGCTGACCGGCGCGGACATGGCCGCTTGGGAGGCGACGCTCGAGCCCGTGGCCAGCTACGAGTACCGCGGGCTCACGGTGTGCAAGACCGCGGCGTGGGCGACCGGCCCGGTCGGCCTGCAGCAGCTCGCGCTGCTCCAGGGCTTCGACCTGGCCGAGCTGTCGGAGGCCGAGTTCGTGCACGTGGTCACGGAGTGCGCGAAGCTCGCGTTCGCCGATCGCGACGCGCTCTACGGCGAC
>JBOHBB010000154.1:0-4137 GCA_050698135.1 Gaiellaceae bacterium
CTTGCCGCCAATTCGCGCCGCCGCCGCGTCCAACGCCGGCGCGGCCGTCCGCGCGGGCTCGCCGCGTTCGAGAGCGCGCCGTGCTACCTCGAGCTCCTGGAGCAGGAGCGCGAGGGCTCTGAGGTCCAGCGCGGCGGTTAGCCTTCGCACGTGCCGATCTACGAGTACCGCTGCCCGAACGGGGACACGTTCGAGCTCTTCCAGAAGATGACCGACCCGCCTCCGGCGGCGTGCCCCGTCTGCGGTGCAGGCCCCGTCGAGAAGCTTCTCTTCCCGGTCGCGGTGCACTTCAAGGGATCAGGCTTCTACTCGACCGACTACGGGCGCGGCAACGCGAGGAAGGACGGCGACTCCGCAGCGGCATCGGACAAGCCGGCGGACAAGCCTGCCGAGAAGGCGGCGGCCGAGAAGCCCAAGCCCGCCGGAGACTCCTAGGTGTTCTCCTTCGTGCTCCGGTTCGTCGCTCGAAACTAGCGCCGGGTGCAGCCGGGCGCGTAGGTCGCTCCCTTCGGAGGCGCGAGCGGTGCCGAGCGGCGCAGGAACATCGAGATCACGTCGACGTTGCCCTCCGACCCGATCAGCGTCGACTCGCCGCCGATCGTCGCGGGCTCCCCGCCGAGCCGGCAGTGGAGCGACTTCGACGAGTCGGCCCGGAAGCGGACCCAACCGAGCTGCATCAGCTCCCACGCGGACAGGTCGGTCGCGAGCGGCGCGGCGAGCGAGTCGCCGGAGAAGGGGAGGCGCAGGAACGTGGACACGCTCGCGATCTCGTCCCCGACCGCTTCCGCGACCGCCTGCTGGCGGCCGCCGCGCGAGACGTCAGTGTCCGACGGGTCGAGCTTGTTCGTGCGGATCCGGGAGTAGACGAGCGCCCGCCGCCCGTCCATGTGCTGGACGCCCTTGGCGAAGCGCCAGCCTTCCCAGTCGCGACACCGGGCAGGCTTGTACGGGCAGTCGAACGCGTTCGAGAGGATCGGCTTCGGGACGTTTACCTCGATCCCGCCGAGGGCGTCGATGAGCTCGCGGAAGCCGTCGAAGTCGACGACGACGACGTGGTGCACCGGGAGGCCCGTGAGCGCCCGCACGGTCCGGATCGTCAGGGCGGGGCCGCCGAACTGGTTGGCGGCGTTGACCTTCGAGGTCCCGTACCCGGGGATCTCGACGCGGAGGTCGCGTGGGATCGAGAGGTACGAGAGCCGGTGCGTGCCCGGGTCGGTCCGGAGGAGGAGCAGCGAGTCGGAGCGCCGCGCATCCCCGCGCCCGGGCGCCTTCCCGCCGTCGGTCCCGATGACGAGGATGGTCGCTGGGTCCGACAGCAACGACCCGTCGTGGCGCGCGAGCGCGGCGGTCGCCCTGCGCGGGAGGCGCTCGTTCGCCTCCTCGACGCCCTTCGAGAACGAGAGGTAGCCGAGGACGCCCCAGGCGGTGGTGACGAGGACGAGCCCGACCAGGGCGAGCCCGACCCAGAGGACGATGCGGCGGCGCCGCGGCGGGTGCGCTCCGCGCTCGGGTGGCGGCTTCGCAGCGGATCGCGAGCCCGACTCGAGGGGGACCTTGCCCTTGACGCGGCCGCCACGATACAGCCGGTAGGGCTTCTCTCCCACGGCCATTCGGGACGCCATCGTAGCCAGCGGTCCTGCGCGATCGGGTTGCCGATTCGTTCAGATCACGGCCGGGACGGCCGAGGGGCGACCTGTGCGGCTCGGTATGGTTGCCCGCGGCCGTGGCTGCACCCCACGTCATCGGAGTCGACGTCGGCGGCACCAAGATCCTCTCCGGCGTCGTCGACCGGGACGGGAACGTCCTTCGCACCATCGAGGTCGAAAGCCCGTCGGCGTCGGAGGAGGACGTCGTCGCCGCTCTCGATTCCTCTGTCGAGGCGCTGCTCGAGGACGGTGTCGCCGCGGTGGGCTTCGGGGTCCCGGCGAACCTCGCCCGCGACTCGGGCCGCATCCTCCAGGCGACGAACCTCCGGTTCGTCGACTTCGACCTCGCTGGGCACGCCCGTGCTCGGTTCCGCGTGCCCGTGGGCGTCGAGAACGACGCGAACGCCGCCGCGCTCGCGGAGTGGCGGCTCGGCGCGGGCAGGGGCGCGTCGAACCTCCTCGTGCTCACGCTCGGCACCGGCGTCGGCGGAGGTCTCGTCCTCGACGATCGGTTGTACCGCGGCTGGGCGGAGATCGGCCACGTCGTCGTCCAGTCGGGTGGGCCGCCCTGCCAGGGGAGCTGCCACGGGCACGGGCACCTCGAGGCGCTCGCGTCCGGCACCGCGGCGGACGCGGCGGCGCGCGAGCTCTTCGGGCCGGAGGCGGACGCGCACCTGCTCGTGGAGCGCGCTCGTGCGGGGGACTCCGGCGCCCTCGACCGCCTGGCGGTGATCGGCGGCTTCCTCGGGGCCGCCATCGGGTCCCTCGCGAATCTCTTCGACCCCGAGCTCGTGGTGGTCGGAGGGGGCTTCGGCGACGCAGCCGGGGAGCTCGTTCTCGGTCCGGCGCAGGAGGCAGCGCGGCGCGAGGCGCTCGCGCCGGCGGACTCGACGCTCCGTGTGGTGCCTGCGGAGCTCGGTGCCGAAGCGGGGCTCGTCGGAGCGGCCCTCGTCGCCTTCGAGGCGCTCGACGGGGCGCGGTGATGCCGCTCGCGGTCTGCGCGACCCCGATCGGGAACCTCGCAGACGTGACGCTCCGCGTGCTCGACGAGCTCCGCGGCGCGGACCTGGTCCTCTGCGAGGACACGAGGCGGACGCGGATCCTGCTCGACCGGCACGGCATCGACGCGCGGCTCGTGAGCTTCCACCGCCACAACGAGGCGGCGCGCGCCGCCGAGGTGATGACGCGGCTCGGGCGAGGCGAGCGAATCGCGCTCGTCTCCGACGCGGGCCTGCCGGGAGTCAACGATCCCGGTGCGCGGCTGATCGCTGCCGCTCTCGCCGCCGGGTCTCCGACGGCGGTGCTGCCCGGCCCGTCGGCCGTCGAGACCGCGCTCGTCGCGAGCGGCCTCGTCGGAGACCGCTACCAGTTCGTGGGCTATCTCCCGCGCCGGGACGGCGAGCTCCGTGCCGTCGCCCGCGAGCTCGCCTCCTGGCCGTGGCCCGTCGTCGCCTTCGAGTCACCGCGGCGCTTGGCGCGCTCGCTCGCGGCGCTGGCGGCCGCGATGCCGGACCGGCAGGCAGCGGTCTGCCGCGAGCTGACGAAGCGGTACGAAGAGGTGATTCGAGCGCCCCTGGGAGAACTTGCAGCGCGGTTCGAGGAGCCGCCGCGTGGCGAGATCACGGTCGTGCTCGGCGCTGCCCCGGCCGCGGGCAACGTCGAGGTCGACGTGGATACGGCCCTGGCGGCGGTGACCGAGCTCGTGGCTGCCGGCATGTCCCGACGTCCCGCCGCCGACCTCGTCGCCCGCCTCACCGGCGCTTCGAAGAACGTCCTCTACCGAGGCTCTCTGTAACAACTTCGACAAGCGCTTTGCGACCCGCTCCGCCGGGAGCTACCGTCGAACGGTGTTCGCTTCCCCGACAACGAGGGCGTTGATCGTCGCTGCGGCAGCTCTCGTCTGGGGCCTGGTGGGAGCCGCGGACGGGCGCGCCTGGGCCTGGCCCTCGGACGGGGCGGTCCTGCGGGAGTTCTCGCTCGGCGACAACCCGTACGCGGCCGGGCAGCACCGTGGGATCGACGTCGGGTTGGGAGACGCAGCGACCGTGCGGGCGCCTGCGTCCGGCGAGGTCACCTTCGCAGGAACCGTGCCGACACACGGACTCACGGTGACGATCGCGACTGCGGACGGGCACAAAGCCTCGCTCACCCACCTCGGCGCGTTGCTCGTCCGCCGCGGCGATACGGTTGTGGAAGGGGTTGCGGTCGCCGAGGCGGGACCGTCCGGAGACCCCGAGCACGACATCCCGTACGTGCATCTCGGCGTCCGGGCAGGGGACGGCGAGACCTACGTCGACCCCGAGGCACTCCTTCCCGCCCGCGCTGCGCCGACGCCTCCCGCACCTCCTGCTCCCGCTCCACCGCCGGTGCAGGCGCCGACCCCGGCTCCGACGCCCCCACCCGAGACCGCGCCTCCGGCACCGGCACCTCCGGCGTCAGAACCGGCGCCGGCGACCGAGCCGCCGGCCGCCGCTGCTCCGCTGGTCTCGAC
>JBOHBB010000155.1:0-3960 GCA_050698135.1 Gaiellaceae bacterium
CTTCGTAGCCCGCCTCCTTCGCGCACGCGAAGCCGACGGACGAGACGACCTCGGGCAGGAGATCGAGCTGCTCGAGGAGCTCGTCGTCGAAGACGCGCCCGCTCTGGTAGGCGGGGAAGGCGGTATGCCGGTACGTGGGGACGTCGAGCCGGTCCCACGCGACGAGGACCGTTCGCGGGCGCTCGCCCTCCCAGAGGCGCAGCAGCATATTGGTGAACCCGACGAGCGCGTTCCCGGGACGGCCGTCGCCGCGCCGGATCGACTTCGGGAGCGCGTGGTATGCCCGATGCGCGAACGAGTCGCCGTCCACGACGAGGAGTGGACGACTCACGTGAGCGACCTCTCGAGCCCTGCGATCGACTCCTCGAGCCGGTCGGTCGCGACGCGTGCCTGCTCCGCCGCTGGGAGCCCGTCGAGGTCGCCGACCTCCACCGGGGGACCGTACGCGACCCGCAGCGGACCGAGCCGCGCGAGCCTCTCCGTACCTGCGATCCCCGCCGGGACGAGCGGAACGCCTGCCTCGAGCGCGATACGCGCCGCGCCCGTGTGCCAGCGGGCCTCGTGCCGCTTCCGCAGCCCCTTCCGGCGACGCGTCCCCTCCGGGAACATGACGACCGCGTGGCCCTGCCGGCAGAGCTGGATCGCGGTGCCGATCGCCTCTTCGTCCCGCTCCCCGCGGCGGACGCGAAAGCCGCCGCCTGCAGTGACGATCACCCCGAGCGGGAACCAGAAGAGCTCGGACTTCGCCATGAAGCGCAGGAAGCGGTGTGGAAACACGGGCAGCCCGAGCGGCCAGGGGTCGAGGTTCGACCAGTGGTTCGCGGCCAGCACGAGCCCGCCCTCGCGCGGAACGTTCTCGACACCGGTCGCCCGCAGCCGGAACGCGCCCTTGACGATCGGCCAGCTCGCCACGGCGACGAGGAAGTAGAGCCAGCTCGGGCGGGGTGGTCGAGACATGGGCGCCAGTATCGCCCCAACGTCAGCGCCGGGGCTGCCCGCTATGGTGTCGCGCCGATGGGAAAGAGCCTGGTCATCGTCGAGAGCCCCGCGAAGGCGCGGACCATCGCCGGCTACCTCGGCGGAGAGTACGCGGTGGAGTCGAGCATCGGCCACGTCCGCGACCTCCCGAACCGCGCGTCGGAGGTCCCGGACGCGAAGCGGAAGCAGTTCGGGGCTCTCGGCGTCGACGTCGAGAAGGGCTTCGAGCCCTACTACGTCGTCGACCCGGGAAAGAAGAAGGTCGTGACCGCGCTCAAGAAGCAGCTCGCCGACGCGGACGAGCTCCTGCTCGCGACGGACGAGGACCGGGAGGGCGAGGCGATCGCGTGGCACCTCGTCGAGGTGCTTAAGCCGAAGGTCCCGGTGCGGCGCATGGTCTTCCACGAGATCACGCGCGACGCGATCTCGCGGGCGCTCGGTGAGACGCGGAGCATCGACCAGCGTCTCGTCGACGCCCAGGAGACCCGTCGCATCCTCGACCGCCTCTACGGCTACGAGGTGTCTCCTGTCCTGTGGAAGAAGGTGACGCGCGGGCTTTCGGCCGGCCGCGTGCAGTCGGTGGCGACCCGGCTCGTGGTCGAGCGCGAGCGCGAGCGCATAGCCTTCGTCTCCGCCGGCTACTGGGACCTTACGGCGACCTTCGACCCAGGCTCCTTCGAGGCACGGCTCGTCTCGGTGGGAGGAAGTCGCGTCGCCCACGGCCGCGACTTCGCTCCGGACGGGACACTTCGCGACGAGAGCCTCGTCCGGCTCGACGAGGGCGGCGCACGCGCCCTCGCGGCAAGTCTCGAGGACGCCGCGTTCCAGGTGAGCTCGGTCGACGAGAAGCCGTATCGCCGCCGCCCCGCCGCTCCGTTCCGCACCGCGACTCTCCAACAGGAGGCGAGCCGGAAGCTGCGCTTTTCGGCTCAGACGACGATGCGGGTCGCCCAACGGCTGTACGAGTCGGGCTACATCACGTACATGCGCACCGACTCGACGACGCTCTCCGAGGCGGCGCTCGAGGCCGCTCGCACGCAGGCGCGAACCTTGTTCGGAGCGGACTCCGTTCCTGCCAAGCCGCGCCAGTACGGGCGCGCGGTCGCGAACGCCCAGGAGGCGCACGAGGCGATCCGCCCGGCCGGGGACACCTTCCGCGCTCCTCAGGACGTCAAGGGCGAGCTCGGCCGGGACGAGCACGCGCTCTACGACCTGATCTGGAAGCGGACCCTCGCCTCGCAGATGGAGGACGCACGCGGGCAGACGGTCTCGCTGCGGATCGGCGCGACCTCGTCCGACGGCACGAGCGTCGAGTTCGGCGCCTCCGGGACGGTGATCACGTTCCGCGGCTTCCTCGCGGCCTACGAGCCCGGCCGCGACGAGCCCGCCGACGACGACGAGGAGCGCAGGCTGCCGCAGCTCTCCGTCGGCGAGGAGGTCACCGCGCAGTCGCTCGAGGCCGAAGGCCACGCGACGACGCCACCGCCGCGCTACACGGAGCCCACGCTCGTCAAGGCGCTCGAGGACCGCGGCATCGGGCGCCCCTCGACGTATGCGGCGATCCTGTCCACGATCGTCGATCGCGGATACGTCTTCAAGAGAGGCACCGCCCTCGTCCCCACCTTCGTCGCGTTCGCGGTCGTGAACCTCCTCGAGCAGCACTTCGGCCAACTCGTCGACTTCGACTTCACCGCGCGCATGGAGGACGACCTCGATCGCATCGCAGCCGGCGACGAGGAGCGCGTCGACTGGCTCCGGCGCTTCTACTTCGGCGACGGAGCCGATCCCGGGCTGCACCACCTCGTGACCGACCACCTCGACGAGATCGACGCGCGCGCAGTGAACTCGATCGCGATCCTGGGCACCGAGGCCGTCATCCGCGTGGGCCGGTACGGCCCGTACGTCGAGCGCGGGGAGCAGCGGGCGAGGCTGCCCGACGACCTCGCGCCCGACGAGCTGACCGCAGAGAAGGCGGAGGAGCTGCTGAGCAGGCCCGAGAGCCGCTCGCTCGGAACGGACCCGGATACGGGCCACGAGATCACGGTCCGCTCGGGCCGGTACGGCCCCTACGTGACCGAGGTCCTGCCCGAGGGGTCGGAGGAGAAGCCGCGGACGGGCTCGCTCTTCGCCTCGATGGCACCCGAGACGGTCTCGCTCGAAGAGGCGTTGCGCCTGCTGTCCCTGCCGCGTGTCCTCGGGACCGTCGACGACCTCGAGGTGACCGCCCAGAACGGGCGCTACGGCCCGTACGTGAAGAAGGGCTCGGACTCGCGGTCGCTCGAGACCGAGGAGCAGCTCTTCACCGTGACGCTGGAGGACGCCATCGCGCTCCTCGCCGAGCCGCCAAGACGGCGAGGGGGGCGCGGGCGCACCGCCCGAGGCCCGCTGCGGGAGCTCGGCACGGATCCCGCCACCGGGCGGCCGATCGTGCTCCGCGACGGTCGCTTCGGGCCGTACGTCTCGGACGGGGTGACGAACGCGAGCCTGCGCAAGGGGGACTCCGTGGAGGGGCTGACGCCAGAGCGGGCCGTCGAGCTTCTTGCGGAAAGGCGCGCTAAGAGCGCGTAAAGCCGCATTCAGGGGGGTTTTCGCCGTCCGTCGGAGGGGTCATGATCTAACTTGCCTGGGGCGCACCCCGTCTCAGGTTGTGTGGGTCTCCGGGCTCCGGACGTCCACGCTCCGAAACCGCAGCCGCCTCGAGAGCGGAATACCAGTAGGGAGCGCGAGCGTTTACGAGCTTGTGACACCTCTCGGTGGTGGATCGTCGTGGAATCAACCCGAAAATCTCCCTACACTCCGTAAGTTTGTTGCTCGATGAACGACCGAAGCGAAAGGACTGAAACAGCACTTTGACCCAGAACCAGCTCATCGAACTGCTCGAGTCCGAGCATCTCAAGGCGCTGATCGAGCGCGCCGAGGAGCACGGCGGCCATCTCGAGCCGGCCGAGCTCGAGGCGTTCGTGCTCGAGCACGACCTCGGCG
>JBOHBB010000156.1:0-7945 GCA_050698135.1 Gaiellaceae bacterium
GATCGGACCTCCACCCGGACATGACCGAACCCAGCCACGCTCCGAGCGAAGCGAGGAGCGTGGCGATCATCATGGACGGCAACGGGCGGTGGGCCGCGGCCCGCGGCCTCCCGGTCGCCGAGGGGCATCGCGAAGGCGCCCGGGCGCTCCGGCGCACGGTGGAGTCCGCGATCGACCTCGGGATCGAGTCGCTCGCCGTGTACGCCTTCTCCACCGAGAACTGGGCGCGCCCCGCCGAGGAGGTCGCGGCGATCATGGAGCTCCTCGACGAGACGATCGACCGCGAGCTCCCCGATCTCGCGAAGCAGGGGGTCCGCACGCGCTTCTTCGGCCGGCGAGACCGCGTCCCGCCGACGTTGCAGGAGAAGATGGCCGGGCTCGAGGCCGAGACGGCCGCGAACGACCGGCTCCAGCTCTGGATCGCATTCGACTACGGAGGTCGCGTCGAGCTCGTCGAGGCTGCGCGGCGTCTGGTCGAGGACGGGCTCGCCCCCGCGGACGTGTCCGAGGACGCGATGGCCGAGCGGCTGTTCGCCCCCGAGCTCCCGGACCCCGACCTCGTGATCCGCACGTCCGGGGAGCAGCGGCTCTCGAACTTCCTGCTCTGGCAGTCGGCGTACGCGGAGCTCGTGTTCGCGGACACGCTCTGGCCCGACTTCGGCGCCGAGCCGCTGCAAGCCGCGCTCGACGAGTACACGCGTCGCGGGCGCAGGTTCGGCGCCCGCTGAGCCCGAGGGTCCCGAGGCCCACTTCGTCGCAACGCGGGATACTCGCGCAATGAGCACCGCTCGTCTGCGGCTCGCAGTCCTGGGTGAGACCACGCTTCCCCCACCCGCGCCCTTCCTCTGGAGAGCGCGCGGAACCTCCCGGTTCCCCGAACCTCTGCCCGTCCCCCGGCCGAGGATCGGCCGATGAGCTCCCTCGCGTCGCGGCTCCTCGTCGCCGCCGTCCTGCTGCCGGTCGTGATCGGCGTCGTCTACCTCGGCGGCTGGTGGCTCTTCGCGCTCGCGCTCGTCGGCGGGCTCCTCGCCCTGCACGAGCTGTACACGATGGCCCGTGAGCTGCGGCCGCTCGTCATCGCGGGCTACCTCGGGTTCATCCTCGCCCTCGTCGGCCTGCAGCTCGGGGGGATCGCCTGGATGGTGGGCGGGATGCTCACGACCCTCTTCTTCTCCTTCGTCGTCTTCGGGCTCTCCGACGTCCGCCCTTCCGCGACGGCGTCGTTCGGCGTCACGTTGCTCGGAGTCGTCTGGGTCGGCGGCGGCATCGGGTACCTCCTCCTTGTGCGCGACATCGCCGGCAACGGGTTCTGGGCGGTCATGGCGGTGCTGTTCACCGTGTTCGCGGCCGACACGGCGGCGTTCTTCGTCGGGCGTTCCCTCGGGCGCCACAAGCTGGCCCCGGCGATCTCGCCGGGAAAGACCTGGGAGGGTTTCGTCGGCGGGGTCGTCGCAGCGATGGTCGTGGCGTTCGTCGTCCTCTACAACGACCGCGACGAGTTCCTCTCGATCCCGGAGATGCTCCTGCTCGGGGCCGTGGTCGCGCTCGCCGCCGTCTTCGGCGACCTCTTCGAGTCCGCCGTGAAGCGCGACCTCGAGGTGAAGGACTCCGGACACCTCCTCGGTGGGCACGGCGGCATGCTCGACCGCCTCGACGCGCTCCTCTGGGCGGGCCCGGCCGCGTACTACGTGATCCTCGCCGTCGGCGCGGCGTAGCTCGGGCGGCCCTACGCGTTCTGAACACGGTGGCGACTAGCCTTCCGGCGTGGCGACGAATGTGACGAGAGTCGCGCTCCTCGGTGCGACAGGCTCGATCGGGAGGCAGGCGCTCGACGTGATCTCGGCGCTGCCCGGGCTCGAGATCTGCGCGCTCGCGTCCGGCTCGCAACCGATCGAGGAGCTCGCCGCAGCGCAGGGAGTCGAGCACTTCCAGGTCGGCGGGGACCTCACCCAGGTCCTCGACGCGTCGGCGCCGGACCTGGTGCTGAACGCGGTGGTGGGCTTCGCGGGCGTCGGGGCGACGCTGTGGGCGCTCGAGCGCGGCGTCACCCTGGCGCTCGCCAACAAGGAGAGCCTCGTCGCCGCCGGCGACCTCGCGGTGGCGGCCCGGAAGCGGGGGGCAGGCCTGCTGCTGCCGGTCGACAGCGAGCACTCGGCCGTCTTCCAGTGCCTCGAAGGACGTGCGCCGGAGACCGTCGAATCCGTCGTCCTCACCGCCTCCGGCGGCCCCTTCCGAAACCGATCCCTCTCCGAGCTCGAATCGGTGAGCGTGGAGGAGGCGCTCGACCACCCGACCTGGTCCATGGGCCCGAAGATCACCGTCGACTCCGCGACGCTCGCGAACAAGGGCCTCGAGCTCATCGAGGCGCACTTCCTCTTCGGCCTCCCATACGACAGGATCGAAGTCGTCGTGCATCCGACCTCCGTCGTGCATGCCATCGTGCGCTTCCGCGACGGCGGCGCGCTCGCCCACGTCGGGTACCCCGACATGCGCGTCCCGATCTCGTTCGCGCTCACGTACCCGGAGCGTGCCGCGACGCCGGTGCAGGCGCTCGATTTCCGCGCCGGGCTGACGCTCGAGTTCGAGGCGCCCGACACCGATCGCTTCCCGCTCCTGCGCCTCGCCCGCGAAGCCGGGCGGCGGGGCGGCACGTACCCGTGCGCCTTCAACGCCGCGAACGAGGTCGCGGTCGCTGCCTTCCTCGACGGACGGATCGGGTTCCTCGAGATCGCGGGGCTCGTCGAGGACGCTCTCGGACGCGTCGACGGCGCTCCGGCACGCGATCTCGACGACCTCGTCGCTGCCGACGCGGGCGCTCGTCAGGTCGCTCAGGGAAGATTGGCGCCGGTATGAGCAACGCTCGCCTCCAGCTCGCGTTCGCGGGTGGAACCATGGTCCCCCCGCGGGCCCCCCTCTTGCGGAGATCGCAGGGAACCTCCCGGTTCCCCGCACCCTTCCCCGCTCATGACCCGGGAACCGGATCATGAGCATCTTCATCGCGATCCTGGGCCTCGCCCTCCTCATCCTCGTCCACGAGGCGGGTCACTTCTTCGGCTCGCTCGCCGTGGGGCTGCGGCCGCGGAAGTTCTACGTGGGCTTCCCGCCCGCGCTCCTCAAGTGGCAGCGCAACGGGATCGAGTACGGCTTCGGCGCAATCCCGCTCGGCGGGTTCGTGACGATCCCCGGCATGCACCGTCCGATCCCGCACGACGCCGACCGCAGGTTCGCGCACGCTGCGGAGGAGGCGCCGGGTCTCGTAGGCCCGATCGACCGGGTGAAGCGGACGCTCGAGGCGTCCGAGCTCGTCGCGGGCCTCGCCGCGCTCGACGACCTAGAGCACGCGCTGCGCGAGAAGAAGCTCTCGCCGCGCGCGCGCGCGTCCGCGGAGAAGGGCCTCACGGAGCTCCGCGACGCGCTCGGGCCCCAGGCGTACTGGAAGGCTCCGACGTGGAAGCGGCTCGTCGCGATCATGGCGGGCCCTGGAGCGAACATCGTGCTCACGGTCGTGCTCTTCGCGATCCTCTTCACGACCGTCGGAGGGAAGCCGAGCCAGACCATCGCATCCGTCGCCGCGGACTCCCCGGCCGAGGAGGCGGGTTTGCTCGCCGGCGACAAGGTCATCGCGGTGGACGGCGACCGCGTGTCGGGAGAGGGGCTCGGCGAGCGCATCCTCGGGTCGGAGGGGAGGCCGCTCGTCCTCACGGTCATCCGCGACGGTGATGAGGTGAAGGTCGGCCCGTTGACGCCTACGGAGATCGACGGTGTCTACCGGATCGGGATCGTGCGCGAGGGCGTCGGGCTCCCACCGGTCGACGCTTCGTGGCGGGCGGTCGAGGTCACGGGGATCGTCACCAAGGAGATCGTCCTCTCCATCGGGCGACTCGTCACCGGGCAGGGGAGGGAGGACGTCGCGAGCCCGATCGGGATCACGCGCGTCTCCTCGGACGCCGTCGAGGAGGGCGCGGCGAACTACCTGTGGGTGCTCGGGCTCATCTCGCTCTCGATCGGCCTCATGAACCTCCTGCCGCTCCTGCCGCTCGACGGCGGGCACGTCCTCTTCGCGGTCCTCGAGGGCGCAAGGGGGCGCGTCCTGCGGAGAGAGGTGTACGAGCGAGCCTCGGCCGTCGGCATCGCGGTCGTCGTCCTCCTCTTCGTCATCGGGCTCACGAACGACATCGGCCGGCTTTCTTAACGAGGCTAGTCTCTAGCCGTGGCGAGTGAGGTCCAGATCCGCGTCGGACACGTGCCCGTCGGCGGCGGCGCGCCCGTCGCCGTGCAGTCGATGACCCTCACGAAGACGCACGACGTCGCGGCGACGACCGCCCAGATCGCCGCGCTCGCGTCGGCCGGGTGCGAGATCGTCCGCGTTGCCGTGCCGAAGAACGAGGACGCGGCGGCGCTCTCGACGATCGTCAGGCTGTCGCCGCTCCCCGTCATCGCGGACATTCACTTCAACGCCTCGCTCGCGCTGAAGGCGATCGACGCGGGCGTGGCCGCGGTGCGGATCAACCCCGGGAACATCGGCGGGCCCGACAAGGTCGAGCACGTTGTGAAAGCTGCAAAGCGTGCGGGCATCCCGATGCGCATCGGCGCCAACTCCGGCTCGCTCCCCAAGCACCTCCACCACCTCGCACAGCAGGACCAGGCGGAGGCGCTCGTCGCCGCCGCGCTCGAGGAGGTCGAGCTTCTCGAGCGGCTCGACTACCGGGACTTCAAGATCTCCGTGAAGGCGACGCACGTGCCGACGATGATCCGCGCGTACCGGATGCTGGCGGCGAAGGTCCCGTACCCGCTCCACCTCGGCGTCACCGAGGCGGGCACGGAGTTCGCGGGCGGGATCAAGAGCGCGGTCGGCATTGGCTCGCTGCTCGCGGACGGGATCGGGGACACGCTGCGCGTCTCACTCACCGCCGACCCCGTGAAGGAGGTCGAGGTCGCCTGGGAGATCCTGAAGGCGCTCGGGCTCCGCGAGCGCGGCCCCGTGATGATCGCCTGCCCCTCCTGCGGGCGCGACAACGTGGGGGTCGAGAGCCTCGCGCGCGTCGTCGAGGAGCGCCTACGCGCGTACCCGCAGGCGTTCGAGGTCGCGGTTATGGGCTGCGCTGTGAACGGACCGGGGGAGGCCGGCGATGCCGACTTCGGGATCGCCGGCGGCCGCGACGTCGGCTTCATCTACGCGCACGGGCGTGTCCTCCGGAAGGTCGAGTCCGAGGTCCTGATCGACGAGCTCTTCCAGGAGATCGACCGTTGGCTCGCCGACGGGATGCAGCGCCCGAAGCGGCTGAAGATGGCGAAACCGGCAGCGCTCGCCATGGCCGAGGCCTCGCTGATCCCGCTCGGCGACTAGGCTCCTCGGACATGATCGCACGGCAGTCGCGGCTCTTCATCCCGACCCTGCGCGAGGCTCCTGCCGACGCGGAGGCGGCCTCGCACAGGCTCCTCGTCCGCGGCGGCTACATCCGGCAGGTCGGCGCTGGGCTGTGGACGTACCTGCCCCTCGGCTGGCGCGTGCATCAGCGCGTCGTCGCGATCATCCGCGAGGAGATGAACGCGATCGGAGGACAGGAGATGCTCTGCCCCGTGCTGACTCCGGCGGAGCTGTGGGAGCGAACCGGCCGCATCGCGATACCGGCCGTGTTCAAGCTGACCGACGGAGGCGGGCGCCTCTTCGTTCTCTCGCTATCGCACGAGGAGACCATGGCGTTCCACGCGCGGGAGATCCAGTCGTACAAACAGTTACCGCAGGTCTGGTACCACTTCTCGACGAAGGAGCGGGACGAGCCGCGGCCGCGGGGCGGCCTCCTTCGGGTCCGGGAGTTCATCATGAAGGACTCCTACTCGTTCGACCGGGACGACGCGGGCCTCGACGCGAGCTTCGACCGCCACGCCGGGGCGTACGCGCGAATCTTCGAGCGCTGCGCCCTCGACGCGTACCTCGTCGAGGCGGAGTCGGGGATCATGGGCGGCACGGAGTCACTCGGCTTCCTCGCGCCGACGGTCTCGGGCGAGAACGAGCTGATGCGCTGTGAGAACGGCGACTACTTCGCCGACGTCGAAGCCGCCCGCGGGATCGCGCCGCCGGCCAAGCTCCCCGAGGCGCTCGCTGCCACCGAGGACGTCGCGACTCCCGGAGTGACGACCATCGAGGCGCTGGCCGACTTGCTCGGCGTCGACGGGGCGGCGACGTCGAAGGCGATGCCCGTCGTCGTCGGCGATCGCCTGGTCTTGGCACTCGTTCGCGGGGACGATCGGCTCAACGAGGAGAAGCTCACGACCGTGTTCCAGGCGTCGTACCGTCCTGCGACGGAAGACGAGATTCGCTCGACGTTCGGTGCCGGTGGCGGCTCGATCGGCCCCGTCGGTGTCGACGTCGAGGTGATCGCGGACGAGAGCCTTCGGGACGGGCAATACGTGGCGGGCGCCAATCGGGACGGCTGGCACACGCGGGGCGTCATGGCGGGACGTGACTACGAGCCCGTCTTCGCCGACATCCGGCAGGCGCGGGAAGGCGACGCCTGCCCGGTGTGCGGAGGTCGGCTCACGATCGAGCCCGCCATCGAGGTCGGCCACATCTTCAAGCTCGGGACCTTCCACTCGAACGCCCTCGGGGCGACCTACCTCGACGAGGACGGGATGGAGCGGACGATCGTCATGGGGAGCTACGGGATCGGCCCGGGGCGGGTGCTGGCGGCGGTCATCGAGCAGCACCACGACGAGAGCGGGGTCCTGTGGCCCGCGTCGATCGCCCCATACGACGTGCATGTCCTCGCTCTCCACGGAGGCACCGACGAGGTGCTTTCCGAGGCCGAAAAGATAGCGGCGGCGCTGGAGGAGGCCGGTCTCGACGTCCTGCTCGACGACCGCGACGAGCGCCCAGGCGAGAAGTTCGCGGACGCCGACCTCATCGGTGTCCCGCTCCGCCTCATCGTCGGGAAGAAGACGCTCGAGGACGGGATGGTCGACGTTCAGCGTCGCGATGGGACCGCTCGAGACCGCGTTCAGGCCTCGGACGTGCTGAAATGGGCAGAGCAGCACTGATGGCGAAGCGTCGGAGATACAGCGACGAGCACCTCGGCCCGACGATCGAGCAGCTGATGGTCGAGACGGGCACGACCTACCGGGGCCTTGCGGACAGGGCCGACCTCTCGGCCGGGTATCTGAACCACATCGTCCACGGGAACCGCCCGGTACCGTCGAACGACGTCCTCGCGCGCATCGCGACGGCGCTCGACGTCGAGCCGGAGCACTTCCGCGAGTACCGGATCCGCGTTATCACCGAGAAGCTCGAGCAGATGCCCGAGCTCATCGATCGCCTGTACAAGCGGCTCGCCTGACCGCTCGGCGGCCGATGGATAACTTCCCGCGCCGCCCGACGTAGTAGGGGAGAGTGCGGCGTCGGCCGGACACCGAGCTGATCGTCCTGGCCCGGCAGGGCTCGACGCAGGCCGTCGAGGTGCTCTTCGACCGCTACTGGCCGTACGCGTGGCGGTCCGCCTTCGCCGTCACCGCTGACCGCGCGCTCGCCGACGACGCGGCCCAGGAGGCGATCGAGAAGGCGCTCGCGGCGCTCGGGCGATTCGACGAGAGCAGACCGTTCGGGCCCTGGCTCAAGCGGATCGCCGTCAACCGGGCGATCGACCTCCTTCGGAAGGCCGGCCGTCTCGAGGTCGCGCCGGATGTCGAGGCGGCGTTTCACGACTGGACGGTGCGGGAGGCCGCGGAGGACGACGTGCGGCTCTGGGCGGTCTCGGACGCCGTCGCCGCCCTCGGTGCGTCGAAGCGCGTCGTCGTGGTCCTCCACTACTGGCTCGACCTCCCGCTCGAGGAGATAGCGGGCGTGCTCGGGCTGCCCGTCGGCACCGTCGCCTCGCGCCTCGCCCGCGCCAAGGACGAGCTCCGTACCGTACTCGAGGAGCAGCATGTCGTCTGAGGACGATCTCGACAG
>JBOHBB010000157.1:0-12968 GCA_050698135.1 Gaiellaceae bacterium
GGCGAGCGCACCACCGTCCAGGTGACCCTCGGCACGCGGCCCTCGTAGTCCATCGCACCGACGACGTCTCATCCGGGGGCCGCGGGAGCGGCCCCCCTCGTCGTCGATACAGTCGCGCCGTGGCCAAGGGCTGGCAGACCGTTCGGCTCGAGGAGATCGAGCCGATCCCGGTCGTGAACGGCACGCTGCTGTGGCGGCCGGTTCGCCGGACCCTCGACATCGGCGCGTTCGGGATCAACGCGTACGTAGCGCCGAATGCAGGCGACGACGTCGTCGAGGAGCACACGGAGACCTCGCTGGGTCACGAGGAGGTGTACGTCGTCCTCTCCGGGAGGGCGACCTTCACGCTCGACGACGAGAAGCTCGACGCTCCGGCCGGAACCCTCGTCTTCATCCGCGACGTCGACGTGAGGCGGCACGCCCGGGCGGAGGAGGCGGGAACGACAGTCCTCGCCGTCGGCGGCCCGCGTGGCGGCACGTACGAGCCGTCACCCTGGGAGTTCTGGTTCGCGGCGGAGCGGCATCGCCTCTCGGGCGACTACGACGCGGTCGACGAGATCGCCGGCGCCCTCGAGCGGTACCCGGATCACCCGGCGGCGCTCTACCACCTCGCCCGCGCGGAGGCGCTCGCCGGGCGGACGGACGACGCGCTCGCGCACGTCCGCCGCGTCATCGAGCTCAAGCCGGAGTGGGAGGACCACATCCGCCGGGACGTGGACCTGGTGTCGCTCCGCGGCCATCCCGACTGGCCCTGGTAACGGTCCACCCGCGTCGGCGCTACGACGGCGTGACGCGGTACGCGTCGAAGACGGCCTCGAGGTTCCGAAGCGCGGTGAGGAGCGAGCGGAGCTCCTTCACGTCGCCGACCTCGGCGGTGTACCAGTTGCGCGCCATGCCGTCCTCGACCATGCCGCCGTAGGAGACGATGTTCGCGCCGTGCTCGGCGAACGTGCGGGCGACGTCCTCCAGGAGACGCGCGCGATCCCAGGCGTCGACCGAGATCTGGACGAGAAAGCCCGCCGAGGCGCCCCCTTCCCACTCGACCGGCGTGAACCGCTCCGGGTTTCGCTGAAGGGCCTTGACGTTCGGACAGTCCTCGCGGTGGACCGTGATCCCGCGGCCGAGCGAGATGTAGCCCACGACCGGGTCGCCCGGCACGGGTGTACAGCACTTCGCGAGGCGGACGAGGACGTCCTCGACGCCCGGCACGGTGATCCCGAGCCGGTCGCTCGAGACCGCCGTCTTCGCCCGTCGGGGCTTCGTCATGATGACGGGCTCGGACGCGACCTCGTCCGTCTTCAGGCGCTGGATGACCTTGTTGACGATCTGCCCGGGGGGCAGCTTCCCAGCTCCGAGCGCGACGTAGAAGTCCTCCGCCTTCTTGAAGCCGGTCTCGCGGATCACCTGGGCGAGCACGCTCGAGCCCTGCAGCTTGCGGTACGGAAGCTTCTGAGCCTTCAGAGCCTGGTCGAGGAGCTCGCGGCCCTTCGCCTCGGTCTCTCCCCGCGTCTCGCGCTGGTACCACTGCCGGATCTTGTTGCGCGCCCGTGACGAGGTGACGAGCGCGAGCCAGTCGCGTGACGGCCCGCGACCGGACTTCGAGGTCAGGATCTCGACGAAGTCTCCGCTCTTCAGCTGGTAGTGGAGCGGGACGATGCGCCCGTTCACCTTCGCGCCGACCGTCCGGTGCCCGACGTCCGTGTGCACCGCGTATGCGAAGTCGATCGGCGTCGCGCCGGAGGGGAGGACCTTCACCTCGCCCTTCGGCGTGAACACGTAGACCTCGTCCGCGAAGAGATCCGTGCGGAGGCTCCGCATGTACTCGCCCGGGTCCTGCTCGTCCTGCTGCCAGTCCATGAGCGACCTCACCCAGGTGAGCCACTCGTCGTCCTCCTTCGTCGCGCGGCCGCGCTTGTAGAGCCAGTGCGCGGCGACGCCGTACTCCGCCTCCTCGTGCATCTTCCGGGTCCGGACCTGGATCTCGAGCGGCTTCCCCTCGGGCCCGATCACCGTCGTGTGGAGCGACCGGTAGCGGTTCAGCTTCGGCATCGCGATGAAGTCCTTGAACCGCCCCGAGATGGGCTTCCAGAGCGAGTGGATGAGGCCGAGCGCCGCGTAGCAGTCGCGCGTCCCCTCCTCACCATCGCGCTCGCACACGACGCGCATCGCGGTCAGGTCGTAGATCTCGTTGAACTCCCGGCCGCGCTTGGCCATCTTGTCGTAGATCGAGTAGAGGTGCTTCGCGCGGGCGGTGATCTCGGCGGGAACGTCCGACTTGCGCAGCTCCTCGCCCAGGATCTCCGCGGCCCGGTCGGCCTGCGCCTCGCGGTCGGCGCGCTGGTCGGCGACCATCGCCTTGATCTCCGCGTACTTCCGCGGGTGGAGGGTCTGGAAGGCGAGGTCCTCGAGCTCCCACTTGAGCGCGTGAATGCCGAGGCGGTGGGCGAGCGGCGCGTACACCTCGAGCGTCTCGCGGGCCTTCTGCCCCTGCTTCTGCTTGCTCTGGTACTCGATCGTCCGCATGTTGTGGAGGCGGTCGGCGAGCTTGATGAGGATGACCCGCACGTCCTGGGCCATCGCCACGATCATCTTCCGGTAGTTCTCGGCCTCCGCCTGCTCGCGGCTCTGGAACGTGATCCGCGTCAGCTTCGTGACGCCTTCGACGAGCTGCGCGATCTCCGCGCCGAACTCGGTGCGGATCTCCTCGAGGTCGGCTCCGGTGTCCTCGACGACGTCGTGCAGGAGCGCCGCGGCGATCGTCTGCTCGTCGAGGTGGAGCTCCGCGCAGATCCGCGCAACGCCGAGCGGATGGTGGATGAACTCCTCGCCGGAGCGGCGGACCTGGCCCCGATGCGCGCTCTCCGCCACGTCGAACGCGTGGTGGAGGAGCTCCTTGTCGACGTCGGGGTTGTAGCCCTCGACCTCGGCGATCAGCTCACCGACGAGGTGGTCGTGATGCCGCTTGGCGTCGAGGACACTCATCTGCTCAGTGTACTGGCGCCCTCTCGCGGCACTCGCGCGCCGGCAGGAACGCTGCCGGCTGCGGCGAACAGCGGCATCTCATGCGCACGTTCCGGCGATGGCTCAGGCAACGACTCGCGCGACGACTCGCGCTCGTCATGCGGGACGCCCTCGTGCCGACGCGGCCCGGCCTCGGCTGACACCCGCCGTCGGCCGTGGTGTCATGCGGCCTCGGGGAACGCTTCCACCTCGCGGGCGAGGAGCGCGCGGAAGGACTCCGACTCGAGCAGCTGCCGGCGGCGCCCGTGCCCGCCGGGAAGGCTGCTGTCGAGCCCGAGCTCCGTGAAGACGCGACGCGCATCGGCGGTCCAGGCGGGCGGCCCGGCCCGCCACAGGGATCCGAAGCTCTCGCGTAGCTCCTCGTAGCCCTCGGGCGTATCGAAGACCCGCCGGACGACGAGCTGCGGGGCGACGGTGCCGTTCCAGCGGTTCTCCTTCAGTCGGCACGCGACGTCGAAGAGCCCCTCCGCCCGCAGCCGGTCGAGCTCGAAGCCCTGGCCGAACGCGATCGCGCTGCCGGCGTCCCGCCCCTGCTGGCGCACGCGGAACCGGAGGTGCCGACCGTCACCGACGAGCGCCGGAGCGACGGCGCGCGTGCCCGGGACGAGCAGCGTCACGTCGGGGTTGCCGAGGCCGAAGGGAGCCAGGCGCTCGAGCTCCTGGGCGAGCCCGAGCGTGAGCTCCTCGGCGGATACGACGGCGTCCACCACGGTCGCTGCGTGCAGGTCGTCGTCCGCGAGCTCCCGGTCGGCATGGGCTGCGAACGCCTCGGCGAAGGCCTCCAGCCGTTCCGGCTCGATCGAGAGGCCGGCCGCCGCCCGATGCCCGCCGTAGCGTTCGAGATGCTTGGAGCACGCGCCGAGCGCGCCGTGGAGGTCGAAGCGCGCGACCGAGCGGCCCGACCCCTTCCAGCGGTCCTGCGACCCGGTGACGAGCACGACGGGCCGGTGGAACCGCTCGACGAGCCTCGAGGCGACGATCCCGATCACGCCCTCGTGCCAGTCCTCGCTCCAGAGGACGTACCCTCGGCGCCTCCGCTCCCGCTCGGGAAGGCCCTCGACGAGCGCTGTCGCCTCCCGCAGGATCCGGTCCTCGACCGCCTGACGGTCGCGGTTCAGGCCCTCGAGCTCGAACGCGAGCTTCCGCGCCTCCTCGGCGTCCTCGGTGAGGATGAGCTCGAGCGCGATATCGGGGCGGCAGAGCCGTCCGGCTGCGTTGATTCGCGGCGCCAGGCGGAAGGCCACGGACCCGGCGTCGACGACGGCGGGATCGACGCTCGCGCTGCGCATGAGCGCCTGCAACCCGGCACGTCGGGTGCAGGCGAGCGCAAGCAGGCCTGCGGAGGCGAGCGCACGGTTCTCGTCGACGAGCGGGACGACGTCCGCGACCGTCGCGAGCGCGACGAGGTCGAGAGCGCGGTGGAGCGCCGGGTGCCCGGCGCCGAGGAGCGCTTCCCCGAGCTTGAAGACGACTCCCGTGCCGCACAACTCCGGGAACGGGTACGACGACGGCCTCGTCGCGACGATCGGGCAGTCGGGAAGTGCCTCGCCCGGACGGTGGTGATCGGTGACGACGACCTCGAGCCCGCGCGCTCGAGCCTCGGCGACCTCTTCGACCGCGGTGATGCCGCAGTCCACGGTGAGCACGAGCCCGACGCCCTCGTCGGCGAGCCGCGCCAGGGTGTCGCGGGAGACGCCGTAGCCCTCCTCGAAGCGGCTCGGCAGGTGCCAGGCGACATCCGCTCCGAGCTCGCGGAGGACGAGGACGGCGAGCGCCGTCGCGCAAATGCCGTCGACGTCGTAGTCGCCGTGCACGCAGATCCGGGTCTTCGTCGACACCGCGGAGCGAATCCGCTCGACCACCTCGCGCATGTCGCCGAGGAGGAACGGATCGTGGCCGGGAAGCTCCGCGTCGAGGAACCTGCGGGCCTCGGCTGCATCCCCGTAGCCCCGGCGAACGAGGACGGCTGCGGTCACGTCGCTGACCCCGAGCTCACGGGCGAGCGACGGTGCCGCATCCGGCTCGAGGGAAGCGATCGTCCAGGCGCCCGTCACCCGGGTGACGGTACGGACGCGGCCGGACGACGATCTTCGCAGGATTGCTCGTTCCGCCCTCCGTCGAGGTCGGACGGCTCAGTGCTCGCGGCGGCGGCGGAGCGAGTCGACGACGACCTTCACCCACAGCAGGACGAGCCCGATCGTCACGCCCACGACGACGACCGCGATCGGCGTGACGTACGCCATCTGCTCGAGCGTGTACTTCGTCACCGCGGCGCCGACGAGCCACACGGCGAGTACGACGAAGACCATCGCGACCACGAGCCGACCCTGATTCACGGCGGGTAGCGTAGATACCCTGGCGTCGATGCTCGCGGCCAACTATCGCTCGGGAGACGACTTCGTCGTCGAGTTCCTCGGGCACCGGTTCGAGTTCAGTGTCGAGGACTTCGAGGAGCGCGTGACCGCCGCCGCGGTCCGGCTCGGGCTCGTCGGCACGAACGACCTCGACGAGGAGGAGGCCGCCGACCTCGTCGAGCTCGCCGCGGACGGGCGCATCGTCGATCCGCGCAGCGGCCTCGGCCTCTATCTCGTGCGGCACTGGGAGCTCGTCTCGCTCGTCAACGGCGAGTCGCTCGTCTACTGGCTGCGCAAGCTCGTCTTCCGCGGCGCCTGGCTCGACCACCGCGTGAAGGAGGGGTTGCTCGACGTCGCGTTCGAGGACGACACCGGCGACTTCGGCTACGCGGAGCCGAAAGGCGGGCGCACGCTGCTCGAGCTCGCCCCGGTGCCCTCGTGGCACGAGCACCAGTACCGGGCCTAGACTGACGCGGCCTGTGCTCGAGCCCGATTCGACCTCGCGCGTCGTGCCCACGCAGGCCGCAGCGCCGACAGGCGACCTCGGCCCGCACGCGTTGCAGATCCTCACGACCGAGCACTGGAGCCTCCTCGCTGCGCGCAGCCTCGTCTACACGGAGGCGATGAGCCGGACGTCGATCTACGTCGCCGCCCTCACGGGCTCCGTCGTCGCACTCGCGCTCGTCGCGCAGGCGACCGACTTCGGGACCGGGTTCGTCGCATTCGCGCTGGTGTTGCTGCCCGTCGTCTACTTCCTGGGCCTCGTGACGATCGTCCGGCTCTCCCAGGTCAACCGCGAGGATGCTCTCTGGGTGCAGGGAATGAACAGGATCCGTCACGCATACCTCGAGCTCGCCCCTGAGCTCCAGCCCTATTTCGTGACGAGCCGCTACGACGACGACGACGGCATCCTCCTGACGTCAGTGGCCATGGGCAGACGCCCCCCACCGACCCAGGCGTTCGTCGCCGCGCCGGGCGTCGTCGCCGTCGTCGACTCGGTCGTCGCGGGAGCTGTGGCCGGGATCGCCGGCATCGGGCTCGGGCTGGGAACGGGTGGCGCGCTCGCCCTCGGCGCCGTGCTGTTCCTTCTCTCCATGGCCTTCTTCGCGGTGTTCGCGAAGCGGTCCATCGAGACGCACCGACGGGAGCTCGAGCCGCTCTTCCCGACGCCGCCCGGCGGCGACGTCACCCAGCCAGGCTGAAGCCGAACGCGCGCTCGGGGTCGGGCAGCGAGATCTCGATCGTCTTGACCGCCCCGATCGGGACGATCGCGCGGCTCGGCTCGCTCGCGTCCTCGCGATGGGGTACGAACGAGAAGAAGCCGAACCCGGGCTCGGGCGCCAGCGACGCGAGCAGGTGTCTCGAGCCGTCGGCGAGCTCCATCCGCAACTCGGCCTGCTCGAGGCCGTGCTCGCGCGTGAACGCCTCGACCATGCGCGTGATCCGCCCGACGAGCTCGTCCAGCGGGCCCGCGGCGCCCGGCGTCCAGATCGCGGACATCAGAAGAGCCCCTCGCTCGCGCTCGCGGCGCCGATGTGGTCCCGCCCGAGCGCGGTGATCACGCGGCCGCGCGGCGTGCGCTGCAGGAAGCCGAGCTGCAACAGGTACGGCTCGTAGACGTCCTCGAGCGTGTCGGGCTCCTCGCCGAGCGTGACCGAGAGCGTCGAGAGCCCGACCGGACCGCCGTCGAACTTGTGGGCGATCGCGGACAGGAGCTCGCGGTCGACGCGCTCGAGCCCGGCCGCGTCGACCTCGAGGAGCTCGAGCGCCTCCCGCGCGACGACGAGCGTGACCACTCCGGCGTGGCGGACCTCGGCGACGTCGCGGACCCTGCGCAGGATCCGGTTCGCGACGCGTGGCGTGCCGCGCGCCCTCGCCGCGATCTCGTCGGCGGCCGCGTCCTCGACCTCGACCCCGAGGATGCCCGCGGAGCGCGCGACGATCGACGACAGCTCGGAGGTCTCGTAGTAGCCCAGGCGGAAGGTCATCCCGAAGCGATCGCGGAGCGGCGTCGTGAGGAGGCCGGTGCGTGTCGTCGCGCCGACGAGGGTGAACGGCGGCAGGTCGAGCGTGAGCGTCCGCGCCCCGGCTCCCTGGCCGACGACGATGTCGAGGCGGAAGTCCTCGAGGGCCGGATAGAGGATCTCCTCGATCGCATGGTTGACTCGGTGGATCTCGTCGATGAAGAGGACGTCCCGCGGCTCGAGCCCCGTGAGGATCGCCGCCATGTCGCCCTTGCGCTCGAGCGCCGGCCCCGCGATCGTGCGCAGCCCGACGCCGAGCTCCTCGCGGACGATGGTCGCGAGCGTCGTCTTGCCAAGGCCGGGGGGCCCGACGAGGAGGACGTGGTCGAGCGCGTCGCCGCGGGCGCGCGCGGCGTCGAGAGCGATCTCGAGCTGCTCCTTCGTGCGCTCCTGGCCGACGAAGTCGTCGAGCCGCCGAGGGCGCAGCGAGCGCTCGACCTCCTCGTCGCCCTCACGGAGGACGGGAGCCAGGAACGGGGAGCTCATCAGGCAGCGCTCCGGAGCGCCTCGCGAACGCGCTCCTCGGCCGGCAGCTCGGGATCGACGCGCGCGAGCGCCTGCTCCGCCTCGGTGACCGTGTAGCCGAGCTCGACGAGCGCGTCGCGCGCGACGATGTGCGACGGCGTCGAGCCCGCTGGGGACGGGAGCACGACGACGTCCTCGGCCACGAGCTTCTCCTTCAACTCGAGCACAATGCGCTCGGCGGTCTTCTTTCCGATTCCCGGGATCGCCTGGAAGCGCGCGGCGTCCCCGAGCGCGATCGCGCGCCCGAGCTCGCCGGGCGGGGAGCTCGAGACGACGGCGAGTGCGACCTTCGGCCCGATCCCGCTGACCCCGAGGAGGCTCACGAACAGCTCGCGCTCGGCCGCGTCCGCGAAGCCGTAGAGCTGGAGCGCGTCCTCCCGGACGTGCAGGTACGTCTCGAGCGAGACCTCCCGTCCGGCGTCGGCGCGACCGAGCGCGCTCGGCGTCGCGGCGACGAGGTACCCGACCCCGCCGACGTCGAGGACGAGGCCGTCCGCCGATCGCCCGACGGGGACGCCGCGGAGCCGCGAGATCATCCGGTCGCCTCGAGCAGTGGCGGCGCGAGCGCATGGCAGATGGCGACCGCGAGGGCGTCGGCCTCGTGAGACGAGCCGGGCTCGGCCTCGAGGCCAAGGATGAGCTTCACCATGCGCTGCATCTGGCTCTTCTCTGCCCGTCCGTAGCCGCAGACGGTCTGCTTGACGCGTGCGGGCGCATACTCGGTGCAGTCGACCCCGGCGGACGCGGCCGCGACGAGCACGGCGCCGCGCGCCTGACCGACGGAGAGCGCGATGCGGGCGTCGGCACCCACGAAGGACTCCTCGAGCGCGACGGCGTCCGGCGCGTGCTCCGCAATGAGCTCTTGCACGCCCTCGAAGATCGCCAGCAGCCTGGCGTCCGGGCGCTCGCGCGCCGACGTCCGCCAGCAGCCGAAGTCCCCCGCCCGGAGGCGCCCGCCGCTTTCGTGGACGATCCCGTACCCGCACGCAGCCGTCCCTGGGTCGATGCCGAGGACTTTCACGTGCAGAAGGTAGGCGGGGCCTCGGACGTTCCCGTGGGGAGGTGCGGCCAGACGGACCGCGAACCTCGAGCGAGAGCCATCCGATGCGCCTGCCCAGAAAGCTACCCTCGCCCGCCGCCGTCCTCGCCTCGGGGGCGCTCGCCGTGGCGCTCGGCGGGACGAGCGTCGCTGCCGTCGCGACCGTTCCCAGGGCGAGCGTCGGAACCGCCGAGCTCCGAAACGGCGCCGTGACGACCGCGAAGATCAAGAACGGGAACGTCACGTCGGCGGACATCGCGGACGGCAGCGTGTCGTCGGCCGACGTGAGGAACGGGACATTGCGCCGAGTCGATTTCAGGCCCGGGCAGATCCCACCCGGCCCGACTGGGCCCCAGGGGCCATCCGGGGTCAGCGGACGGGAGCAGGTCGCGTCGGAGACGCCGCTCACCTCCAGCAGCCCGAAGAACCTGACGGCCACGTGCCCAGCGGGCAAGAAGGTCCTCGGGGGCGGGGTCGAGATCAGCGGTGCCGGGAGAAACCGGGTGACCGCCGCGGAGAACAAGCCGAGCGGCGACAACGCCTGGGAGGGCGAGGCGTTCGAGGCCGTCACGACCCAGTCGAGCTGGAAGCTCGTCGTCCACGCGATCTGCGGGAACGTCTCGCCGTAGCCGACACCCGGGTGTCGCCGGAAAGCGGGACGATCACTTGCGGCGACAGGGACGGACGATCGCTACCCCGTGCAGGTCTGCCTCACCCACGCGGTGATGTTCTGTGTCGCCTCGGCCACCGCCGGCCGCTCCTCTCGTCGACGGCCCCTCAGCCGAGGGCGAGCGTAACAGTGAACTACGACAGGTGCTCGGCGAAGAATCCGACGATCCGCTCGTAGCAGCGGACGCGGTTCGCGAACTTGAGCACGTCGTGCCCCTCGTCCTCGAAGACGAGGTAGTCGACCGTCTTGCCGATGCCGCGGAGGTGCTCGACGAGATCGTGCGACTCCTGCTCGACGACGCGAGGGTCGTTCTTACCCTGGATGACGAGGAGCGGGCTCGAGATCCCCTCGATGTGCGTCCGCGGCGAGCGCTCGACGAGGAACTCGCGGTCGCGAACGGGGTCGCCGACGGCGAGCGAGAAGTACGGCTTCCAGGTCTCGGGCATCCGGTCCATGAACGTGAGCAGGTCGTACGGGCCGAACATGTCGACTGCCCCGCGCCAGAGCTCCGGGTGCATCGACGCGAGCATGAGCGTCATGTATCCGCCGTAGGACCGTCCCACGACCCCTGCTCGGGACGCGTCGACCCGGTCGTCGAGCGACAGCACCTCGGTCATCGCGTGAACGTGGTCGAGCCGGTCGAGGCCGCCCCAGTCGCGGTCGACGCGCTTCATGTACTCGAGCCCGTACCCGGACGAGCCCCGCGCGTTCGGCACGAACACTGCGAAGCCCTCGAGCGCGAGCGACTGGACGAGGGGCATCGAGAACCAGGCGAAGTTCGGCCGCTCCTGGCTCTGAGGGCCGCCGTGGACGTAGTAGACGAGCGGCCGCGGCCCCTCGTGGCCGAGCTCCGGCGACGGGAGGTAGAGCCGCGCCGAGACGCGGAGTCCGTCGTGCGACTCGAACGACACGTCCTCGCCCGCGGAGAGAAGCTCGGGTGCGAGGCCGAGCGCGCGCTCGCTGGTCTTCCGTGCGGGCAGCGCGCTCGTGTCGGGTCCGAGGACCCAGAGCTGGGTCGGGTCGGTCGCGGTGCAGTACGAGAGTGCGAACGCGCCGCTCGACTCGTCGAAGTGCAGGCCGTGGAGGATGCCGCCCTCGAGCTCGCCCCGACCGACGAGGAAGCGCTCGACCCGCAGGCGGCGCCCGGGCTCGTCGAGCCGCATCTCGTAGGCCCAGGAGCAGCCGTCGATGTTGTAGATCACCGCATACCGGTCGCCCTCCAGGTGCAGGAGGTCCTCGAGCTCGCCGGCGCCCTCGTGCACGAGGCCTTCGACCGCGACGGGCTCGATCTCTCCCGGCCGGGCGAGGTCGAGGTACCCGGGCGACCCGGAGTCCGTGAAGAGGCTCGTTCCGACGAGGACTCCGTGCCCGCCGGCGGTGCCGTGCGCCCCGCGGAGCCCCGCCAGTGGGTACTCGCGACCCTCCTCGCGCTCCTCGAGCGGCGTCCCGTGGAGGACGTGGCGCCTGCCGTCCTCATCGAGCTCGTAGAGAATGGAGTCGCCGATCGTGTACGAGTCGGCCAGCACGACGCGTTCGTGGTCCGGGGTCCAGGCGACCGGGTAGGCGCCGTACGGGCTCTCCCCGAGCACCTCGGCCGCGCCGCTCTCGAGGTCGACGCGGATCGTCTGCTGCAGCGACTCCTCCCGAAGCTCGACCTGGAAGTACGCGGTCCCTTCGGCGACGTCGACGTCGATCAGGTGGGCGCGCTTGCCGGCGAACGCATCGGGCGCCAGCCGCTCGGGAAATCCGCCCTCGAGCGGCAGGAGGTACGGCTCGTAGTTCTCGTCGCCGTCGTGGTCGATCAGCACGACGATCCGCTCGAGCGCCGGCAGGACGTGGAACAGGTGCCCGCCGACGAGCTCCGGATTCTGGAGCGCGATCTGCGGCGGCAGGAGTGGCTGCGGCATCCCTCCGACGACGTCCATCGCGTACAGGCTGAGGTGGCCGGAGAGGTTGGAGACGAAGACGAGCGAGTCGCCGGCGAGCTGCGGCTCGACGTGGAGCCGCGCGGAGAGCAGCGACTCGATCCGGCGCGCGGTCAGCCCTCGAGCGGTGTCCACGACCGAGCGCGCCACAGGCCTAGGAGGCTACCGCCTCGAGCACGGCCTCGGGGATGTCGAAGTTCGCGTGGACGTCCTGGACGTCGTCGGCCTCCTCGAGCCCTTCGACGAGCCGGAGCACCTTCCGCGCCGTCGACTCGTCGGCGATCGCGATGGTCGTCTTCGGGACCATCGAGAGCTCGGCCGACTCGGCCTGGAAGCCGGCGGCCTCCAACGCCTCCCGAACGGTGGAGAGGGACTCGGGCGCGCTCGACACCTCGAACGTCGAGCCGTCCCGGGACACGTCGTCCGCTCCCGCGTCCGCCGCCGTGAGCAGGAGCTCCTCCTCGTCCGCTCCCTCGGCCGCGACGACCACGAGCCCTCGCCGCTCGAACTGCCACGCGACGGCTCCCGTTGCGCCGAGGTTCCCGCCGTGCTTCGAAAAGAGATGGCGCACCTCGGACGCGGTCCGATTGCGGTTGTCGGTCAGCGCCTCCACGAGCACCGCGACTCCCTCCGGCCCGTACCCCTCGTACACGACGGTCTCGAAGCCGGCCCCCTCGGCGTCCGCGCCGCTGCCCTTCGCGATCGCACGCTCGATGTTGTCCTTCGGCATCGAGTACGAGCGCGCCTTCTCGATCGCGTTCTGGAGGGCGAGGTTCGCCGCGGGGTCGGGCCCGCCCTCCCTGGCCGCGACGATGATCGCGCGGGAGAGCTTCGAGAACAGCTTGCCCCGCTTCGCGTCCGCGGCGCCCTTCTTGTGCTTGATCGAGGACCACTTGCTATGCCCGGACAAGTAGTCGCCTCCCCTCTGCCCGCGAACGATCCAGCACGCCGTGCCCCCAGTAGCAAGGCCCGGAAGTCGCGGTCACTGTGACCTGCCATCCCAGCTGCCGGAGTCGGTCCTCGAGGTCGGCTGGGCGGTGTGGAACCTTCACCGCTCGATAGGCGGTGCCGTCGTTCAGGCGACGACGGATCGTCGAGGACGACGCGCCTTCAATCAGCTCGTCCGGTGTGCGGTAGGCGTCGTCGATGAAGAAAGCGCGCCCGAGCGGCCGGAGGCAGTCCGCGACGAACAACCAGAAGGCTTCGAAGCGATCCAGCGGAACATGGGAAATCCAAGAGCCGAAGAACACGACGTCGTAGCGGCGGTCCGGCGTCCACGCGAAGAGGTCGGCCCGGACGAACCGCACGCGGGCCTCTCCGACGCGTGCCTTCGCGCGGGCGAGCATCTCCGGGGCCGCGTCCACGGCGGTGACGCTCTTCGCGTGGCGGAGCAGACGCTCGGTCCACGCT
>JBOHBB010000158.1:0-2409 GCA_050698135.1 Gaiellaceae bacterium
CCTCGACGAGTCGCAGCACCTTGCGCGCGGTCGACTCGTCGGCGATGGCGACCGTCGTCTTCGGCACCATCGCGAGCTCGGCGGACTTCGCCTGGAAGCCGGCCGCCTCGAGAGCCTCCCGGACCGAGGACAGGGACTCCGGCGCGCTGGAGACCTCGAAGGTCGAGCCGTCGAGCGAGACGTCGTCGGCGCCCGCGTCCGCCGCGGCGAGCAGGAGCTCCTCCTCGTCCGCGCCCTCGGCCGCCACGAGCACGAGCCCGCGCCGCTCGAACTGCCACGCGACGGCCCCGCTCGCGCCGAGGTTCCCTCCGTGCTTCGAGAAGAGATGCCGCACCTCGGACGCGGTCCTGTTGCGGTTGTCCGTCAGCGCCTCGACGAGAACCGCGACACCTTCCGGGCCGTAGCCCTCGTACACGACCGTCTCGAAGCTCGACCCGTCGGCGTCGGCGCCCGCGCCCTTGGCGATCGCCCGCTCGATGTTGTCCTTGGGCATGGAGTACGAGCGCGCCTTCTCGATCGCGTTCTGGAGCGCCAGGTTCCCCGCCGGGTCGCCCCCGCCCTCCCGCGCGGCGACGATGATCGCGCGCGAGAGCTTCGAGAAGAGCTTGCCGCGCTTCGCGTCGGCCGCGCCTTTCTTGTGCTTGATCGAGCTCCACTTGCTATGCCCCGACACGCAGCCCCTCCCGCACGAGCTCGAGGAACCGCTCGTGGACCCGCGTGTCGTCGGTCAGCTCCGGGTGGAAGGCGGCGAGCAGGAGCCGTCCGTCGCGGACGAGGACCGGCTCTCCCTCGAGCTCTCCGAGCACCTCGACATCGGGGCCTGCCGCCCGGATACGCGGCGCGCGAATGAAGACCCCGCGCAGCGGCACCGGGTCCTCGGCGAGCATGACGTCGGCCTCGAAGCTCTTCACCTGGCGGCCGTACGCGTTCCGGTCCACCTCGAGGTCGGCGAGCCGGAGGTGGTCGCGGTCGAGCAGGATCATCCCCGCGCATGTCCCGAGGATCGGGCCTCCGAACGCGCGGACCGCCTCGTCCAGCCCGTAGAGGGCGGCAAGGCGCAGGATCGCCGTCGACTCGCCGCCGGGGATCACGAGCCCGTCGAGGCCCTCGAGCTCCTCCAGGAGCCGGACCTCGGAGACGTCGGCGCCGAGCTTCCGCAGCACGTTCGCGTGCTCGCGGAAGGCTCCCTGGAGAGCGAGCACCCCGATCCGCGGCCGCATATCCATCGCGGTGGCTGCTACCAGCCGCGGACCTCGAGCCGCTCCTCCTCGGGGAGCGAGCTCGCGGAGATGCCGACCATCGGCTGGCCGAGGCCCGCCGAGACGTCGGCGAGCACCTTCGGGTCGTCGAAGTGCGTGGTCGCCTCGACGATCGCCTTCGCCCGCACGACCGGGTCGCCGGACTTGAAGATCCCCGAGCCGACGAACACCCCGTCGGCGCCGAGCTGCATGCAGAGCGACGCGTCCGCCGGGGTTGCGATCCCGCCGGCCGTGAAGGTGACGACCGGGAGGCGCCCGTTCTCCGCGACCCAGCGCACGAGCTCGTAGGGCGCACGGTGCTCCTTGGCGGCGGTGTGGAGCTCATCCTCGCGCAGCGCCTGCAGCTGCCGGATCGCGCCGAACACCGCGCGCATGTGCGTCACCGCGTTCACGATGTCGCCCGTCCCGGCCTCGCCCTTCGTCCTGATCATCGCGGCGCCCTCCGAGATCCTCCGCAGCGCCTCGCCGAGATTCGTCGCGCCGCAGACGAACGGGACCGTGAACTGCCACTTGTCGACGTGGTGCGCGAGGTCAGCGGGCGTCAGCACCTCCGACTCGTCGATGTAGTCGACTTCGAGCGCCTGGAGGATCTGCGCCTCGGCGAAGTGGCCGATCCGGCACTTCGCCATGACGGGGATGGTGACGGCCTCCTGGATCTCGGTGATCTTCTCCGGGTCGCTCATGCGCGCGACGCCGCCGTCCCGGCGGATGTCGGCGGGCACACGCTCGAGCGCCATCACCGCGCAGGCCCCGGCGTCCTCGGCGATCCGCGCCTGCGCCGCGTCGACGACGTCCATGATGACGCCGCCCTTGAGCATCTCCGCGAGCCCGGTCTTGACCCTCAGCGTCCCGTACTCGGCCACGATCCGGAGTGTAGCCATGGACGGCTCCTGCGAGACCTGTGGAAAGGAACGACGGAGTTCGTCGAATTTGCGGCTTTCCGGCTGTGGAAATCCGCTGGACAACCGCACATCGGGACCAGGGTGTGAAACAGATACCGGCTAACCGGCGCGACTCCTCTCCCCGCAGGCGACTCGCCTGGCCCGAAGTTGCGCCAACGTCGACAGAGGGCCCGCCCACCCGGGCCCTCTGCTCATGCGCAGGGCCGGAATCCGCCAGCGCGGACTCCGGCCCGCGAGAACCCCTGAGG
>JBOHBB010000159.1:0-4872 GCA_050698135.1 Gaiellaceae bacterium
GATCTGCTCCGGTGGCCGCGGGCGGCGGGCTGCCCGCCGTCTCCCGCCTGCGCCCGCGGCCGAGCTCGATCGCGGTGGCGACGGCTCCGCCCGCCGACCCGATCCCGCCTGCGCCGGCCGCGACGGCCGCCACCGCGCGTGCGTCGAGCGCGTCGCTCGTCTCGTTCGGCCGCCACTCCACGAGGCCGACGGAGAACGTCCTCTGGCCGCCGCTGCCGAAGCTCGCGCCCGTCTCCTCTCGGAGTCGCGAGTACAACCGCCGTGCGCCCTCGTCCTTCGTCTCCGGAAGCACGATCGCGAACTCCCGCGCGCGCCGGCGGCATGGGATGTCGGTCGTCCGGGCGGTGCGCTTGAGCAGTGCGGCGAACTCCTGGAGCGCGTCGTCGGCGCCCGGCTCGGCGAGGGCGCCCCCGGCGGCCGCGCGCAGCTCGAGGACGAGGAGCGAAAGCGGGCGCCCGGTTCGGTGCGCTCGAGCGACCTCCCGCTCGAGCTCGAGCTCGTATCCGCTCCGGTTGCGGATGCCCGTGAGCTCGTCGGTGAGCGACCTCTGCCCGAGCTCCGCGAACCGCCGCGCGCTCGTGATGCCGGGGGCAGCCCGGTCGGCGAGGGCGCGGAGCGCGCGGAGATGCTCGGACTCGAACGCGCCGGTGGCGCCGGCGTAGGCGACGAGCGCGCCGGTCGCCGTGCCCTCCTCGACGACCGGGACGACGAGCGCGGAACTGAACGCGCCCTCCTCATCCTCGCTCGCAGGTCCGTACGTCCAGTTGATCGTGAGCGCTCGGAACGGCCGCGCGTCGGGTGGGCCGAGCGCTGTCTCGAGCAACGCAGCGCCGTCGTTCGTGCCGATCGACGCAACGACGGGCGCGCCGTCGGGTCCCTCGACGCGGATCGCGACAGCCTGGGCGCCGGTCACGGCGGCAGCCTCGGAGACCAGTTGCTCGAGGAGCGCGTCCAGGTCGAGGTTCAGGTCGACCTCGTCCCGGTCGGGAACGGTCGCCGCGGCCGCGAGCGCGGTCACGCGCTCCAGGGTGCTCGAGATGGCCTGCAGGTGCTCGTCGATCTTCGCGCGCGTCGGCGCGAGCCGCCGCTGCGCACGCGCACGCCAGAGCCGCGTCACGAAGACCGTCGCGACGACTCCCAGCACCGCCGCAGCCGCGGCGACGAGCACAGTCACCATCTCCACACCATCACTCCCTGGCACTCCCTGGACTCGCACTGTATGCAGGCATGCGCGGCTTGGCTACGGACGCCACGGCGAGGCGTCTGCTACCATTCCGCGGCTTGTCGGTGGGCATCCCCTGCCCGCCGGCCCCCCTGTGTGACGATAGCCATCGACCTTCGGTAGGAGCAGCGTGCCCACAGTCAACCAGCTCGTGCGCAAGGGCCGGAAGAGCCCCCAGGCGAAGACGAAGACACCGGCGCTCCGGGGAGCCCCGCAGAAGCGCGGCGTCTGCACGCGCGTGTACACGACGACGCCGAAGAAGCCGAACTCCGCGCTCCGCAAGGTTGCACGTGTCCGCCTCACGAACAGCATGGAGGTAGGCGCGTACATCCCGGGCGAGGGGCACAACCTCCAGGAGCACTCGGTCGTCCTCGTTCGCGGCGGCCGCGTGAAGGACCTGCCGGGCTTCCGCTACAAGGTGATCCGGGGCGGCCTCGACTCCGCAGGGGTCTCCGAGCGTCGCCAGGCTCGTTCGAAGTACGGCGCGAAGAAGGCGTAGGTCGAGCGATGCCCCGCCGCGCAGCGATCCAGCCCCGTCAGCTCGAGCCCGACGCCGTGCACGGCTCGGTGCTCGTCACGCAGCTCGTGAACCGGATGATGCTGAACGGGAAGAAGTCGCTCTCGGAGCAGATCGTCTACGACGCGCTCGCAATCGCGTCGGAGAAGACCGGCAAGCCCGAGCTCGAGGTGCTCGAGGGCGCTGTCAAGTCGGTCACGCCCGTGCTCGAGGTGCGGTCGCGCCGCGTCGGCGGCGCGAACTACCAGGTGCCGATCGAGGTGCCGCAGCGCCGCGCCCGCACGCTGGCGCTCCGCTGGCTCGTGCAGAACGCGCGCGAGCGTCGCGAGAAGGGCATGCCCGCGAAGCTCGCCGGCGAGCTCGTGGACGCGCTCTCGCAGCAGGGCGGGGCGTACAAGAAGAAGGACGACATCTACCGGATGGCGCAGGCGAACAAGGCCTTCGCGCACTACCGCTGGTAAGGGCGGAGTCGTGAGCACCGTCGCCGCAGCCGTCGCCCTGGACCGTGTCCGCAACATCGGGATCATGGCCCACATCGACGCCGGGAAGACCACGACGACCGAGCGGATCCTCTACTACACAGGGCGGACCCACAAGATGGGCGAGGTCCACGAGGGCGCCGCGACGATGGACTGGATGGCACAGGAGCAGGAGCGCGGCATCACCATCACCTCGGCTGCGACGACCGCGGAGTGGCGCGACTACCGGATCAACATTATCGATACGCCCGGGCACGTGGACTTTACCGTCGAGGTCGAGCGCAGCCTGCGCGTGCTCGACGGGGCGGTCGCGGTCTTCGACTCGGTCGCCGGCGTCCAGCCGCAGTCCGAGACCGTCTGGCGACAGGCCGACCGCTATCGCGTCCCGCGCATCGCCTTCATCAACAAGATGGACCGCACCGGGGCGGACTTCGACGCAGCCGTCCAGTCGATGCGCGACCGGCTCGGCGCGACGTCGCTTCCGATTCACGTCCCGATCGGTCAGGAGGATGCGTTCGAGGGGATCGTCGACCTCGTCGAGATGAAGGCGATCACGTACGTCAACGCCCTCGGCACCGAGTTCTCGGTCGGGGAGATCCCCGCCACGCTCCAGCAGCGCGCCGAGGCCGGGCATCACGCGCTGATCGACGGGATCGCCGAGTTCGACGACGAGCTCATGGAGACGTACCTCGAGGACGAGTCCTCGGTGACGCCGGAGATGATCCGCCGCGCGCTCCGCACCGGGACGCTCACCGGCCGCGTGACACCCGTTCTCGCCGGCTCGGCGTTCAAGAACAAGGGCGTCCAGCCGCTCCTCGACGGTATCGTCGACTACCTGCCGAGCCCCGTCGACATCCCGCCGGTCCAGGGGCTCGACCCGAAGAGCGCCGAGGAGGAGACCCGCCCTCCGGATCTCGACGCCCCCTTCGCCGCGCTCGCGTTCAAGGTCATGACCGACCCGTTCGTCGGCAAGCTCACGTACTTCCGCGTGTACTCGGGCTCGGTGAAGGCCGGCGGCCGCGTCCTGAACACGACGAACGGCAAGACCGAGCGGATCGGGCGCATCCTGCAGATGCACGCGAACCACCGCGAGGAGCGGGAGGAGATCGGCGCCGGCGAGATCGCGGCTGCCGTGGGCCTCAAGTTCACGACGACGGGCGACACGCTCGCTGTCGAGTCGGACCCGATCGTGCTCGAGTCGATGTCGTTCCCCGACCCGGTCATCTCGGTCGCGATCGAGCCGAAGACGAAGGCCGACCAGGACAAGCTCAGCCAGGCTCTCCAGCGGCTGGCCGAGGAGGACCCGACCTTCCGGGTGTCGTCCGACGAGGAGACGGGGCAGACGCTCATCGCCGGTATGGGCGAGCTCCACCTCGAGATCATCGTCGACCGCCTCATGCGGGAGTTCCGCGTCGAGGGCAACGTCGGCCGCCCGCAGGTCGCCTACCGGGAGACGATCGGCAAGCCGGTCGAGAAGATCCAGGGCAAGTTCGTCCGCCAGACCGGCGGCTCCGGCCAGTATGGAGACGTCGTCGTCAACCTCGTCCCGCAGGAGCCGGGCGGCGGCTACGAGTTCGTCGACAGGATCGTGGGCGGGAAGATCCCGAAGGAGTACATCCCGGCCGTGGACGCGGGGATCGAGGAGGCGATGAGCTCGGGGATCCTCGCGGGCTACCCGGTCGTCGACGTCAAGGTCGAGCTCATCGACGGCTCGTATCACCAGGTCGACTCGAGCGAGCGCGCGTTCAAGATCGCGGGCTCGATGGCGTTCAAGGAGGGGATGAAGCGTGCGAGGCCCAAGCTCCTCGAGCCCGTGATGTCGGTCGAGGTCGTGACGCCCGAGGACTTCCTCGGCGACGTCATTGGTAACCTGAACGGCCGTCGCGGCCGGATCGAGCAGCTCGAGCCGGTGGGCGGGTCGCAGTCGATCCGCGCGAGCGTGCCGCTCGCGGAGATGTTCGGCTATGCGACCGACCTGCGCTCGATGACGCAGGGCCGGGCGACGTTCACGATGCAGTTCGACCGCTACGAGGAAGTGCCAGCCACGATCGCCGAGTCGCTCGTGGTGGGCGAGAAGCCAGCGTAAACCGAGATTCAAGGTCCGGAGGGATAGGAGCAGATGGCCAAGCAGAAGTTCGAGCGCACCAAGCCGCACGTCAACGTCGGCACGATCGGCCACATCGACCACGGCAAGACGACGCTCACAGCCGCGATCACGAAGGTCCTCGCCGAGTCCGGGACGAACACGGAGGCGACCACCTTCGACGCGATCGACAAGGCACCCGAGGAGCGCCAGCGCGGGATCACGATCAACACCGCGCACGTCGAGTACGAGACCGAGAACCGGCACTACGCCCATGTCGACTGCCCCGGGCACGCCGACTACATCAAGAACATGATCACGGGCGCCGCCCAGATGGACGGCGCGATCCTCGTCGTGTCCGCCGCCGACGGCCCGATGCCGCAGACGCGGGAGCACATCCTGCTCGCGCGCCAGGTCGAGGTGCCGTCGATCGTCGTCGCGCTCAACAAGGCCGACATGGTCGACGACCCCGAGCTCCTCGAGCTCGTCGAGATGGAGGTCCGCGAGCTGCTCTCGAAGTACGAGGTCCCCGGCGATGAGATCCCGGTCGTCCAGGTCTCCGCGCTGAAGG
>JBOHBB010000160.1:0-14711 GCA_050698135.1 Gaiellaceae bacterium
TTCCCCGGACTCGACCTGCCGGTTGTATTGGAAGGCGGCCTCCTCGATCTCGCGCTGCACGAAGCCGCGCTCGATCGCCTCGACCGCTCCGCCCAGCTCGTCCACGCGCTCGATCAGCTCCCAGGCACGCTCCTCCAGCTCCTCCGTCAGCGCCTCGAGGAAGTAGGCGCCGCCGAGCGGGTCGGCCGTGTCCGTCCCGCCGGCCTCGTGAGCCAGGATCTGCTGCGTCCGCAGGGCGATCTTGGCCGAGTGCTCGGTCGGCAGCGCCAGCGCCTCGTCGAACCCGTTCGTGTGGACCGACTGCGCGCCGCCGCAGACCGCGGACAGCGCCTGAATCGCGACCCGCACAACGTTGTTCTCCGGCTGCTGCGCGGTCAGCGTCGAGCCGCCGGTCTGCGCGTGAAAGCGAAGAGCGAGGGCCCGTGGGTTGGTCGCGCCGAACCGGTCCCGCATGATCTCCGCCCACAGGCGACGCGCAGCTCTGAACTTCGCGACCTCCTGGAAGAAGTGGTTGTGCGCGTTGAAGAAGAACGACAGCCGCTCGCCGAACGCGTCTGGCGAGAGACCTGCTACGACCGCGGCCTCGCAGTACGCGATCCCGTTCGCGAGCGTGAACGCGAGCTCTTGCGCGGCGCTCGCGCCCGCCTCCCGGATGTGGTACCCGGAGATCGAGATCGTGTTCCACTCCGGCAGCCGCTCGGCGCAATACGCGAAGAGATCGGTCGCCAGCCGCATGGACGACCGCGGCGGGAAGATGTAATTCCCGCGCGCGACGTACTCCTTGAGGACGTCGTTCTGGACGGTGCCGCGCAGCTTCGAGCCCGGCACGCCTTGCTTCTCGGCGACGAGCTCGTACAGGAGCAACAGGAGCGCCGCCGGCGCGTTGATCGTCATCGAGGTCGACACCGCGTCCAACGGGATCCCCTCGAGGAGCACCTCCATGTCGGCGAGAGAGTTGATCGCGACCCCCGTGCGGCCGACCTCGCCTTCGGCGAGCGGGTCGTCCGAGTCGTAACCGAGCTGCGTCGGCAGGTCGAAGGCGACCGAGAGGCCCGTCTGCCCGCGCTCGAGCAGGTAGCGGAAGCGGGCGTTCGTCTCCTCCGCGGAGGCGAAGCCGGCGTACTGGCGGATCGTCCACGGCCGCCCGCGGTACATCGTCGCGTACGGCCCGCGCGTGAACGGGAACTCGCCCGGGAGCTCGAGCTCACGCGGTGGGAGGTCGTCCGCCGTGTAGACGGGTGCGATCTCGATGCCGGAGTCGGTCAGCCGGCGATCCTCGGCGGTCGCCACGTCCGCATCGTACGGGGGCGGAGGCACCACCACCGCCGTGGAACGATCGGCACCGTGTTCTCACACGCGGTGCCGGAGATCAGAGCACGCCGCCGGCGCGCTCGATCGCCTCGAGCGCGATGCGCTTCCCGGTCTCGACGTGCGCCCGGATCGCGCGCTTCGTCTCGTCGACGTCGGCTGCCTCGAAGCCCTCGACGATCCGGCGGTGCTCCGTGACGAGGCCCGCGTGATCCTCGAGGTGACCGCCGCGGATGACCTGCATCATCAGGTTGACCGAGAGCTCCCGGTAGAAGCGCGAGAGGAGCGCGTTCCCGGCGAGGTCGATCTGGTGCTCGTGGAACGCGGCGTTCGCGACGTCCCACTGCTCGTGCGAGATCGCCGCGGCGGTGTCGTCGAGCAGCGACCGGAACGTGCGCAGCCTCCCTGCCTCGACCCGTCCGACCGCGTGGTCCGCCGCGTGCAGCTCGAGGGCGAGGCGCACGTCGTAGCCTTCTGCGAGTGCGGCCGCGGTCACGGGCGTGACGAAGTAGCCGCGGCGAGCCTTGACCGTGAGCAGCCCCTCGGACACGAGCCTCGTGAGCGCATGGTGCACCGGGCTGCGGGAGACGCCGAGCTCGGCGGCGAGCTCGTGGAGGCTGAGCTTCTCGCCCGGGACGTGACGCCGGGTGAGCAGGCGCCCGCGGAGCTCGTCGTAGACCTGGTCGTGGAGGCTCGTCGCCGTGAGGGCCGTTGCCATGTGCTGGACCTAACATGTCAGAGGCCGTGTGGCAACCGGCGGATACGCTCTTCGCGTGCACGTGCGGGTGAGGCTGTTCGCGGCGCTTCGAGAGCGCGCCGGCTCCGGGAGTGTCGAGGTCGACCTCCCGGACGGGGCGGTCGTCGGCGACGTCTGGCCCGCGCTCGACCTCGGCGACGAGCCGTCGGGGCTGCTCTACGCGGTGAACCGTGAGTACGCCGCGTCGGAGGTCATGCTGTCCGCGGGCGACGAGGTCGCCGTGATCCCGCCGGTCTCCGGAGGCGACTTCAGGCTCTCGGAGACGCCGCTCTCGGTCGAGGGCGCCGTCGACGAGGTGCGGAGCGACGACGCCGGCGCTGTCGCGACGTTCGTCGGTACGACGCGGAAGCGCTCGCGCGACCGCGAGGTGCTGTACCTCGAGTACGAGGCCTACGAAGGGATGGCCGAGAAGGTCATGGCCGAGCTCGCCGACGAGCTGAAGCGCCGCCACGGCCTCTGCGAGGTCGCGATCCACCACCGCGTGGGCCGCGTCTCGATCGGCGAGACGAGCGTCGTCATCGCCGTGTCCGCGCCGCATCGCACAGCCGCTCTCGCCGCCTGCCGCGAGGCGATCGACGAGCTGAAGGTGACCGTCCCCCTGTGGAAGAAGGAGCGCTACGTCGGAGGAGAGGAATGGATCGGCCGGGGATCGTAGGCCAGGAGCCCGATCCGCGCTTCGAGCCTGCCGAGGCACCGGAGCCGGACACGCTGCCGGACCCCTCCGCGCCCGACGGCGAGCGTGGCTACGAGCCCGTGCATCCCGGCATGGGGCTGCGCGAGCTCGTCCGCAGGTTCCTCGCGCCCGTGCTGGCGCTCGGGTTCCTCGTGCTGAAGTACGGGGCGGTCCTGCTCAAGCTGAAGGTCTTCACGACCGCGGCGTCCATGCTCGTCTCGATCGCCGCGTACGCGTGGATCTGGGGGCTGCCGTTCGCGGTCGGGTTCGTCGTGCTGATCTTCGTGCACGAGCTCGGCCACGTGATCGAGCTGCGCCGCCAGGGAGTGCCGGCGAGCGCGCCGCTCTTCATCCCCTTCCTCGGAGCCGTGATCGGGATGAAGGAGCTCCCGGACGACGCCTGGAAAGAGGCCCGCGTGGCGCTCGCGGGGCCGATCCTCGGGTCGGTCGGGGCGGTGGCGTTCCTCGTCGCGGCGGAGGTCACGGGCTCGGACCTGCTCATGGCGCTCGCGTTCGTCGGCTTCTTCCTCAACCTCTTCAACCTGATCCCGATCGTGCCCCTGGACGGGGGCCGAGCGGTCGGCGCTCTCCATCCGGCGATCTGGCTGCTGGGGCTGCTGATGATGGTCGGCCTCGCCGTCGTCAGCCCGAACCCGATCCTCATCATCATCGTGATCGTCGGCGCGCTCGAGCTCTGGCGTCGCTGGCGCGAGCGAGGCCAGGCCGCCGAGTACTACCGGCTCGAGGTGTGGCAACGCGTCGCCGTGGCGGTCGTCTACATCGGCCTGATCGGCGTCCTCGCGCTCGCCGTCTCGGCGACTCACGTCGAGCGGGACTTCTGATGAAGAACCACCGTCAGCTCGACCGCCGGGTCCTGCGGCGGACGGAGGAGACGCTCGCGAGCGACGTCTCGCTGATCGCCTCCGAGTTCCTCGCCGGCTTCCAGGCGGTCCACCGGATCGACCGGCCGGCGGTGTCGATCTTCGGCTCGGCGCGGGTGGTCGACGGGTCCCCCACCTACGAGCAGGCGCGCGCGACCGGGAAGGCGTTCGCGGAAGCCGGGTTCGCAGTCGTCACCGGCGGTGGCCCCGGCGTCATGGAGGCTGCGAACCGGGGGTGCCAGCAGGCGGGCGGGCTCTCGGTCGGCTTCAACATCGACTTGCCGCACGAGCAAGGCCCGAACCCGTACTGCGACATCGCGCTGACGTTCGACCACTTCTATGCGCGGAAGGTGATGTTCGTGAAGGCCGCCGAGGGGTTCGTCATCTTCCCCGGTGGCTTCGGCACGCAGGACGAGCTGTGGGAGGCGCTGACGCTGATCCAGACCGGGAAGATCGGCAACTTCCCGGTCGTGCTCGTCGACACCGACTACTGGCAGGAGCTCCTCGAGTGGCTGCGCGAGGAGATGCTCGACGACGGGCTCATCTCGCCCGAGGACGTCGACCTCTTGTTCGTGACGGACGATCCCCACGAGGCCGTGCGGCTCGTCTCCTCGCGCTACGACGACCGGCTCGCCGAGGGCACCGCGTGAGCGTGCTCGACGACGCCGTCCGGCGGATCGAGGACGTGACGCGGCTCGCGCCGCGCGTCGGGATCGTGCTCGGCAGCGGCCTCGGCGGGCTCGCGGACGAGCTCGACGGCCGGGTCGAGATCCCCTACGCGGAGATCCCCGGCTGGCCCGCGTCGACCGCGGTGGGCCATGCCGGCGTGCTCGTCCTCGGGACGGTCGACGACCTGCCCGTCGCGGTCCTCAAGGGACGGGCGCACCTGTACGAGGGCGTTCCGGCGGACCGGGCGGTGTTCGGCGTGCGCGTGCTCGGGCGCCTCGGCGTGCGGACGCTCGTCGTGACGAACGCGGCGGGGGCGATCAACGAGGGCTACCGGCCGGGGATGCTCGTGCTCATCTCCGACCACGTCAACCTGCTAGGGACGTCCCCGCTCGTCGGGCCGAACGACGACGGGCTCGGCCCGCGCTTCCCCGACCTGTCCGATGCCTACGACCCCGAGCTGCGGGCGCGGGCGCGCGAGGCGGGGTCCGGTCTCGGGCTCGAGCTCGGGGAGGGCGTCTACGGGGGTTGGCTCGGCCCGCAGTTCGAGACGCCCGCCGAGATCCGCTTCCTGCGGGCGATCGGCTGCGACCTCGCCGGCATGTCGACGGTGCCGGAGGTGATCGCCGCGAGGCACATGGGGGTCCGCTGTCTCGGCATCTCCGTCGTCACGAACATGGCGGCCGGGGTGGTGGACGGCACGCTCGACCACGAGGCGGTGCTCGGGATCGGCGCCGAGGCGCAGCCTCGGCTCACGGCGCTCCTGCGCGCGCTCCTCCCGACGCTTGCGGCCTAGCGGCGCCGGGGCCACACTGACCCGCATGCCGGGCAAGCCGACGCTCCGGGACCTGCCTTCCGTCGACCGCCTGCTCGCAGACGAGCGGCTCGCGCCCGAGCCGCACGATGCGGCCGTGGCGGCGGCGCGGGTCGTCCTCGAGCGGGCGCGCGTGGAGATCCGCGAGGGGCGCGACCCCGGCCCGCTCGCGGAGGCGGTGCTCGCGGAGCTCGCCGCGGCCCGGCGCCCGCGGCTGCGGCGGGTGCTCAACGCGACGGGCGTGCTCGTGCACACGAATCTCGGGCGGGCGCCGCTCGCCGAGGAGGCGCTCGAGCGGGTGGTCGAGGTCGGCGGCGGCTATTCGACGCTCGAGTACGACCTCGAGCGGGGCGAGCGCGGGTCCCGGCAGAACCACCTCGCACCGCTCCTGACGAGGCTCACGGGGGCCGAGGCCGCGCTCGTCGTGAACAACAACGCCGCTGGCGTTCTGCTCGCGCTCGCGGCGCTCGCCGAGGGGCGCGAGGTCGTCGTCTCGCGCGGTGAGCTGATCGAGATCGGGGACGGGTTCCGTATCCCCGAGGTGCTCGTGAGCTCGGGCGCGCGCCTCGTCGAGGTCGGGACGACGAACCGGACGCGCGCGTCCGACTACGAGCGCGCGATCGGGCCGGAGACCGCACTGCTCCTGCGCGTCCACCAGTCGAACTTCCGCCTGGTGGGGTTCTCGGAGCGGCCGCGGCTCGTGGACCTCGCCCCGATTGCGAGCCGAGCCGGCTTGCCGCTCGTCGACGACCTCGGCTCGGGCGCGCTCGCACCGGTCGGCGACGAGCCGACGCCTGCGGAGAGCGTGCGCGCGGGCGCCGACCTCGTCTGCTTCTCCGGCGACAAGCTCCTCGGCGGTCCGCAGGCCGGGATCGTCGTCGGTCAGGCGGAGCTCGTCGAGCGCCTGCGCCGGCACCCGCTCCAGCGCGCCCTGCGCGCGGACAAGCTCACGCTCGCGGCGCTCGAGGGCACGCTCGCGCTGGCGCTCGACCCGGACACGCGCGGCCGGATCCCCGTGCTGCGCATGCTCCACGAGCCGCTCTCGCAGGTGCGCGCGCGAGCCGAGCGCCTGGCGGACCTCGTGGGTGGCGACGTCGAGGAGACCGTGGGCCGCGTCGGAGGCGGCGCCCTTCCCCTCGCCGAGCTGCCGAGCGCCGCCTGCGCGGTGGAGGAGGCGCTCGCCGCGCCGTTGCGGCACGGCGATCCACCCGTGATCGCGGTAGTCCGAGACGGCCGCACGCTCCTCGACTGCCGCACGCTCACCGACGCGGAGGTGGAAGAGGTCGCGGCTGCCGTCACTGCTGCGCGGGCCTGACCGTGCCGGTGACGGTCGGGACCGCCGGGCATATCGACCACGGGAAGACGTGGCTCGTACGATCGCTGACCGGGAAGGACACGGATCGCCTGCCTGAGGAGCAGCGCCGCGGGATCTCGATCGACCTCGGCTACGCGCCGCTCGAGCTAGCGGACGGCAGGTGCTTGTCGGTCGTCGACGTGCCCGGTCACGAGCGGTTCGTCCGGACGATGGTGGCGGGCGCGTCCGGCATCGACCTCTTCCTCCTCGTCGTCGACGCGGGCGAGGGCGCCCGCCCGCAGACGCACGAGCATCTTGCGATCCTGCGCCTCCTCGGGATCGAACGGGGAGTCGTCGCCGTGACGAAGGCGGACGCCGTCGACGAAGAGACGCTCGAGCTCGCGATCGAGGAGGCCCGCGAGCTCGTCCCGGCGGCAGAGGCAATCGCTGTCAGCGCCAAGGACGGCACCGGGCTCGACGAGCTCCGCGCCGAGCTCGGCCGGGTCGCGGAGGGTGTCGAGCGCGATCGCACAGACCGCCCGACCCGCCTCTATGTCGACCGCTCGTTCTCTCTGCGCGGGATCGGCACGGTCGTCACCGGGACGCTCTGGTCGGGCTCGATCGGGGCGGGCGACGAGCTGCTCGTCGAGCCGGGCAACCGACCGGTGCGTGTCCGCAGCGTGCAGGTGCACGATCGCGACGTCGACCGCGCCGAGGCCGGGCAGCGCGTGGCGGTCAGCCTTCCCGGCGTCGAGCGGCACGAGGTCGGACGTGGCTATGCGCTCGTCGCTTCGGGCTCGTATCCCGTCTCGTACCGGCTGGACGTCGCCCTCGAGGAGCTGCAGCCGATCGAGGACGATGCGCGGCTGCAGGCGCACCTCGGAACCTCGCACGCCGTCGCCCGGGTCGTTCGCCTGGGCAACGGCCACGCACAGCTGCGGCTCTCCGCTCCGGTCGTCGCCGCCCGTGGCGACCGAGTGATCCTGCGCGGGGAGACGACGGTCGGCGGGGCCGTCGTGCTCGACCCAGCGCCGCCGCGTCACCGGGACGGCGAGCGGATCGAGCGCGTGGAGCGCGGGGAGGTCGCGGCGACGATCGACGCGCCGGTCCTCGTGGACTCGCTCCGGTACGTGCTGGAAGGTGATCTGCAGGGGGTCGAGCGCGCCGGCGCGTGGGCGTTCTCCCGCGCATGGCTCGACGAGCTCGAGAGCGAGCTCCGCGGGCGAATCGAAGCAGCCGACCCGATCGATCCCGGAGTCGCGCCTCCCTCGGAGCCGTGGGCCGGCGACGTCCTGCCGCTGCTCCCGTTCGACCGGCGCGGCGCGAAGCTGTACCTGCCGGGGTCCTCGCCGACGCTCGCCGGTCGCACGGCCGAGGCTGCAGCGCTCGAGCACGAGGTCGAGGTCGCAGGTGTCCGAGCGACGAAGGTTCCCGACGACGAGCTCGCGCGCTTCCTCGAGGCGAGCGGACGGCTCGTCCGGCTCGGCGACGGGTATGCGATCGGCGCCGGCGCCTACGAGGTCGCGATGGACGTGCTCCTCACGGAGGCTCGGGCGGCGGGCGAGATCTCGCTGGCCCGGTTCCGCGATCTCCTCGGCGTCGGACGGCGGGACGCGCAGCTCCTGCTCGAGCGGTTCGACGCCGACGGGCTCACGCGTCGCGTCGGCGACATGCGCGTGCTCCGTCGCTCGGCAGGCGCGGCTGGTCGGCCGCCGGATCGTCGTACAAGCTGAGAGCGTGCGTCTGCTCGTCGTCATCGCCGTGGTTTGCGTCGCGGCCGCGCGCCCGGCGTCCGCTGCGACCGTCGATCCCAAGTCGCTCGTCCTCGCCCAGTCCGACGTCCCGCGCGGATTCCGGCTCGACCCTGCCGAGACGGGGCTGCGCTCGAACGAGCTCGAGGCCAAGGAATCCCTGCAGACCCGCGTCAAGTTCGCGCTCTGGCGTCGCGTCACCGGCTACCAGGCCAGGTTTCGGCGCGGCTCGGCGGTTGTCGAGGCGCGGGCGGACGTGTTTCGTGGAGCGGACGGTGCGCGCAAGCTGCTCGAGTGGGTCGATCTGGAGGCCCGGAAGTCCGGGACTTCCGGGCAGCAGAGAGCGCCCATGCGGATTGGAGCTGGAGGCTGGATCTACTGGGCTGGTGGTCTCTACCACCTCGTCGCGTGGCGGCACGGACGGGTGTTCGCCGGGGTCGCCGGTGCGCAGATCGCCCGCGCCCGCCTCGTCGCGCTCGCGCGCGTGCAGCAGCGGCGGATCGCAGCGGCGCTTCGTTAGGGCGGGGCCCACTCCGGTTCGTCGTCGATCCCGACTCCGTCCGCGACGCGGGTGACGTAGTTGAAGTAGCCGATGACCTGGATCGCGTCCGAGATCGCCGCGTCGTCGAGCCCGACCCCACGCAGCGCGTCGATGTCCGCCTGGTCGACCTCGGCGGCGAGGTGAGTCAGCTTGACCGCGAACTCGCAGAGCGCCCGCTCGCGCGGGGTGAGCTCGGCCTGCCGCCAGTCGTGCTCCGCGTGCCGTGCCAGCTCCTCTGCTGCGCCCTCTGCACGGAGGTCGTCGGCGTGAGCCTTCGTTCAGTAGTGGCAGCTCTGCTCGGCCGAGGCGACGGTCGCGAGCAGCTCCCGTTCCTGCCGCGAGAGCCCGGACTCGCCGAACATGATCTCGCGGTACAGCGCCATCGACGCGTGCAGCACCCCGGGCCGCAGGCTCATCGCCTTCAGGATGTTGAAGACCTTGCCGGCACGCTCGACGGCGGCGTCGTACTCCTCCGCGAGGAGGCCGTCGGCCTCGGCCTCCTCGATCAATCGGATGTACGCCATGACCTGCGCAAGACCGGAATCCGGTCGCGCAAAATCCCTGAAGGCGTCCGCTTCGCGGCCGCGGTGTGTACGGAACCCACAGCGCTCCTCTAGCGCGTCTGCGGGAAGCCGAGGTCGACCTTGCTCGTGGCCGGGTTCGGCCAGCGGCTCGTGACCGCCTTCGTCCGGGTGTAGAAGTCGATGCCCTCCGGGCCGTAGATGTGCCGGTCGCCGAAGAGGGAGCTCTTCCAGCCGCCGAACGAGTAGTACGCGACGGGCACCGGGATCGGGACGTTGATCCCGACCATCCCGACGTTGACGTCGAACTGGAACTGCCGCGCGACGCCGCCGTCCCGCGTGTAGAGCGCGACGCCGTTCCCGTACGGGTTCTCGTTCACGAGCCGGAGCGCGTCGTCGTAGGTCGGCACGCGCACGATCGAGAGGACCGGCCCGAAGATCTCGTCGCGATATGCGTCCATCTCCGGCGTCACGTCGTCGAGGAGCGAGACGCCGAGGAAGAAGCCACCGTTCTCGGGCGCGGTCTCGCGTCCGTCGGCGACGAGGGTCGCGCCCTGGGCCGGTCCCGACTCGAGGTACGAGGCGACCTTGTCGCGGTGCTCGCGCGTGACGAGCGGCCCCATCTCGGACGTCGGGTCGAGGCCGTCGCCGACCTTGACGCCCGGCAGGCGGCTCGTGATCGCGTCGACCAGCGGGTCGGCCGCGTCACCGACCGCGACGACCACGGAAACGGCCATGCACCGCTCGCCGGCCGAGCCGTACCCGGCGCTGACGGCGGCATCTGCGGCCATGCCGATGTCCGCGTCGGGGAGGACGATCATGTGGTTCTTGGCCCCGCCCAGCGCCTGCACGCGCTTGCCGGCTTTCGTGCCCGTTTCGTAGACGTAGCGGGCGATCGGCGTCGAGCCGACGAACGAGACCGCGGCGATGCCGGGGTGCAGGAGGACCGCGTCGACCGCGACCTTGTCACCCTGGACGACGTTGAAGACGCCGTCCGGAAGCCCCGCCTCCTTGAGCAGCTCTCCTGCGAGGATCGACGCGGACGGGTCCTTCTCGGACGGCTTCAGAATGAACGTGTTCCCGCAGGCAATCGCGGGCGCCCACATCCACATGGGCACCATCGCGGGGAAGTTGAACGGCGTGATGCCGGCGACCACGCCGAGCGGCTGGCGGATTGAGTAGACGTCGATTCCGGACGATGCTTGCTCGGAGTAGGCGCCTTTCAGGAGCTCCGGGATCCCGCAGACGTACTCGATGACCTCGATGCCGCGCTGCACCTCGCCGTGCGCGTCGGAGAGGACCTTCCCGTGCTCGGCTGTGAGGAGGCGCGCGAGGTCGTCGCGATGCTCGTCGAAGAGCTGGTAGATGCGGAAGAAGAGCTCGGCCCGCTTCGAGAGCGAGTACTGGCGCCAGGTGATGTACGCGTCCGACGCCGTCGTGACCGCGCGGTCGATCTCCTCCGCGGACGCGAACGTGACCTCACCGGTCTGCTCGCCCGTCGCCGGGTTGTAGACGGGGCCGCTGCGGCCGGAATCGCCGCGGACGCTCTTTCCGCCTATCCAGTGCCCGATGGTCTGTAGCTCGGTCGTGACCGCTGCGTTCATCTCGTCCTCCCGGCGTGCTCGTGTCGGCCTAGCGTAGCGTCCTCACACCGGGATGATCAGGCTCGCGAGGTCGCGCGGGTAATACGTGAGGATCTCGATTCCCGACTCCGTCACGAGGACGGTGTCGGAGTGGCGGAAGCCGCCGAGCTCGTGTGAGTAGAGGCCGGGCTCGACCGTGAAGACCATTCCGGGACGGATCTCCGTGTCGTCGCCCGAGTCGAGGAATGGCCCTTCGTGGTAGCGCAGCCCGATCGCGTGCCCGGTGTGGTGACGCCAGTGCGGCCAGAGGCCGTGCTCCTCGAAGTACGCGCGCACCGCCTCGTCGACGTCTCGGCAGCGCGCGCCGGGTCGGATCGCGTCGAAGGCGAGATCCTGCAACGCGAGCATGTGCGCGAACATCCGCTCCTGCTCGCCCGTCGGCTCGCCGACGAACATCGTCCGCTCGAGCTCCGAGAGGTAGCCCCATACGGGCGCACTGGCACCGGTGACGAGGACGTCGCCTTCCTCGAACACGAGATTCCCGGCGAGCGCGTGCGGGATCGCCGAGTTACGCCCGATCTGGCCCCGGTAGCCCGCGTGCGCTCCGCTCGAGAACGGGCTCTGTGCGCGGTAGATCTCGCCGATCGCGTCGAGCATGGCGAAGGTCGCCTCGTCGCTCGCGCGCTGCGAGACGTCGGTCTCCGTCGTGCCGACACGTGTGTAGCGCTGGAGGAGGCGATGCGCGAGGTTCGCCCAGCGCACGCTCTCGCGGATGAGCGCGACCTCGGCCTTCGACTTGATCGCCATCTGCTCCTCGATCCGGTCGGCGACGCGGGTCACGGTTGCGCCGGCGAGCTCCGACAGCGTGGGCCCGCGGTAGCCGAGGATCCAGGGATAGCCGTCCTGGTCGGCGCCGACCGTTCCCGTGAGCCCCATCTCGCGGATGGTCTTCGCGAGGACGTCCTCCACCCGTGGGTCACCGGGGTACTCGAGGTAGTGCTCCACACGGTCGAGCGTCGAGCGAGACTCCGCATGCTCGAGCTCGAGGCGGGGGACGACGAGCGCCTGCGTGCCGTCCGAGCCCAGGACGAACGCGATCGGCCTTTCGGTCGGAACGAATGCGAAGCCCGAGTAGTAGAGGACGTACGTTGGATCGAAGAGCACGACCCCGGCGAGGCCCTCGGCTTGCGCATGGGCGAGCAGGGCCGCACAGCGCGCGCGATGTTCCTCCGGTGCGATTGCAATCGACGTGACCATCGCCGCGGAGCCTAGGGGACGATGCTTGCTCCGACCGCGCCTGGGGCTACATTCCGCGTATGACGATGAAGAACTTCTTCATCGCGCTGCTGATCACGGCCCTGTTCCTCGGCATCCTCCTCGTTGCCGGCACGGCGCAGAACGAGGGCTGCCTCCCGTGGCAGGAGCCGCTCACCGTCGGTGGTGGCGGTCCCTTCTCGGAAGATCGCGGCGAGACCGTCTGCCGCTGACCTCGAGCAACGGAGCGGCGCCGGAGTCGAACCGACCGAGCCGTGGGTTGCACGACCGCACGAGTTTTGAAGACCCGCTGGGCCACCGGGCCCATGCCGCTCCGCGCTCAGGCTAGTCCAGCGGAACGCTAGGCCGCCTCCTGTGTGCGTCGGCTCGGGCGGTACGCTCGCGCGACTGTGCTGCTCGGCGCGCGTGTCCCATGAGCTTGCAAGTGGCGTGAGGCGCTTCTCGCTCCGTCGCGAGGTCACGCTCGGGCTCGCGGTGTACGCGCTCTATCTGCTCGTCGCGCGACGCGTTCTCCGTCGCGAAGGGCGAGCCCGCGCCAGGCGGAACGCCGAACGAATCGTGGAGCTAGAGGAGCGGCTCGGCATCGACGTCGAACCGGCCGTCCAGCGTGCGCTCCTCGGCTATCCGCGGCTCGTACACGGGCTGAACCTCGGCTATGGGCTCTTCAACGTCACGCTGACCGTCGGCTGGCTCATCGTCCTCTATCGGCGCCGCGACGAGCGGTTCCATCGGTTCCGGCGCGCCTGTCTGCTCACGCATCTCGGTGCGCAGCCCGTCTTCCTCCTGTTGCCGACGGCACCGCCGCGAGTCCTCGACGGATTCGTCGACACGCTGTCCGAGGTGAGCGGGCTCGACCTCGAGCATCCGCTCCTCCTCCGTTTCTACAATCCCGTGGCCGCGATGCCGAGCCTCCACGTGGCGTTCGCCGTCGTGACCGGCGCCGAGATCGCCGAGCGCTCCGGGTCCGTCGTCGTCCGGATCGCTGCTCGGGCGTACGCTCCGCTCGTGGCGACCGTTGTGGCCGGGACGGGCAACCACTACACGCTGGACGCGATCGCCGGAGCTGCCCTCGGCGTGGCCGCGCGGCGGCTCTCCTGACGTGCCTGACCTCGTTGAGTCACAAGTGAGCTCCGATCGCTCCACAGGGTTCGTCGTTCCGTCGCGCTGGCGGGCCGTGGTCGGGGTCGCCGCTGCGGTGCTGCTCGTCGTCGGTGTGGGTCTCCTGCTCGCCCGCGCAGCCGGCTACGCCGAGGTGCGCGAGGCGATCGAAAGGGCCGACTCGAAGTGGTTCGCGGTCTGTCTCGTCGCACAGCTCGTTGCTTTGTCGGCGTACGCCGAGGTGTTCCGCGGCGGCTTCTCGTGGGCGCGACGGCCCGACCCCGGCTTCCAGCTGAGCGCGCGTGTGATGCTCGCCAGCATCGGTGCGACGCGCGTGTTTGCGGCGGGCGGGGTCGGGGCGATCGCCGTCACCTACTGGTGCTTTCGACGTGCGCAGTTCTCCGCGGACGAGGCGCTCGTCCGCGTGCTCGGGTTCAACGCGCTCTTCTACGTCGCCTTCGGGGTCGGAGCGTGGGCGGCGGCACTCGTCACTGCACTCGGCATCTGGGGCGACGCGCCGATCGCCTTCACCGCTCCCTGGCTTGTGCTGGTGCCGGCGTTGGGCGCCGCGGCAGTCGCCGTGACGCAGCCGGGTCGAGTCGAGCATCTCGTGGCGCAACGCGGATCGTTCGCCCGACGTGCGCTCGCCTACGCGATCGCCGGCATGGCGTGGGTGCGAGAGGTGCTGCCGACCCGTGACGGTCGGCGCATGGTCGTCGCCACGGTTCTCTACTGGGCCGGCAACGTCGCGTGCCTCTGGGCGTCGCTGCGTTCGGTCGGAGTGAGCCTGCCGCTGCCCGAGCTCGTGCTCGCATTCGCCGCGGGGCACGCGGCGATGATCCTCCCGCTCCCGCTCGGAGGAGTCGGAGGCGTGGACGCAGCGCTGACGTACGCCCTGACCGCCGTCGGCGTGCCGCTGGCCGTGGCACTCGTCGCGGTCGGCGTCTACCGGCTGTTCGCATTCTGGGCGCCGACGATTCCGGCGCTCGCGGCGCTCCTCGTCGTCCGGCGCGCCGGCACGCAGCTCGCGCAGCTGGAGGCCTCGCCGTCCCTAAGATGAGGGAGGTGCGGCAGCTCGTCGTCCTTTGCGCCTTGACGGTGACGACGGCCGTATCCGCTGCGGTGCCGAACCCGGTCCGCGCCACCATGGCGACGAGCTCCACCACGCCTCTGGTCGACGCGCCCTGGCGCTACACGGTCGTCGTGAAGGATCGAGCGGGCAAGGCGCTCGCGGCGAAGATGCGCCTGCAGGTCCTCTCTGGGAATACCGTCGTGCGCTGCTGGAAGCGCATGAGGCTCGTCGTGTGCTCGAACGCCGGTGCCGGCACCTGGATCTCGTTCACGGGCAAGCGGACCGGCGTCATCCGGTGGCCCGCGCAGTCCGCCGGAGGGAAGCTGACCTTCCAGGCGATCGTCGTCACGGGCACGCGCTCGCTGCGCCTGCGGGCTCCGGTCACCGTTCGGCTTCCGTAGTCAGCTCCTGCCCCTCCAGGACGTGAAGTCGTAGCGTTCCGAGAGGCGCTCGAGGACCTCGTCTGCGATGAGGTCC
>JBOHBB010000161.1:0-21931 GCA_050698135.1 Gaiellaceae bacterium
GCTCGCCGAGGCGATGATCGAGGCCGGGATCCTCCTCGGTCTGTCGCGCGAGATCTCGACGCAGCTCGTGGTCCAGACGATGGTCGGCACGGGGACGCAGCTCCGCGACGAGAAGATGCACCCGGTCCACCTCCGCGAGATGGTCACGTCGCCCGGCGGGACGACGATCGCCGCGATCAGGGAGCTCGAGATTGCCGGTGTCCGCGCCGCGTTCCTGAACGCGATCGAGGCCGCGATGGTGCGTGCCCGCGAGCTCGCCGCCGGCGAGACGTAGACGGATTCACGAAGCCGTAGGGCCTACGTAAGTCCCTCGCAAGATCCTTTCGCCAGTCTGGAGCCGTCGTCATCGAAAGGGGGACGGAATGACCAGGCTGCTCACGATCAGCGTCACGGGCATCGTCGCCGCGGCCCTCGCGGGATCGGCGCTCGCGGCCGGTGCCGGGGGCGTCTCCGGACCGGCGTTCTACGTGGACGGGGTGCAGTACCGGACGGTCGGGACACCGACGGATCTCAGCGGCACGGCAGCGCCCGACCACAGCTTCGACACGATCTACGAGTTCTTCGGCAACCAGCTCAACGTCGCCACCGCCGCGCCGGGCGACAAGGGCTACAACGGCGGCCGCTGGCGCGTCCAGCTGCTGTCCTTCCCGTCGGGGTACGCGGCTGCCGTCGCGTCGGCGGACTCGAACGCGAGCGGGACCATCGACAGCGACGAGGAGCTCGCCGTCGCGTTCTCGGCCGGGACCGCCATGGTCTCCGGCAGCGGGCCGTCGTTCGTCTGCCCTGTGATCAAGCTCCCGCGGGGCTGAGCTAGCTGCCAGGGGCCGGCCAACCGGCCGGCCCCGACGCACCTCTAGGCAACATCGGCGATGCGAGCGGGATCGAGAGGCCGCGCTCGGTCGCGAGGGCCTGCAGTGCGAGCACCGTGTCGGCCACCGGCACGTCCTCGAGGAACTCGTCGCGCGCCTCGAAGTCGGCGACGAGCGCCCGGATCGCGCGGTCGTAACCAGCGGCGTCTCCCGCGGCGAGCGCGACGAGCGAGTGGGCGACAGCCTGCGGGAAGCCCTCACGGCCCTGCAGGGGCGCCGCGAGCGAGGCCGCCTCGGCGTCCTCGCCGCGCACGAGGCTCGCGAGCGCCGCCGCGTAGCGGCCGATCGGGCTCTCCGACTCTGCGGCTCCGGCCTCGAGCGCCCAGTCCGCGTCCTCGCGCGCGCCGTCGAGATCGCCGGCGATGAGCCGCGACTTCATGGCGCCGATCGGCCGGCCCCAGCTTCCGGGCGGTGCGTCCGGCCAGCTCTCCCGATAGCGCTCGGCGGCACGGCCAAGCCACGCCGTCGCCTCCTCGCGCCGCCCGAGCATGAGCAGGCAGAGCCCGGCGGCCCAGGCCGCGTTCCCGGCGCGCGTGAGCTGCCGCTGGCGCTCGTCCGGTGTCTCCGGCACGCGCTCCAGGCCGTCGTCGTGGCGCGCCGCTGCACGCGCTGCTCGTTCCTTCCAGTCGGGCACGGCCCGGAAAGTATCGTCCCGTCGTGGCCGAGGTTCGCGACGTGGTCTACGTGGACGGCGCCCGCACCGCCTTCGGGCGCGCGGGCCCCGGCGGCGCCTTCTGGAGGACGCGGGCGGACGACATGGCGGTCAAGGTCGTCCGCGAGCTTCTCCGCAGGAATCCCGGCGTCGCCCCCGAGCGGATCGACGACGTCGTGTTCGCGGCCACGGCACAGGTCGGCGACCAGGGCCTCACCCTCGGCCGGGGGGTCGCGCTCCTCGCAGGCCTCCCCGAGTCCGTGCCCGGCTTCGCCGTCGACCGCATGTGCGCCGGCGCGCTCACGGCGACGACGGCGGGTGCCGGTGAGATCGCCATGGGCGCAGCCGACGTCGTGCTCGTCGGCGGCGTCGAGCACATGGGGCACCACCCGATGGGCGCCGACGTCGACTTCAACCCTCGCTTCGTCGCGGAGCGGATCGTCGACGAGTCCGCGGTTGTGATGGGCCAGACCGCGGAGAACCTCCACGACGCCTTCCCGCAGCTGACGAAGGAGGACGCGGACGCATACGCGGTCGAGTCGCAGCGCCGCGCGGCCAGGGCTTGGGACGAGGGCGTCATGGACGAGATCGTCGTCCCCATGTCCGTGTTCACCGACGATGGCTGGACGGTCGCGGCCCGCGACGAGTTCCTGCGGCCCGAGACGACGATGGAGGCCCTCGCCGAGCTCCGGACTCCGTTTCGAGTGGGCGGCCGCGTGACGGCGGGGAACTCTGCCGGCCTCACGGACGGGGCGACGGCCGCGCTCCTCACCTCCGGTGAGGCGGCGAAGGATCTCGGGCTCGAGCCGAGGATGCGACTCGTCGGCTTCGCATACGCCGGCGTCGCGCCGGACCTGATGGGCCTCGGCCCGGTGCCCGCGACGAGCAAGGTGCTCGAGCGCGCAGGGCTCACGATCGACGACGTCGGCCTCTTCGAGCTGAACGAGCCGTTCGCGGTGCAGGTCCTCACGTGGTGCGACGGGGTAGGCGTCGCGCCGGACGATCCTCGCCTCAACCCATACGGAGGGGCGATCGCGTGCGGGCACCCCCTCGCCGCGACCGGCGTGCGCCTGCTGGCGCAGCTGGCGCACGGCTTCCACGAGCGGCCCGACGTGCGCTACGGCCTCACGGCGCTCTGCATCGGCCTCGGGATGGGGGCCGCCGTCCTCTGGGAGAACGTCGCGAACGGTGACTAGCCCGACGCTCTTCAAGCTCCAGCGCCTGGACACCGCTGCAGGCCCGGTCGCCCTCGTGACGATGGACAACGGCGAGGACTGGCAGAGGCCGAACACCTTCGGCGAGGAGGCCCTCCGCTCCCTCGAGGAGGTCCTCGGCCGCCTCCGCGCGCGCGACTGGCGCGGCCTCCTCCTGACCGGGAAGCCGTTCGTCTTCGCCGTTGGGGCGGACATGGGCGAGTTCGGCGAGATCACGCCCGAGCGCGCGCGGGTCGGCGGCCAGGCCGGGCACGAGCTGTTCGGCCGCCTCCGCGACCTCCCGTTCGTCACCGTTGCCGCGATCAACGGGGCGGCGCTCGGCGGCGGCGTCGAGATCGCGCTCCACTGCGACTACCGGACGATCTCGTCCTCGGTGCGGCACTTCGCCTGCCCCGAGGTGTTCCTCGGGCTCATCCCCGGCTGGGGCGGGACGCAGCTCGTCCCGAGACTCGTGGGCGCCGAGCAGGCGGTGAAGTTCGTCGTCGAGAGCCCGCTGCGGCAGAACCGCATGCTCACGGGCCCGCAGGCATTCGAGGCGGGCTTCGCGCACACGCTGCTCCAACCGGTCGAGTTCCTGGACGAGTCGCTCGCCTTCCTGCTCGCGAAGATCGAGGAGGGCGCCGGCAAGCAGCGCCCGCAGGCGGACCTCTCTGACGTCGGCGAGGTCTGCCGCAAGGCGCGGGCGCGGCTCGACGGCCAGGTGCACGGCGCTGCACCCGCCCCCTACCGCGCGCTCGACCTCATCGAAGGAGCGGCGACGTGGTCGCTCGAGGAGGGCTACCGCGCGGAGGAGGATGCGCTCGCGGAGCTCCTCCCCGGCCCGCAGGCGCAGGCGTCGATCTACGCCTTCGGGCTCGTGGAGCGTCGGGCGAAGCGCGGAGTCGGGATCCCGGAAGCCGAGCCGCGTCGCGTGGAGAAGCTTGGGCTCGTCGGCGCCGGGCTGATGGCGCGCCAGCTCGCGCTGCTGGCGCTGCGCCGGCTCGGGGTGCCCGTCGTGCTCCGCGACCTCACGCAGGAGCAGGTCGACGAGGCGATCTCGTGGATCGCGGGCGAGCTCGACGAGCTCGTGCGCAAGGGCCGGCTCGGCGAGGCGAAGGCGCGATTCCTCGGCTCGCTCGTCGGCGGGGGGACCGGCTGGGAGGTGTTCGCCGGCTGCGACCTCGTCCTCGAGGCGGTCTTCGAGGAGATGGCGGTGAAGAAGGAGGTCTTCGCCGCGCTCGAGCGCGTCGTGTCGAGCGAGTGCGTCCTCGCGACGAACACCTCGTCGCTCTCGGTCACGGAGATGGGCTCGGCCCTCGACCACCCGGAGCGCCTCGTCGGCATGCACTTCTTCAACCCGGTCGCGGTCCTCCCGCTCGTCGAGCTCGTGCGAACGCCGCAGACCGACGACGCGACGCTCGCGACCGCGTGGGCGGTCACGAGGAAGCTCCGCAAGACGGGCGTGCTCGTGCGCGACGCGCCGGGCTTCGTCGTGAACCGGCTCCTCGGCCGCCAGGGATCGGTCGTCATGGACGCGCTCGACCACGGGAACACCGTGGACGAGACCGACGAGGCCGTCCTGCGGATGGGACTGCCGATGGCGCCGTCGGTGCTCCTCCAGCTCGTCGGGCCGAAGGTGGCGAGCCATGTCCGCCGCACCCTCCACGAGGCGTGGCCGGACCGCTTCGTCCTGTCCAAGACGCTCGAGAGCCTCGCCGAGGGCGGCGAGCAGGTCGTCGTCGAGCACGCGCCGCGCAGCGTCGACGAGATCCACGAGGCAGTCCTCGAAGCGCTCGCGGACGAGTCGCGGCACATCCTCGAAGACGGCGTCGTGACGGAGGCTGCGGACATCGACACCTGCCTGCTCCTCGGGGCCGGCTTCCCGTTCTGGCTCGGCGGGATCACGAAGCACCTGGACCAGACGGGTGTCTCGGAGCGCGTCGTCGGCCGCCCCCTCGCGGAGCTCACCTCCACACCGGCCTGAGCCGAAGGCTGCGTCCGCGCCGGAACCTGAGGTATGCTCTGGCCGTACCGCTCGCCGGGAACTAGGCGAGCGTCGACTCTTCGGAAGGAGCGGCACGGCGGCACGTGCTGCCTGAATGCACGACGTGACAATCACCGCGACGCTGACGTCGGACACACCTGAACGCCTGACCGCTGCGGCGCGGCGCGCCGAGGCGTGGTTCGGCGAGCCGTTCCTGCACGCAGGCGAGGACCCTGGCACCGCACTCGCTCCGGGCACTGCGCGCCGCGCAGCGCTCGACGAGGCGCTCGCCGAGATCGAGGCGGGCCTCGCGCAGCCGTCCTCGCGCTGGAAGGTGCGCTACGGGCTGATGCTCGGCCTCGAGCGGGTGCTGACCGAGGACCCGCCACGCACGGCGACCGGGACGGAGCTCCGCCGGCACCAGGTCGACGCGCTCGCGGGCATGCTCGCAGAGCTCATCGCCTCGACGCAGCGCGCCGCCGACGAGAACGGCAACGGGAACGGCGGCAACGGAGCGGTCGCCGAGGCCGAGCTCGAGGAGGAGCCCGAGGACGACTTCGACGCCGGCTTCGTCGACGATGGCGCCCTCGAGGACGGGTTCCACGGCGCGGATCCCGGGGCGGCGCGCCGGTATCGCTTCCGCCACCCGACGGCCTCGGGCAAGACGATCGCGGCGGCGGGCTTCGTCGAGGCCGCACGGCACCTCGGCATCCTGATCCTCACGCATCGCCGGCTCCTCGTCTCGCAGTTCAAGGGCGACCTGACGACCGAGGGGTACGGGGACCGCTTCGTGGACGCCGTGACGAAGGGCATGCACGCGCCGTCGGACAACCCGATCACGATCCAGACCTACGCCTGGTTCGCGCGGCACGGAGCAGAGCTCGACCGCGACACGTACCACCTCGTCCTCTGCGACGAGGCGCACACCGCGCTCGGGGAGAAGACGAGCGCGGCGATCCGCGCCTTCCACGAGCCGCTCTACATCGGCATGACCGCGACGGAGCAGCTGATCGCGAAGCAGGTTTCGGACGTCTTCCCGGCCTCCGTGGACGACCTCCCGCTCGGCGACGCCGCCCGTCGCGGCCTGATCGCCCCGCTCCGCTGCCTGCGCGTCCCTCCCGCGGCCGCGATCAACTCGGTGCCGATCGTCGGCGGCGACTTCGAGGAGCGCGCGCTCGCCGCCGCCCTCGACCACGAGGCGCTGAACCAGGCCGCAGCGAGCCTCTACCGCGACCGCTTCGGCTCGACGCCCGGGATCGTCTACTCGGCGGGCGTGGAGCACGCGTACAACCTCGCGCAGGAGTTCCGGGCGGCCGGCCTCAAGGCGGAGGCGGTCTCGGGGAAGACGCCTCCCGCGCGCCTCGCGGAGACGCTCGCGGCGTACGAGCGTGGCGAGATCAACGTCCTCATCAACGCGCAGCTCCTCGCCGAGGGGTGGAACTCGCCGCGGGCGACGGTGTGCATGCACCTGGCGCCGACCGCGTCGCGCCGCGTCTACCAGCAGCGGATCGGCCGCATCATGCGCATCCACCCGCGCAAGGAGGCCGGCGTCGTCGTCGACTTCGTCCCGAAGGCGTCGACTCACAACGAGCGCGTCGTTTCGCTCCACGCGCTCCTCGACGCCGACTTCTACCGGGAGGGTGCGCGCGTCACGCCGGCGCCGCGCCGCCGCCAGCAGCGGCGCGCCAGGCGCAAGCTCTCCCCCGTCCCGTGGCTCGTCCCGGTCACGCCGGACGTCGCGCGGCGCCTCAACGTCATCCAGCGCGAGTGGCAGCGCATCGACCCGAAGTACCTCGACGAGGACGAGCAGCGGTTCTGGGCGACGATCGCGGGCCGGCAGATCCGCTTCGACCAGCGCGGCGAGTTCGCGCGGAAGTTCGCCGAAGGGCGTGCGAGCAAGGCCGCGCTCGAGCAGTTCCTCGCGACGTGCGCGGCCGAGAACCCGAACCGGCGGCTGCGGATGACCGCGCTGCTCGATCGCGTCGCGACCCCGGTCGAGCGCGCGGACTTCGACGACCTCGTGACCCTCGTCACACAGGCGCCGCCGTGGGAGAAGGATCGCGCGGCGGGCGTCCGCGTGCTCCTGCGGGCGATCGGCGAGGGCAAAGCGGTTGCGCCCGAGCAGATCCTCGCGCGCTGGACCTGGAGGCTCGCGCGGGCGACCCGGAAGGTGCAGGACCGCCGGGTCTCGACCGAGTTCCCCGAGGCGAAGCGCCTGCTCGGCGCCGCGGCGAACTCACGTGGGCACCGGCACGAGGAGAACGTGAACCGCCTCGTCCAGGTCGCAAGGGCGATGCCGCTCGCCGTCGGCGCAGCGCTCCTCGCCTCCGCGGACGGGTACACGCCGCGCGCGAACGCGGCGCTCGACCGCGCCAGGGAGGAGCTCGGGTCGATCGAGGACATCGCGAACGCGCTCGCCGACAACCTCCCCGCGCCGAAGCTGACCGCACGAAAGAGCCGGCGCAGGCGCCGGAAGCGCAAGGGCCAAGGCCCGTCCGCGCAGCCCCGGCTCGAGGCGACGAGCGACGGCGCAGGCACGAGCCCGGAGACCGAAGGCGACGGAGCCGGTGCCGCATCCGGGGCCGACGGGGCGACGGCCGTGTCCGAGCCGGCCCCGGCTGAAGACGCCGCGTAGGCCCCGCTCAGCCCGGACCGGGCGTCTCTTTCCCGCCGTCCGACTCCCGCTCGCGGAGGAAGCGCGCGATCTCGGCCGCGAGTGCCTCGCCGGAGGGAAGCCCGCCGGACTCCTCGAGCAGGTCGAGCGAGTCGGCACGCTGCTCGAGCTCCTCGACGTAGGCCGCGGTCTCCGCGTCACCGGCCACGGCCTCCGACACCTGCTCGACGTAGGCGTCCTCCGCCTCGGCGAGCTCACGGACGTCGATCTCGGTCCCGAGGACGCCGGAGAGCCGGTCGCAGAGGGCGCGCGCGGCCCGCGGGCTGGGGGCAAGGGAAACGTAGTGGGGGACTGCGGCCCAGAGGCTGACGGAGGGGATTCCGGAGCGCCGGCAGGCGTCGAGCAGGACGCCGACGATTCCCGTCGGCCCCTCGTACCGGGAGAGCTGCAGGCCGAGCTCGTCCACGAGGTGCTGGTCCGTCGCCGCGCCAGTGACGGGGGAGGGGCGGCTGTGCGGCACGTCGGCGAGCAGGGCGCCGAGGGTGACGACGAGCTCGACGCCCAGGTCGCGCGCGAGGTCGGAGACGAGATCCGTGAACGTCCGCCACCGGTAGTTCGGCTCGACGCCGATGAGGAGCACCGCGTCCCGGTTGGCGCCGGGGATCCGCGCGCGGAAGAACGCGTTCTCCGGCCACTCGATCCGTCGCGTGCTGCCCTCGTCGAGCGAGACGTGCGGGCGGGTCGCCTGGAAGTCGACGAAGAGCTCGGGGTCGATCTCGGCGAACTTCTGCGCGTTCCAGAGTCGCGCGAGGTAGCCGGTCGCGAGCGTCGCCGCCTGGCCGCCGTCGTTCCAGCCCCGGAAGGCCCCGACCAGGACGGGGCGCTCGAGGGCCGGCCGCTCGTACATGCGGAGCTCCCCTTCCATCGGCGGAGCTTACTCGCGCGCCAGCGCGACAGGCGGCCGCCACAGCGCGAACGCGAGGACGAGGCTGAGGATCCAGATCGCAGAGGCGAGGAAGACGTGCACGAGAACGAGGCCCCACGGAAGCGCGTTCCGGTACTGCACCTCGCCGAGGATCGCCTGCGCGACGAGCACGACGAGGAGGAGCCCCCAGAGCCGGAGCAGGCCCGGATGGCGGTCGCGAAGACCACGGAGGAGCCAGCCGAGGACGAGCACACCGATCCCGAACGCCGCTGCAACCCGAACGTGGACGTACACGGTGTCGGCGATCTCGAAGCCGAGCCGCTTCACGTCCTCGCTCGCGCCCGGATGCGGGCCCGACGCGGTCGCGACGGCGCCGGTCACCACGAGCGCTGCGCAGGCGGGAACGCCGAGCCACGTGACGACGTGCCGCAGCCACCTCGGCCCGGCCGGGGCCGCGAGCCCCGAGACGAGGCTCCAGGCCTCGACCACGACGATCGCGGCGAGCCCCAGGCAGGCGAGCCCGAGCAGGAAGTGCGTCATCACCGCGAGCGGATGCAGATCGACGGCGATCGTGATGCCGCCCATCGGGATCTGCGCCACGGCCACGAGGAACGCGGCGAGCGCAGCCATGCGACCGACCCGCGAAAGCCCGTCGACCCTGCGCGCTGCGAGCCAGGTCGCGAACGTGAGGAGGATCCCCACGAGTGCGACCATGCGATTGCCGAACTCGACGAAGGCGTGGTAGCCCTGCTCGGGATAGGGCTTGTCGCCGCAGCGCGGCCAGTTCTCGCAACCGAGGCCCGAGCCCGTCAGTCGGACGAAGGCGCCCGAGGTCACGACGAGGAAGAGAGCGACGCAGGACGCCGACGAGAGGCCGAGAAACCGCCTCGGCTCGAGCACGCGGGCGCGTGTCACCGCGGTCGTCGCCACTAGCGAAGAACGACTCCCGCGCCGGCCTCGACGCTCCCGATCTCCGCGAGCGCGAGCCCTGCAGCCGCGAACGTCGCCGAGAGCACCGCTCCGCGCTCGGCCGGGATCGAGATGAGGAGCCCACCCGCCGTCTGCGGGTCGTAGGCGAGCGACTCACGTGCGGAGCCGGCGCCGCTCTCGACGTGCGGGCCCGCAAAGTCGCGGTTCCTGCGGTCGCCGCCCGTCACGACGCCGCGCTCGGCGAGCTCGAGCGCTCCGGGGAGCACCGGGAGCGCGGCCGTCTCGACGATCGCGCGGACGCCGCTTCGTGCCGCCAGCTCATGGGTGTGGCCGACGAGGCCGAAGCCGGTGACGTCCGTCACAGCCGAGGGAGAGAACGGCCGCAGGGCGTCGGCCGCGGCGCGATTCAGCTCGAGCATCGACGCGACCGCCCCGTCGAGTGCGCCGGGAGGAGCGCTTCCCTCGCGGACCGCCTGGAGGACGATCCCCGTCCCGAGCGGCTTCGTCAGGAAGAGCGCGTCCCCCGGCCGCGCCCCCGCCTTGGGCCAGATCGCCTCGGGATGCACGGTGCCGACGACGGCGAGCCCGTACTTCGGCTCCGAGTCGCGGATCGTGTGACCTCCGGCGAGGATCGCACCGGCCGCCCGCACCCGCTCGTCCGCACCGGCGAGCACCTCCCCGAGCATCTCCGTCGGCAGGTCCTCGGGGAACGCGGCGATCGAGAGCGCGAGGAGGGGCGTACCGCCCATGGCGAAGACGTCATTGAGCGCGTTCGTCGCCGCAATGGCCCCGAAGGTGCGTGGGTCGTCGACGAGCGGCGGGAAGAAGTCGACCGTGAACACGAGCGCCCGTTCGTCGTCCAGGCGATACACCGCGGCGTCGTCGGCCGGGTCGAGCCCCACGAGCAGGTCCTCGGCATCGGCCGGGACGAGTCCCGCGAGGACGGATTCGAGCCGAGCCGCCGCGTACTTCGCCGCGCAACCTCCCGCGCGCGCCAGCGACGTGAGAGGGACGGACTCCACGAAAGGAACTCTAGGAGTTCGAGCTCGCCCCACCGCGGGAAGGAGCGACGGCGCCGGCGTCGAACTGAGCGCAGGAGAGATCCACACCTTCTCCTCTCCCCCTGACGCCAGCGGCCGCCGCCCCCTCGGCGGCCGCTGGCTTTCGTGGAGGAACCCGTGGTTCCCCCACGTGCCCCCTCCTTTCGCCGCGGTGACATACGCACCGCACTTGGCCTCCCGGCGGGCGAAGCCCGCCTCCGGCCGCCAACGGATCGCGCACACACGATGTCGCGACCTCGAATACCCACGAGCTCGTCTCGGGGACATTTCCCCCGGGGCCTCCTTCCTCGCGCGCGAGGCCATCGCGCACACACCGTGTTGCTCCTGGGATACTCGCGCGCGTGAAGTCGGCGCTCGTCACGGGAGGCTCGTCCGGGCTCGGGCTCGCGCTGGCCCACATGCTGCGGGACGAGGGGTACGGCCTCACGCTGGTCGCGCGGCGCCCGGAGCCGCTCGAGGAGGCCGCGTCCGCGCTCGACGCTCTCGCCGTCGCGGCGAACCTCTCCGACCCCGACGAGTGCGTGCGGGTCGTCTCCGCACATGCCGAGCGGTTCGGGGGGATGGACGTCCTCGTGAACTCGGCGGGCATCGGGATCGGCGGTTCCTTCGGGGACCAGGACACGAAGCGGATCGCCCTCCAGCTCGACGTGAACCTGCGCGCGACGATGATCGTGACGCGCGAGGCCCTTCCGCTCCTCCGTGCCTCGCGCGGGCAGGTGATCACCCTCGCCTCGATCGCCGGGACGATCCCGACTCCGGGCCTCGCGGTCTACGGCGCGACGAAGGCGGCGCTCATCTCGCTCACGAACTCGCTCAACCGCGAGGAGGCCGAGCACGGGATCCGCGCGACCGCGATCTCCCCGGCATTCGTCGCGACGAGGATGACCGACTGGACCGGCATCCCCGGCGAGGACATGATCCAGACGGAGGACGTCGTCGAGCTCGTGCGCGCGGTCCTCCACCTGAGCCCGAAGGCACGCGTGCCGAACATCGTCGTCGAGCGGGTCGGCGACGTCGTCTGACGCCTCTCGACGCCTCGCTGACGTCGCAGGGGCGGCGCTCGCGAGCGAGCCGAGGGCGAGCCGCGCAGGACAGTACGAGGGTACGGCCGAGCGGCGAGCCCGCCGGATCGCGAAGCGAGCGTCGTCAGCCGGTCGCCCAGCCGGTGGTCACTGTGCGGCTCCGCCGGCCGGGAGCCGCGTAGCGATCGGCGACCCGCGGCGTCAGCGCTCGATCGGGACGTCGACGAGGTTTCCCCACTCCGTCCACGAGCCGTCGTAGTTCTTGACGTTCTCGTAGCCGAGGAGCTCGCGGAGCACGAACCACGTGTGGGCCGAGCGCTCGCCGATCCGGCAGTACGCGTGTACTTCCTTGTCCGGCGTCACGCCCTTCGCGCCGTACATGTCGCGTAGCTCGTCGACGCTCCTGAACGTCCCGTCGTCGCGAACCGCGGTCGCCCAGGGAACGGACTGCGCGCCGGGGATGTGGCCCGCCCTCGCCGCTCCCTCCTGCTCGTACCCGGGCGGCGCCAGGAGCTCGCCGGCGTACTCCTGCGGGCTCCGGACGTCCACGAGCGCGATCCCCCCGTCCCCGAGGCCCGAGAGCACCTCGTCCCGGCGGACGCGGATCGACTCGTCACGGTCCTTCGCCACGTAGACGGCGGCGCTGGGAGACGGAGTCTCGAACGTCAGGCCGCGCCCCTCCTCGATCCACTTCTGGCGACCGCCGTCGAGCAGCCGCACGTCTTCGTGCCCGTAGAGCTTCAGGTACCAGTACGCGAACGCCGCGAACCAGTTGTTCCTGTCGCCGTAGAGGACGACGCAGGTCTCTTCGGTGATCCCGCGGGCGCCCATGAGCCGCTCGAACTCTTCCTTCGTCACGACGTCGCGGACCAGCGCGTCCTGGAGGTCGTCCTGCCAGTGCAACTTGACCGCGCCCGGGATGTGTCCCTCGTCGTAGAGGTCCGGGTTCTCGTCCACCTCCGCGACGACGAGCCCCTCGTCCGAGAGACGCTCCGCCAGCCACTCCGTCGTGACGAGGGCGGTGTGGACGTCGACGCTCATGCGAAGCCTCCTCCAGGTGGACGCGCCGAGCGTACCAACGGCCGTTCGCGCGAGCTACGCGCCGTTCACGAGCTTGTCGCGGACGGTGTCCTCGAGCTCGTGCACCGAGACCGCACCCTCGAACCTGTCGACGATCGTCCCGTTGCGGCCGACCGCGAACGTCCAGGGCTCCGTCCGGAGCCGCCACTCCCTGACCCAGCGGTTGTACCCCTTCGCGGGGTCGTTGTCCTCGTACACCTCGACGTGGATGAAGCGCACGTCGCTGTCTTCGAAGCGGCGCGCCGTCTCCTCGACGACGTCCACGACGGGGCCGCAGGTACGGCTCGCGCAGAACTTCGGCGTCGAGAACGTCACGACGAACGGGACGCCGGCGCGCAGCGACTCGGCGACCGAGTGCTCGAGGAGCGACTCGTCCGGCGGCGTGCGGGTCGTCAGCTCGGAGAGGTCGCCGCCCGTCGAGGCGAGCGTCGGCGTGTCGGACGCCGGCGCCGGATCTCCGACGTCCGGTTCGGGATCCTCGTCGACGACGACGACGTTGCCGATCGCCTGGACCTTCCTCCCTCCGTCCGGCTCTGCGAGCAGCCAGTACTTCCCGGCGCGGGGCAGCTTCACGTCCGCGACGTAGATGTGGGTCGCGTCCGCCTCGGCGCCGCCGGGCACGCCGATCCGCTCGAGCTTCGCCGTGGTCTCGAGGAAAGGCTTCGACTCGAGCCCTCTCGACATCCAGACCCGCGCCTCCGGAAGCAGGGCGACGCGCCCCTCGGAGTCGACGACGAGGAACGAGACGCGAACGTCCCCCGGCTCGTGGGTGGACGTCCCGGCGACGATCGCGACGTCGTCGCCCGGCGCACGCCAAAGCTCCTCGAGAGTCTTACCCCCTCCAGGATCGGCATTCGTGGTCTCGTCGCCCCCCGAACCACCGCAGGCGGCAAGGAGCAGACACGACGCCGCGGTCAGTCCCGCAGCCAGGCGCATACGCGCCCGAGTCTAGCCAGACGACGTCGAGGCCCTAGTGACCTTCCGGCCACGAGAGGGCAGCGATGTTCCCCAGCCACGCGGCCAGCAGTGCCAGGTTGACGAACAGGATGAGCAGCCGTGCTTTCATGGCGAACCTCCTCTCTAGAAGCGGATTTCCTGGAGCGCCTCTGCGGCGTTCCGGTAGAGACGCGCGGCATCGCGGTCCTGCCCGCGACGGGCCGCAAGGTCCCCAAGGGCGACCCACGCCTCCGCCCGGTGGCTGATCGACGCCATCTGCTCTGCAGCAGCGTCGGCCGCCCGGAAACATCCTTCCGCCTCATCCAGCCGCCCGCGCTCCATCAGCGCTCGTCCCAGCACGAGCTGCGACGGGCAGACCTCGTGGAGGTAGTCCTCCCGACCCTGCAGGAGATCGAGCGCCTTGCGCGCGAGCTCGTCTGCCTGGTCGTACTCACAACGGCGAAGGTGCACCGTGGCCAACCCACCGAGCGCCTGCGCGGCGTCCGCGTGAGAATCGGTTTCGAGCGCTCGCGCGAACGAGGACTTCAGGTGCACGACGGCGCTGTCCTCGTCGCCGAGGAGCAAGGTGAGCCCCCCCAGCGCGAGCAGCAGCCGGCCGACGTTCCGCTCGTCGTTGAGCTCCTGATACAGCTCCTTGGCCCGCTCGGCGTAGGTTCGCGAGAGCACCCAGTTGCCCTGCCTCTGGGCGATGAGCGACGCCTGGAAGTACGTGTTCGCGATCGCGCGGCGGTCGCCGAGGTCCTGCGCGAGCTCGAGCGCGTGCTCGACGTCCTCACGCGCGGCGACGTAGTCGCGGAGGCGGCGGTGGCACCGGGAGCGCCAGCCGAGGATGTCCGCGCGAAGGAGGTCACAGGGGAGCCCCGAGCGCTCGGCGAGCTCGAGCGCCTCGTCGAAGAGCGCGATCGCCGTCGAGATGCTCGAGAGGCTCCACCGGCAGGCGCCGAGCCGGAACAGGACCTCCGCGCGATCGATGTCGGAGAACTCGGGTCGCTCGGCGAGCTCGCGAGCCTGCAGGAGGAGATCGACCCCTTCCGCGACGTCCCCGTGCTGCTGGAGTGCCCAGGCCTCGCCGACGAGCGCACGGAGCTCGAGCGCCGGCGCCCAGGTCCCTTCGATCGTGCGGCGGGCCTCGCGGAACGCCTCGATCGCGTCGGCGTCGGAGTGGGCCTCCGCGAGCGCCTCGGCGCGGGCGAGGAGCGCCTCGACCTTCGTCCGTTCCTCGGTGGACACGCCGACCGCGAGGAAGCCGGGGTCGACGTTCAGCCGCTGCGCGAGCCATGCGACCGTCACGTCGGTGGGGCGGGTCTTCCCGCGCTCGATCTGGCTGATGTACTCCTTCGAGAAGCGGCCCTCGGCGAGCTCGCTCTGGGTCAGGCCAGCGGCGATGCGGAGCGCGCGCAGGCGCTCGCCGAGACGTTCGGCGGCCTCGCGCGCGCCGGCCCTGGGCTCGGAGGTGCCCGAGGTCGAGGTCGTGGGAGTCTCGTTCATGGCCATCGGAGTGAACCTGCCGGCCGGAGTGGCTGCGCTCCCCCCGCCGGGGGATGTCGGCCGCGACCGTACGGTCAAGTAACCGTACCGGAAATCACTTGACCGAGCTACTTGACTTTTTCGGACACGACTCCTATAGTCAGGCCCACACCGCAGTCGATCGGACGCCAGATCGTCTGCGCGGGCACCTCCGCCGGATCCGCCGACGGGCCCCTGGAAGAGCGTGGCTGGGCCGCAGAGCCACGATTCTCCGGCCTGTCGACCCGGAAAGGGGTCGCCTCGAACGGAGAACGCCCCCGGAGCCGCAGCCGGGGGCGTTTTCACGTCCGGGCGTCGCTACCGCGGGCGCGCGACGACGAGGAGGTACTCGTGGCGGTACTCCGCCGGCCCGCCCGGCGCGCCTGAGCTCGCCCGTGTCGCGAACTCGAGAAGCCCGCGGTCGAGCGCCGCGGCGCGATCCGGCTCGGACGCGAGCGCCGCGCGGAGGCGACGATCGGCCCGAACGTCTCCAAGTGTGCTCAGGCTGCCGGCTCGGCCGCTGCGGGGGTCGTGTCCTCCGCCCGCTCGTGCGGCCTGACGAGGGCGAACGCGACGATCGCGCCGACGACGGCGATCACGGCCGACACCTCGAGCGCGCGCTGGAAGCCGGCCATGAACGTCTCCGGCGTCAGCCGGCCGCCCCCCGCCTCGTGGGCCATGATCGCCCCCATCAGCGCGATGCCGATCGCGCCGCCGGTCTGACGGGACGCGTTCAGCACCGCCGAGCCGACCCCGGCCTTGTCGACCGGGACCGCGCGCGTTGCGGCCGCCGCACTCGGGGTCATCGTCAGCGCCATCCCCGCACCGCCGATGAGGAGCGCGGGCAACAGATCCCAGAACGACGCGTCCGCGCCGAGCCGCGAGAAGTACGTCAGGTGCACGGCCACCAGCAGGAGCCCGGCGGTCATCAGGCCGCGCGAGCCGATCCGGTCGCTCGTCTTCCCGGCGATCGGCGCCACGAGGATGATGAGGACGGTCATCGGCAGGAAGGCGGCGCCGGTCTGCACCGCGGAGTAGCCGAGCACGTTCTGCATGTACAGCGAGACGAAGAAGAAGACGCCGAACATCGCGAGCGCCACGAGCAGGATCACGAGGTTCGCTCCCGTGTACGTGCCGTTCCTGAACAGCTCGAGCGGAAGCATCGGGGCGCGCTGGTGGCGCTCGAGCAGCACGAAGGCAACGAAGGCGACGGCCGCGACGACGAAGGCCGAGACGATGCGCGTCGAGCCCCAGCCGTACGTGTTCGCCTCGATGAGCGCGTACGTCAGCGAGAACAGGGCGATCCCCGAGGTCGCGAGCCCCGGGAGGTCGAGGCGCTCGTGCGACTCGTCCCGCGACTCGTCGATGAAGAGGAAGCTCGCGACGATCCCCAGGATCCCGACCGGGACGTTGACGAAGAAGATCCAGCTCCAGTCGAGGTGCTCCGTGATGAGCCCGCCGACGAGCGGCCCGATGGCGAGCGCGAGCGCCGACACGCCGGCCCAGATCCCGATCGCGGTCCCGCGCTCCTGCGGGGCGAAGGTCGCCGCGATGATGGAGAGCGTCGCCGGGTTCATCAGCGCGGCCCCGGCGCCCTGGAGCACGCGGCCCGCAATCAGCTGGTCACTCGACTCGGCGAGCCCGCACGCGAGCGACGCGAGGGTGAAGACGGCGATGCCCACGACGAACACGAGCCGGCGGCCGTACGCGTCCGCGAGCTTCCCGCCGATGAGCATCAGCGCTGCGAACGTGAGCGCGTAGCCGGTGACGATCCACTCGAGCTCGGAGAGGTCGGCCCCGAGATCGCGCTGGATCGACGGCAGCGCGACGTTCACCACCGTGTTGTCCAGCATGATCATGAAGAGGCCGAACGAGACCGCCGCGAGCGTGACCCACTTGCGGTTCTCCTCTGCGAAGATCCGGGCTCGCATCGCGTCGAACCGTAGCCAGTGACCATCGAGCCGGGAGACATGAACCACTTCGCCTGGACGCCGAGCGAGGAGCAGCTCGCAGCCGCGAACGTCACCCGGCTCGCCCGGCGTCTCGGATGTGGCGGCTACGAGGAGCTGCACCGCGTCTCGGTCGAGGACCCGGACCGCTTCTGGCGGACGGTGCGCGAGGACCTCGATCTCCCGTTCGCCCGCGACTGGGACCTGGTGCGCGACGACTCGCGCGGGATCGAGTGGACGACGTGGTTCACCGGCGCGAGGCTCTCCGTCGCGGAGGCGTGCGTCCACCGCTGGGCGCGGGAGCGGCCGGACGACGCGGCCGCGGTGCTGCACGCGGAGGACGGCGACCGGGAATCGTGGAGCTGGAGCGCGCTCTCGCTCGAGGTGACGCGTATCGCCGAGGGGCTCGCAGCGCTCGGGATCGGGACCGGCGACGCCGTCGGGATCTTCCTCCCGATGGTGCCCGAGGCCGCGATCGCCTCGCACGCGTGCGCCCACCTCGGCGCCGTCCAGGTCCCGATCTTCTCGGGCTTCGCCGCGCCGGCGATCGCGTCGCGGCTCGCGGACGCCGGGGCACGGGCATTGATCACTGCCGACGGCTCACTCAGGCGAGGTGCCGTCCAGCCGATGAAGGAGATCGCGGACGAGGCCCTCGCGGGAGCGCCGTCGGTCGAGCACGTCGTCGTTCGGCGCCGCCTCGGGCTCGACGTGCCGATGACGCCCGCCCGCGACCACGACTGGGCCGAGCTCGTCGCCGACGCACCGGGCGCGCTGCCGCCGCTCGAGGTCGATAGCGAGGCGCCGTACCTCCTCGCCTACACCTCGGGCACGACCGGCCGGCCGAAGGGCGCGCTCCACGTGCAGGGCGGCTTCCTCGTGTCGATCGCGCGCGAGGCCGCGTACCAGGCGGACATCCGCGCAGGCGACCGCGTCCTGTTCGCGACCGACATGGGCTGGATCATGGGGCCCTGGACCGTCGTCGGCGCGGGCGCGCTCGGCGCGACGATCGTCTTCATGGAGGGAGCGCCCGACTGGCCGGCGGACCGGATCTGGAGCCTCATCGAGTCGGAGCGGGTGACGATGCTCGGCGTCTCCCCGACCCTGATCCGCGCGCTCATCCCGAAGGGTGAGCCGACCGCCGACCTGTCGTCGTTGCGCGCGGTGACGACGACCGGGGAGCCGTGGAACCGCGCGCCGTACGACTGGCTCGGGGAGCACGTGTGCGGCGGCGGCCGCATCCCGATCGTGAACATCTCGGGCGGCACCGAGGTCGGCGCGTGCTTCCTCTCGGTGACGCCGCTGGCGCCGACGAAGCCGTGCTCGCTCGGGTTCCCCGCGCTCGGGCAGGACATGGACGTGCTCGACGAGTCCGGCCGGCCGGTCCGGGGCGAGGTCGGCGAGCTCGTCTGCCGCAACGCCTGGCCGGGGATGACGCGCGGCATCTGGCGCGATCCCGAGCGCTACCTCGACACCTACTGGCGCCGCTTCCCCGGCGTCTGGACGCACGGCGACTGGGCGTCGGTCGACGAGGACGGCTACTGGTACCTGCACGGCCGCTCCGACGACACCCTCAACGTCGCGGGCAAGCGGATCGGCCCGGCCGAGCTCGAGTCCGCGGCCGTCAACCACCCGGCGGTCGCCGAGGCGGCCGCGATCGGCGTCCCGCACGAGGTGAAGGGCGAGGTGCCGTGGCTCTTCTGCGTCCTGCGGCCGGGCGCCGAAGCGAGTGCCGAGGAGGTCTCGCGCGCGGTCACGGACGAGCTCGGCAAGTCGTTCAGGCCCGAGCGGATACTGTTCGTCTCCGCCTTGCCGAGGACACGGAGCGCGAAGATCGTCAGGCGGGCGGTACGTGCCCGCGCGCTCGGCGAGGACCCGGGCGACCTCTCGACGCTCGAGAACCCGGAGTCCCTGGAGGAGATCGCGAATGCCGTCTGACCGGCTCGAAGGCGTCGCGCTCGTGACCGGAGGCGGGCGCGGGATCGGCGCCTCGATCGCGCGGGAGCTCGCCGAGGCCGGCATGTCGGTCGCGGTCACCGGTCGGACGCGCGAGCAGGTCGACGAGGTCGCGGCCGAGATCGGAGGGCTCGCGCTCGTCGGTGACGTCTCGCGCCGCGCGGACGTCGAGGAGTGGGCGCGGCGGACCGAGGACGAGCTCGGGCCGATCGCCCTCCTCGTCGCGAACGCCGGGCTGTCGGTGAGCGAGCCTGCGGCCTGGGAGCTCGAGCCCGAGGAGTGGTGGCACGTGCTCGAGGTGAACGTTCTCGGCGCGTACCTTTCGTGCCGCGCGGTGATTCCGGGCATGCTCGAGCGCCGGCGCGGGCGGATCGTCCTCACAGGCTCGGGCGCCGCGTACCTTCCCGGCTCGAGGAACACGTCCTACTCCGCGAGCAAGGCGGCGCTCTGCCGCTTCGGCGAGACGCTCGCGCTCCAGCTCGGGGAGCACGGCATCCCCGTCTTCGTCTTCAGCCCCGGGCTCGTCAGGACGGCCATGACGGGAGACTCGTTCGGCGACGATGCTCCGTGGACACCGCCCGAGCTCGCGCCTCGGCTCGTGCGGGTGCTCGCGTCGGGCAGGGCGGACGCGCTCGCCGGGCGCTACCTCCACGCGGAGCACGACGACATCGAGGACCTGATCCGCCGCGCCGACGAGATCGCGGAGAAGGACCTCAACGCGATCCGCCTCCGCCGCTGACTTAACGGTCCGTCAACGGCGTGGTCCCTACCCTGGCGCGAGTGCCGTTCTACATCTGCCCCAACTGCAAGCGGCGATCGGTCGACCTCGACGGGTTCGAGGGCTTCTCCGCCCAGGCCGTTCAGTGCCGGACGTGCGGGTTCGGCTTCCTCTTCGAGCTCCTCGAGGACTACTACCCCGCGCCTGCGACCGGCTTCGTGGTCTGCGATCGCAACGCCCGCGTGCTCGCGGCCGGCCGCGGAGTCTTCGAGCTCACCGGGTTCCGCGACGGCGACCTCCTCGGGAACGACGTGGTCGCTGCGCTCTCGCTCTCGGATCCGTCGCCGATCGAGGTCGTCCGCGAGTGGGGTGTGCGGAAGCTGGGGCAGCAGCTCGCGATCCGGACGAAGGCGGGCGTCGACAAGGACGTGACTGTCGACTTCTTCCCCGCCTACGACGAGGACGGCGGCATGCTCATGGCGCTCACGCCCCGCTAGCGGGCTCGATCCACACCTGCTTCGCGACGGCGAGGAGCTCGCCGCCGGCGGAGAAGAGCGCCGTTCCCGCGAAGAGCTTGCGACCGTCCTCTGCGAGCGGCCACGCGCTGACGACGCAGCGCTCGCCCGGCTCCGGGACCCGGTCCACGCGCGCGGTCATCCGGCCGAGGACGATCTCGCCCCTCCCGGCCGTGCCGACCGCGTACGCGCCGGGGCAGTCGATGGCCGCCCAGACGACCGCATGCGACGGCTCGCGCGCCGTCCAGGGGGCGGCGACGAGCGGCTCCCGACCTGCCACCGCGCCCGCGTACACGGCGAGCCCGTCTTCCTCCTCGCGCACACCGCAGACGAAGCACTCCCGGAAGGCGGGGTTGCCGATGCGGACGAACCGCGTCGCAGCCTCCTCCGCCTGGCCGATCGACACCGGCGGCTGCGGTGTCGCGACATCGACCGCGGACGGCCGCGCCTCGGCGACGACGGCGCCACCGTCGAGGAGCGTCGCAGAGGCACCCTCGCTCCGGACCGAGAGGGAACGGCCGAGCGGCGGAGGGAGCCGCAGCGTCACCTCGACCTCCTCTGCGTCGACGAACGCCGCGAGGCTGCCGCACGCGAACCCGCCGTTCGCCGACGTCAGCGGGCCCCGGAAGCGGCGCTCGAAGGTGATCTCCATGGGCGGAGAGCGTACTTGTAGACTCGGTTTGTGACTCTGAGGCGAAAACCTTGAGACTCGCGCTCGCGCAGCTGAACGCGGTCGTCGGCGACCTCTCCGGAAACCGCGCCAAGGTCCTCTCGTTCCTCGCCGACGCGCGCCGCGCGGAGGCCGACCTCGTTGTCTTCCCGGAGCTCGCGGTCACCGGCTACCCGCCCGAGGACCTGCTCCTGCGACCCGGGTTCGTTCGGGCCGCGCGGGCGACGCTCGACGAGATCGCGCGCGCGACCGACGGGCTCGTCGCGCTCGTCGGCACGCCGTTGTTCGACCGCGACCTCGCGAACGCGTGCGCCGTGTGCGCGGACGGCGAGATCCGCGCCGTGTACCGCAAGCACTTCCTCCCGAACTACGGCGTCTTCGACGAGCACCGCTACTTCGCGGAAGGCGACGACCTCGTCCTGCTCCGCTTCGGACAGCTGCACGTCGGCCCCACGATCTGCGAGGACGTCTGGCAGCCCGGGCCACCCGCAACCGACCTCGCACTCGCGGGCGCTCAGCTCCTCGTCAACCTGTCTGCGTCCCCGTTCCACGTCGGAAAGGCGGAGGACCGGGAGGAGATGCTCGTCACGCGCGCGAGGGACTCGAGCGCCTTCCTCGCGTTCTGCAACCTCGTCGGCGGTCAGGACGAGCTCGTCTTCGACGGCCACTCGGTCGTGCTCGACGACGCAGGTGAGGTGCTCGCGCGCGCACCGGGCTTCGAGCAGCACCTCCTCGTCTGCGACGTCGACCCCGAGCTGGCGATCGGCCGGCGGCTTCGCGACGCGCGCAGGCGCGAGCTCGACCGCTCGCGCGAGACCGCGCCGCGGATCGAGGTGGTCGACCTTCCCGAGCTCGTCGCGCGCCCTGAGCCCGCGCCCGGTCAGGTGGTGCCGTTCGAGCCCGGGCTCGAGCAGATGCGGCTCGCGCTCACACTCGGACTGCGCGACTACGTGGACAAGAACGCTTTCACGGACGTCGTGGTCGCGGTCTCCGGCGGGATCGACTCGGCGGTGACGGCCGCGCTGTGCGCCGATGCGCTAGGGCCTGACCGCGTGCATTGCGTCTCGATGCCGTCCCGTTTCAGCTCCGAAAGCACGCGGGACGACGCGCGGGCCGTGGCTGAGTCGCTCGGCTGCACGTTCCGCGAGATCCCGATCGAGACCATCGTCGGCGCGTTCCACGGGGCGCTCTCGGGCGAGATCGAGGACGGTCTCGCGGGTCTCGCCGCGGAGAACCTGCAGGCACGGGTCCGCGGCGTCCTGCTCATGGCGTTGTCGAACACGTACGGGTGGCTCGTGGTCTCGACGGGGAACAAGTCGGAGCTGGCCGTCGG
>JBOHBB010000162.1:0-14897 GCA_050698135.1 Gaiellaceae bacterium
CTGGTGACGACGCCTGCCGTCGACTTGATCCCCTTCGCGACCGCGTGCTCGGTGTCGAGTCCGCGGTCGTAGTACTCGCGCACCCGGCTCAGGATGAACACGTGGTAGTCCATCGAGAGGCCGAAGAGGATCACGAACAGGAACATCGGCAGCCAGGCTGCGACGCCGCCGTTCGAGTTGAAGTCGAGCAGGTTCTCGCCCCAACCCCACTGGAACGTCACGACTACCACGCCGTAGGCGGCGGCGACCGAGAGCAGGATCATGAGGATCGCCTTCACCGGGATGACGAGGGACCGGAACGAGACGAGCAGCAGCAGGAACGCCAGGGCGAGAACGAACGTGAACACGATCGGCACCGCCGAGCGCATCGCGTCGTTCCAGTCCTTCGAGGCCGCCGTGTCACCGGTGACCGCGTACTCGATGCCGCTCACCGTGCCGAGCGTCGCCGGGAGGAGGTCCTCGCGCAGCGTGGCCAGCGCGTCGTTCGACACGTCGTCCGTGCCCTTCCCCGCGAGCGGGATCTGGACCCGGACCGCCTTGCCGCCCGGAGCGACGTCGACCGTGATCGGCTGCCGCGCCTTGCCGGACTCGATCGCCCGCGTGCGGAGCTCGTTGACGGCCGCCTGCAGCTCGGGGTCGGAGGCGTCACCCGCGATCGCGACGACCGCGGGAGTGGCGCCGCCCGGGAACGCGTCGTCGACCCGGTTGAACGCCTGCATCTCCTTCAGGGACTTCGGCAGCCCGTCCAGGCCGGAGATGGCCGTGTGCAGGTTCAGCGCGGGCAGCGCCAGCACGACGAGCACGGCGGTCGCGGCGGTCGCCGAGATCACCGGGTGCCGGAGGACGCGGTCGAGGATCGCGCCCCAGACCCGGGGGTCGCCGTCGTCCCGCTTGAGCCGCCAGACGAGCGGCACGCGGACCTTGTCGATGCGGTCGCCGAGCCACGAGAGCATCGCCGGCAGCACCGTCAAGGAGCCGAGCATCGCGACCGCGACGACGAGCATCGTCCCGATCGCGAAGGACATGAACGTCTTGTCGCCGGAGAAGAACATGCCGGCCATCGCGATCATCACGGTGATGCCCGAGATGAGCACGGCCCGGCCCGACGTGGCCGCCGCGGCCTCGAGGGCAGCCGTCTCGCTGCGCCCGGCCCGTCGCTCGTCACGCTCGCGGCGGATGTAGAAGAGCGAGTAGTCGACGCCGACGGCGAGCCCGATCAGCAGGATCACCGCCGAGATGTTCTCGTCCATGGGGACGAGCTGGCTCGGCAGCGCCACGAGGCCCATCGTCGCGAAGACGGACGTGAGCCCGAGCAGGAGCGGAATCGACGCGCCGACGAGCGAGCCGAACACGAGCAGCAGGATGCCGAGAGTGAGCGGGATCGAGAGCAGGCCCGCCCGTGCGAGCTGCGAGTCGAAGAGCTCGTTCAGCGCCTTGCCCGTCGAGGCGGAGCCGGCTTCCCCGACGTAGAAGTCGGGGTTCTGCGCCTGGACCTCGTCCGTGGCCGCGACGATCTCGTCGATGTACGCGGCCGCCTCGTCGTACGTGCCCCTCGGGCTGAACTCGATCAGCGCCGAGTGGCCTTCCGCCGAGATCTGGCCTTCGTTGCCCGCCGTGAGGGGCGAGCGGAGCTTCGTGACCTGCGCGAACCCGTCGAGGGCCGCGACGGCCTGGCTCACGACCGCCCGGAACGCCGGATCGTCCGCCGTCCTCGTCTTGGACTGCACGAGCACGTACTCCGACTGCTCGTCCAGCTCGAACCCGCCGTCGCGGATGATGTGATCACCCGTGCGCGCCTCGCCGACGTTGTAGTCGGTCTCGTCGATCGTCTGCATCGGTACTGCGACACCGATCGCAAACGCGGCGACGACGAACGCGAGCCAGCCGAAGATCGCCGTCTTGCGGTGGCTCGCGCTCCAGCGACCCATTCGGGCCGCGACGTTCTTTGAGTGCTTCAGAGGTGACATCTCGGTTCCTTTCCTGGGTCGTCTGGACGAATCCCAGGCTCCCACTCGGGGGCTCGACGCGCAGTGCGGCGGCCAGGCGTCTCGAGGTGCGGCTCGCCGCACTCGTCCCGTGCGGGTGACTGTCACCGCGGGTGACTGTCACCGGCTCTCTTGCAACAGGGGGCGAGCGGGTGACGGTCCCGCGCGGGGGACAGTCACCAGCCGAGCGAGACGCTACGTGCGCAGGGTCATCAGGACGGCGAGCACGCGGCGGTGGTCTTCCGTGCTCGCCGGCAGGTCGAGCTTCGAGAAGATGCTCGTGACGTGCTTCTCGACCGCGCGGAGCGTGACGAAGAGCCGGTCCGCGATCGCCTGGTTCGAACGGCCCTCGGCCATCAGCTCGAGCACCTCCCGCTCGCGCGGTGTCAGCTCGTCGAGCGGGTCGTCGGCCCGTTGGCGTCCGATCAGCTGGCTGACGACAGCGGGGTCGAGCGCCGATCCGCCTTCGGCCACGCGCCGCACGGACTCTGCGAACTGCTCGACGTCGGAGACGCGGTCCTTGAGCAGGTAGCCGACGCCCTCCGCGCTCTCCGAGAGGAGGTCGAGCGCGTAGCCGGACTCGACGTATTGCGAGAGGACGAGGACGCCCGTGTCCGGGAAGCGCTCGCGGATCGTGCGTGCCGCCCTGAGGCCCTCGTCCGTGTGCGTCGGCGGCATCCGGATGTCCACGACCGCGACGTCGGGCTTGTGCATCCCCACGTGTCGGAGCAGGTCCTCGGCGTCGCCCGACTGCGCCACGACGTCGAACCCCGACTCTGTGAGGAGCAGCGCCACTCCTTCGCGGAGAAGGACGGAATCGTCGGCGATGACGACGCGGATCGACTTGCCCACGGTCGAGCTCGTGTTGCGGAGCGGGGGGAAGTCCTGCGCGAGGTCGTCGGCGAGCAGCTGGAAGATGTGCTCCGGCTCGGGAAGGCGCTCGAGGCGTTGTTCCCCGACGTCGCGGCTCGAGACTCCGTCGACGGCGGCGACGGTCGCGGCCGAGGCGAGGATCTGCCCTCCGTGCCCCGCGTTCGCGATGCGCGACACGCGGACGAGATCGATCCCGGTGTACCCCTCGACCCCGATCGACGGAGTCCCGGTGTGGAGCCCGATGCGAATGCGGACGCGCAGGAACTCGGGCCACTCCGCATCGCGCATGGCGCGCTGGGCCTCGAACGCGGCGCTCACCGCGCGGCTCGGGTCGGAGAACGCCGCGAGCAGCTCGTCCCCGACCGAGTCGACCTCGTGGCCGGCGTTGGCATCCACGGCCTGGCGCAGGATGCTGCGAATCTTTCCGATGACGACCGGGTAATCGACGCGATCGTCGTGCTGCATCACCGAGGATCCCTCGACGTCTCCGAGCAGGAACGTGACGGTGCCGGCGGCGGGCGAGCTCACGTGCCGAGTCTACGAGCGCCGCTGCGCGGCCGGGTAGGGAAGCGGTGGAAGCCCGGACGGGGCAGGAAATGAGAACAGCGGGGAGCGATCGCGCCGCGTGTCTCAGGCGGCGACCTCGATGAGCACGGTCCGTCGGCGCGTGGCGTACGCGTACGGGTGGTTGAAGACGTCGAGCGCCTCATGGGGTTCGACTGCGAGCTCGAACGAGTCGCCTCCGCCGTCGCGAACGCTGACGAAGAGACGGTCGTGCGCAGGGCTCCAGGAGAGCGTGACGTCGATGCCGTCCGATTGGCGGTGATCCAGCTCGCGGCGGTCGGTGTGGGTGAGCGCTGTGGTCATCGTCGGCCTCCTCTGCGTGCAGTCGATGACGATGACTCTTCCATGACCGTGCGGCCGCGACGCTACGGCGTGCAGGTGTCTCACCGTACGGCGTTCCCTACTCTTCGACGGCCTCGACGAGCGGGATCTCGGCCCGAACCGCGGTCCCGCGGCCCTCGGGGCTCTCGACCGAGAGCGTGCCGTCGAGTGCGGCGACCCGGTCGGCGAGCCCGCGGAGCCCGCTTCCGCGCGCAGGGTCGGCGCCTCCGGCGCCGTCGTCCGCCACCTCGATCGTGACGCGGCCGTTCTCCCGCCCGACGTGCACGCGCGCGGTGGACGCTCCCGCGTACTTGGCCACGTTCGTCAGCGCCTCGGCGACGACGTAGTACGACGCCGCCTCGACCGCCGGCGGCAACCGCCCTTCGACGATGTCGACCACCACCGGCAGCGGCGTCCGGCCCACGAGGGCCTCGATCGCGGGTGCGAGCCCGCGATCGGTGAGGACCGCCGGATGGATGCCGCGTGCGAGCTCACGCAGTTCCTCGAGGGCGTGCATCAGCTCCTCGCGCGCGCCGGCGAGGATCCTGGCGGTGCCGGCCGGGTCCTCGGCGAGCTTGGACTCCGCGAGCCGGAGGGAGACGGAGAGGGCGACGAGGCGCTGCTGCGCGCCGTCGTGGAGGTTGCGCTCGAGCTTCCTGCGCGCGTCGTCGCCGGCGGCGACGAGGCGCGCGCGCGACGCCCGTAGCTCTTCCTCGTGCCGCTTCCGCTCGCTGATGTCGCTGAACACGGCCATGTACCCCGCGACGACGCCGGACGCATCCCGGATCGGGGCGGCGGAGACCTCGACGTTCACGCGCGAGCCGTCTCTCCGCAATCGCACCGTCTCGACCCCCGTGACCGCCCGACCCTCGCGGATCTCGTCGATCATGCCGATGAACTCGTCCTCCTGCTCCGGCGGCACGATCGGCACGGGGATGCCGAGGATCTCGTCGCTCGCCCAGCCGAAGATGCGTTCCGCGGCCGGGTTCCAGAGCTTCACGCGCAAGTCGAGGTCGATCTCGAGGATGGCTGCGGGCGCGCGCTCGATGACTGCTCGGAAGCGCTCCTCGCTCGCCCTGATCTCCTCCTCTCGCCGCTTCCGTTCGGTGACGTCCATGCCCGAGAGGAGCACCCGGGTGCGCCCCTCGGCATCGAGGTTGGGGGTCGCCGTCCAGGCGACGATCGCCGCGTCGCCGGCCTGGCGGAGCCAGCGGGCCTCGAGGTCGGTGCGCGGGACACCGTTCGCCGCCGCGGCGATCGCCATCCGCACCGCGTACTCGTCTTCCGGGTGGACGAGCTCCAGGAAGCTGCGCCCCGTGGACTCCCAGCCGGACCACCCGAAGGTGTCGGTGAACGCACGGTTGACGCCGTTCTCCACGATCAGCGCCTCGGAGTCGACGATGACGAGGAGGCTCGGGATCGTCGACACGACGGTCTGCAGGAAGTCGCGCGCCTCGTGCACCTCGCTCTCGCGGCGGTTCCGTTCGGTGACGTCCACGCCCGTGATCAGGAACAGCCTTCGCTCGTCGAGGGCGGGAAGCGGCGTGCAGGTCCACGCCATCAGCAGCCGGCGCCCTGTCCCCGTGACCCAGTAGTTGTCGTGCTCGCCGAGCGCCTCTCCAGCGACGACTCGCTCGATGCGCTCGCGCACCTCGTCGGCGTCACCCGGATGCACGTAGCGCATCCAGAAGATCTCGCCGCCGATGTCGGACGGGTCGCGCTCGAGCGTGCGCTCGAAGGCCATGTTCGCGCCCTGGTCGGTGACGCGTCCCTCGTCGTCGATGAGGCAGATGAGGCTCGGCGCGTTGTTGGCGATCGCGTTCAGGAACTCGCGCTCGCGCTCCTTCTCGGCCTCGAGCCGGTGTCGCTCCGTGATGTCGAGGCCGGCGGCGACGATGCTCACGACCTTGCCGTGCTCGTCGACGACCGGCGTGCTCCGCCAGTAGATGACGAGCCGCTCGCCCCGGAGGTTCGTGAACGTGTTCTCGTACTCGGTGGGCGGGTAGTCGGGAGCGGCCGCGGCGAAGCGCCCGGTCATGGCCTCTCGCTCGGCCTCGTCGATGAACACGTCCCAGAAGTACTTGCCGCGCACGTCTGCCTCGTCCTCGTAGCCGCTCGCGCGCAGCGTGGCGTGGTTGAGCTTGAGGATCCGGCCGTCGGTGTCCACGTTCGAGAGCAGGCTCGGCGCCGTGTCCGCGAGCGTGCCCGCGAGCCGGACCTCCGCCCGGAGCTCGGCCTGGAGGCGCTCGTTCCGGATGGCGAGGCCGGCAGCGGCGACGACCGCGTCCACGAGCTCGGGCTGCTCGGCGAGCGACGCCTCGTATGTCACGGCGGCGAGCGTCTCGCCGTCCTGCTCGATGAGGTTGACGGCGCGATCCGTATCGGGGCTCGGCCCGCCCACCGTCCGGCCCTCGGGATCGACCCACACGGTCCCTCCGAGCCCGCTGCTGCGGTCGAGCCGGTAGACGAGCTCGAGCGACGGGTCACGGAGGGCGTCCGCGAGCGCCACGCGGAGCGGCGTGCCCGCCTGCAGCGCGAGCACGACCTCGGCGACCGACGAGCGGGCGAGGCGCGTCTGCAGGATTCCGAAGAGGAAGGCGAGCGGCACCGCAGCGAACACGGCGAACAGGACAGGTGTGAACGCGTCCGCCGCATCGGCGGAGACGAGCTCCGCCAGTAGCGCTTCGACGACGAGCCCGACGAGCACGGCGCCACCCGCGACGAACACGGGCAGCAGGGCGCGGCGGAGGACGGGAGTCGCACGGCGCCAGCGACCGATCAGCAGGGCCGTACCGGCGAGCGCGAGAGCGATCGCAGCGCCGGTCGCGGCCGTCTGAAGCACGTCTGCGACCCCAGGCGAGTCGACGACCAGCATCGCGTTCTCCGGGCAGGTCTCGCACTCGGGCAGGGGGGAGGAGTCGACGAGTACGATCGCGGTTGCGAGCGAGACGAGGACGACCCCGACCACGAGCGGGAACGCCCGCTCGAGCCGCGTATCGAACCGCCCGGTCGGATGTGCGAGCAGGAGTGCCGAGAACGGGACGAACGTCAGCCCGCTGACGATGATCCCGATCGGGAAGAGCCACGGGTTGTCGGAGTCCGTCAGCGCGCCGACGAACCACAGGTAGCCGACGGCCGCGAGGTACACGCCCGTGCGGTTCTCCGGCCGACGGACGATCGCGACGAGCCCTGAGACGACGAAGGCGACGCCGGCAGTGACGGCGAATCCGAGCGTCCACCCCTTGTCCGTGACGTGGTCGCTCGTGGCGACGAGCGCGACGGCCACGGACGCCTCGACAAGGAGGAGGGCGAGCCCGAGGCCGAGCGTGAGGCGGCTCAAGCCAGGAGGGCGCGGAGCGTCTCGCCGGAGAGATCGGCCTTCGAGATGAAGCCGCGTGCGTGGCTCGTCTGGATCAGGCCGTTGTAGTCGGACGCGTCGCGGCTCGAGACGAGGACGATCTCGGGCAGCGGGTGCTCTCCGCAGAGGAACTCGCAGATGTCGAACCCGGTCGCGTCCGGGAGCTGGACGTCGAGCAGGACCACGTCGGGCTTGAGATCGCGCGCAGCCGTGAGCGCCGACGCGCCGTCGTCCGCCTCGCCCACGACCTCGAACCCGTCGGCCTCGAGCACGGCCCGCGCAGAGGCGCGAAAGCTCGGGTGGTCGTCCACGATGAGGACGGTCTGGGGCACGTGTTCATGTTCGCAGAGGCCGGTGCGCAGGCGCAGTGCGGTGAACCGAACCTTTCATACGAACACATGTTCTTAGCAATCTGCAATCTTCGCAAACCCCTTGTAACGCCCGCTGAGTAGTGCTAGGTTCTCCCTCAACTTCAAGGTGAGACTTGCCCATGAGCAGGCGTTCCGGGCGGGTCGATCCGCCCGACGACGCCACCACAAGGGGGTATCGAGATGGCCGCCGCTCGTGCCGTAGCAGCACCGAGGTCCGCACAGAGGGTCCAGCGGGAGCTCGAGGACCTGCAGCTCGTGCTCCGCGCGCGGAACGGGAGCCAGGAGGCCCTCGACGCGCTCATGCGCCGGTACGCAGGCTTCGTCCGCCTGAAGGCGAGCTCGTACTTCCTCGCGGGAGGCGACGGTGACGATCTCGTGCAGGAGGGGATGATCGGCCTGTACAAGGCCGTGCGTGACTTCCGCACCGACAAGGAGACGTCGTTCCGCAGCTTCGCGGAGCTCTGCGTTACGCGGCAGATCATCACGGCCATCAAGACGGCGACGCGCTTCAAGCACTCCCCGCTGAACACGTACGTCTCGTTCAGCCACACGCCGGCCGGCCAGGACTCCGACGGGGACTGCACGCTGGGCGATGCCCTGCCGGGGCCGGGCGTCGACGATCCGTCGGTCTGCGTGATCTCGACGGAGGAGCTCCAAAGCCTCGTCTTCTGCCTCGGCTCGGGGCTCTCGAGCCTCGAGTCGGAGGCGCTCCGCCTCTACCTCGAGGGCAATTCCTACGACGAGATGGCCGACGAGCTCGGCTGCGACACGAAGACGATCGACAACGCGCTCCAGCGCGTCAAGCGGAAGATCGTCGCGCACCAGAAGACGCGCGAGGTGCTCGCATGACCGAACGTACGGCGTGAAGCCGGAGGCGGGACTCGAACCCACGGCCTAGCGCTTACAAGGCGCTTGCTCTACCAGCTGAGCTACTCCGGCACAGCCCACAGGGTACGCGGTCGGGAGGCGGTCCCCGTGTCAGTTGCCCCGCGCCCGCGCAAGCCCGATAATCGCGCGATGCACCCGGCTGACACGACAGCGGCGGAACGGATCCTCGCCGACCGCGCACGGTATGTGGCTCCGGGAGCGACGACCCCTCGGCTCGTGGTCGGGGAGGCCGAGGGCGCCCGCGTCACGGACGTCGACGGCCGCACGTACGTCGACTTCGCCGGCGGGATCGGCTGTCAGAACACGGGCCACCGGCACCCGGCGGTCGTCGACGCGATCAGGGATCAGCTCGACCGCTACCTTCACCAGTGCTTCATCGTCGGGACGTACGAGCCGTACGTCGACGTCTGCCGGCGCCTCGCCGAGCTCTCGCCGTGCGGCGAGGGCGAGCAGCGCTCGCTCCTCGTCAACTCGGGCGCCGAGGCCGTCGAGAACGCGGTCAAGATCGCCCGTGCGGCGACCGGGCGGCCCGCGGTCGTCGTGTTCGACGGCGCGTTCCACGGCCGGACGCTGCTCGCGATGACGATGACGAGCAAGGTGAAGCCGTACAAGGCCGGCTTCGGGCCGTTCGCGCCCGAGGTCTACCGCGCGCCCGCGCCGTACCCGTACCACGGCGTCTCCTCGGACGACGCGATCGCTGGGCTCGAGCACCTGTTCAAGGCCGACGTCGACCCGTCCACGGTGGCCTGCGTCGTCCTCGAGCCGGTCCAGGGCGAGGGCGGGTTCGTCACGATGCCGCCGGACTACCCGGCTCGGCTCCAGGAGATCTGCCGAGCGCACGGGATCCTCTACGTCGACGACGAGGTGCAGTCCGGGGTCGGCCGCACGGGGACGATGTGGGCGATCGAGCAGTACGACGGGGCCGAGCCCGATCTCCTCGTCTCGGGAAAGTCGATCGGCGGCGGCCTACCGCTCGCCGGCGTGACCGGGCGCGCCGAGGTCATGGACGCGCCGCCGCCGGGAGGCCTCGGCGGCACGTTCGGCGGGAACCCGCTGTCCTGCGCCGCGGCGGTCGCGGTGCTCGACACGGTCTCCGACCCGGAGTTCCTCGCGGCCGCCAGGGAGCTGGGGGTGTCGATGCGCGCGCGCCTCGAGGCGCTCGCGTCCAGGCACTCCGACATCGGCGAGGTGCGCGGGCTCGGCCCCATGCTCGCCTTCGAGTTCGCCGAGCGCTCGCCTGACCGCGCGCAAGCGGTCGTGGCCGCGGCGTTCGACCGGGGGTTGATCCTGCTCTCCTGCGGTCTCTACGGGAACGTGATCCGCCTGCTGCCGGCGCTCACGATCACCTCCGAGGAGCTCGACGAGGGTCTCGCGATCCTGGAGGAGTCGCTTGCCGCCTGACGGCGTGCCGGACATCATCGTCACCGGGCTGACCAAGCGATACGGGGACGTCGTCGCGGTCGACGACATCAACCTTGAGATCTTGCAGGGCGAGTTCTTCACGCTGCTCGGGCCGTCCGGATCGGGGAAGACGACGACGCTTCGGCTGATCGCGGGGTTCGAGCGTCCGGACGGAGGACGGATCGAGCTCGCCGGGCGCGACGTCGCCTCCATGCCCCCGTTCGACCGTCCCGTGATCTCGGTCTTCCAGGACTACGCGCTCTTTCCGCACCTGACCGTCCAGGAGAACGTCGAGTACGGCCTCCGCGTGAAGCGCGTCCCGAAGGGCGACCGGCGACGGCGCGCGGCCGAGGCGCTCGCGATGGTGCGCCTCGGTGGCTACGGCGACCGCAAGCCTGGTCAGCTCTCGGGGGGGCAGCGGCAGCGCGTCGCGCTCGCGCGGGCGATCGTGAACCGCCCGCAGGCGCTCCTGCTCGACGAGCCCCTGGGCGCGCTCGACCTCAAGCTCCGCCAGGAGCTGCAGATCGAGCTCAAGGAGCTGCAGCAGGAGCTCGGCATGACGTTCATCTACGTCACACACGATCAGGAAGAGGCGCTCACGATGTCCGACCGGATCGCGGTCTTCAACGAGGGGAGGATCGAGCAGATCGGCAGTCCCGCCGAGACGTACGAGCACCCAGTCTCGGAGTTCGTGGCGGGATTCATCGGCACGTCGAACGTGATCGAGAGGAACGGGCGCGCGTTCACCGTGCGCCCGGAGAAGATCCGGCTGCTTCCGTTCGAGGCAGACGAGGGCGAGGCGGGCACGATTCGTGCTGTCGTCTACGTTGGGCCGGCGACGCGATTTGTCGTCGCCCTCGACGGTGGCGGCGAACTGTCCGTTCTCCAGCAGAACCTCGAGACGACGTCGAGCGACGTCCACGAGATGGAAGACAAGCGCGTCCGGCTCGCGTGGCGACCGGACGTGGAGTTCGTCATCAAGGAGGGAACGTGAGGAAACGCATTCGCACGGCACCGGCAGTCGCGATCGCGCTGCTGGTGGCCGGCCTGGCGCTGCCCGCGGCCGGAGTGTCGAAGGGCTCGTCGTCGGCGGTGCCGACGCAGATCGGCCCCGGCGAGGGCGAGCTCAGGCTCGTCGCCTGGGAGGGGTACCTGGACAAGTCGTGGGTCAGGCCCTTCGAGCAGCAGTCGGGCTGCAAGATCCGGGCGAAGTACGCGGGCTCGTCGGACGAGATGGTCAGCCTCATGCGATCCGGCGGAGGCGGTCAGTACGACATGGTGTCCGCGTCGGGTGACGCGAGCCTCCGGCTCATCTTCGGCGGCGACATCGCGGAGACGAACGTCCGGCTCGTGAAGCCGTGGAAGGACTTCTGGGCGACGTTCAAGTCTCCGCCGACGAACACGGTCGGCGGCAAGCACTACGGGGTCTCACTCCAGTTCGGCCCCAACATCCTGCTCTACAACACGAAGAAGGAGAAGAAGCCGACCTCGTGGTCCGCGATCTACGACCCGGCGAACAAGGGTCAGATCTCGATCCCGGACAACGCGATCCAGATCGCCGACGCGGCTCTCTATCTTTCAAAGACCAAGCCGTCGCTTCGGATCAAGGACCCCTACGAGCTCGACGCGAAGCAGTTCGCCGCGACGATCGCCCTGCTCAAGCAGCAGCGGCCCTTGCTCGCCAAGCACTGGGTGTACGCGTCCGACCAGATCGACCTGTTCAGGAACGGCAAGTCGACGATCGGCGCCTCGTGGCCGTACCAGCTGTCGACGCTGAAAGCGGCGAAGCAGCCGGTGGCCGCGGTGAACCCGAAGGAGGGCGTCACGGGCTGGCTGGACACCTGGATGCTCTCCGCGAAGGCGAAGCATCCGAACTGCGCGTACCTGTGGTGGAACCACATCTCGACGCCGAAGGTGCAGGCCATGCAGGCGACCACGTACGGCGAGACGCCCGTGAACAGGAAGGCGTGCCGGGAGATGGAGAAGCTCGTCAAGGGCTCCTGCCGGCTGTACTCCGCCGCCGGTTCTGCGGCCTACTACCGGTCGATCAAGTTCTGGAAGACCCCGCTCGCCGACTGCGGGGACGGCCGCGGCAAGGTCTGCATGCCCTACTCGAAGTGGGTGCAGGCCTGGACGCAGGTGAAGGGGTAGGACACCGCGATCGTGGCGTCTGACGCCACGTCGACGGCTCCGGAGGGCCTCCCGCGCAGGGGGGTCCTCCGGGCGTCGTCCACGTTCGCGTGGCGACGACCGGAAGCCAAGGCGCTCGCGCAGCTGGGCCTGCCGCTCGCCGCGTTCCTCTTCGTCTACGTCGCCGCGCTCGTCGCGCTGCTCGTGTCCGCGTTCTGGACCATCGACGAGTTCACGAGCGAGATCGTCCGCGACTGGGGTTTCGACAACTTCCGCACGCTCTGGGACGACCCCACGTACCGCCGGATCGTGCTGCGAACCGTCGGCATCGCGACCGCCGTCACGGTGACCTGCATCGTCCTCGCCTTCCCGTACGCGCTGTTCCTCGTCCGCGTCGCGAGCCCGCGGCTCCGGGTGCTGCTCCTCGTCGCGACAGTGGTGCCTCTGTGGGTCAGCTACCTGGTTCGGGTCTATTCGTGGCGCCTGATCCTGAACCCGGACGGTGCGCTCAACTGGGTGCTCACGGGAATTGGCCTCCCCGGCCAGAACATCCTGTACACGAACTGGGCGATGTGGCTCGTCTACTCGTACATCTGGCTCCCGTTCATGGTGCTTCCGATCTACGCGGCCCTCGAGCGCGTCCCGGGCTCGTACCTCGAGGCCTCCGCCGACCTCGGTGCGAAGGGACTGACGACGCTACGTCGCGTCGTCTTTCCGCTCGCGATCCCGGGAATCGCCGCGGGCTCCATCTTCACTTTCTCGCTCACCCTCGGCGACTACATCGCGCCCGGTCTCGTGGGCGGTCCGGGCTCTCAGCTGATCGGGAACGTGATCTTCGCGAACGTCGGGATCGCGAACAACGTCCCGTTCGCCGCGGCGTTCGCGACCGTGCCGCTCGTGATCATGGTCGTGTACATCGCGATCATGCGCCGGCTCGGGGCGTTCGAGAACCTCTGACGCCGATGTTCACGCCCGGGGCGAGGATCGGCTTGTGGGTCTGGGGGATGGCTGTGATCGGCTTTCTCTGGATCCCGATCGTGATCATGGGCGTGTACGCGTTCAACGCGTCGAACATCCAGAGCTGGCCGATCGAGGGGTTCACGACCAGGTGGTTCACCGCCGCGTGGCACGACGAGGAGGTCCGTGATGCGCTGTGGCTCTCGGTCAAGGCCGGTCTGACTGCGACCGCGATCGCGCTCGTCCTCGGCTCGCTGGCCGCGTTCGCGCTGTCACGCCACCGCTTCTTCGGTCAGGACACCGTCTCGTTCGTGTTCGTCCTCCCGATCGCCCTGCCCGGCATCATCACCGGGATGGCGCTGAACTCCTTCTTCTCGTTCTGGTCGGTGGAGTTCAACTTCTGGACGATCGTCGTCGGCCACGCCACGTTCTGCGTCGTGATCGTCTTCAACAACGTGCTCGCGCGGCTTCGGCGGACCTCCGGCTCGTTCTTCGAGGCCTCGGCCGACCTCGGCGCCCACGGCTGGCAGACGTTCCGCTACGTGACGTTCCCCGTCGTCCGGACGGCGATCATCGCTGGCGGGTTGCTCGCGTTCGCACTCTCCTGGGACGAGATCGTCGTGACCTACTTCACGGCTGGCGCGCAGAACACGCTGCCGCTGATCATCTTCGGGAAGATCCGGCAGGGTCAGGAGCTGCCGATCGTGAACGCGATCGCCCTGTTCGTGATCGTGCTCACCATCGTCCCCGTCTTCATCGCGCAGCGGCTGACCACGGGATCCGAGACCGAGAGAGCGACGGCCGCGCGCTAGGACGTCGCTACGACGCTGGTGCCGATCGGACAGGAGACGCCGGTGCCGCCGAGCCCGCAGTAGCCGTTCGGGTTCGCGGCGAGGTACTGCTGGTGGTAGTCCTCGGCGTAGTAGAACGGCCCGGCCTCGGCGATCTCGGTCGTGATCGACCCGAACCCGGCCTTCGAGAGCTGCGCCTGGAACATGTCGCGTGACGCGAGCGCCGCGGCGCGCTGGGCGTCCGACGTCCAGTAGATCGCCGAGCGGTACTGGGTCCCGACGTCGTTTCCCTGGCGCATGCCCTGGGTCGGGTCGTGGCCTTCCCAGAAGATGCGGAGCATCTCGTCGTAGCGCGTCTCCTGCGCGTCGAAGACCGCGAGCACGACCTCGGCGTGCGCAGTCCTGCCCGAGCAGACCTCCTGGTATGTCGGGTTCGGCGTGAGGCCGCCCGCGTAGCCCGCGGCCGTCGTGTACACGTGCGGCGCCTGCCAGAACATCCTCTCGGCGCCCCAGAAGCACCCCATGCCGAAGATCGCGCGCTCCGTCCCGTCCGGAAACGGCGGGGTGATCGGCGTGCCGAGAACCAGGTGCGGCCCAAAACCGGAGATCGGCTCGTCGCGGCCCGGAAGCGTTTCTCCGGGCGCAGGGGGGTCGATCTTCTTGCGGAAGATGCTCACCACGGTTCCGCAAGGATGGCAGAACGACGACACTCGAGGACGCGCTCACAGCGGTCGTCCACGACCGCCGTGAGATCCGCTCCGTATTTCGGCACGCGAGGATCCGCCATTCCACCGATGAGGCGGGCGAGGACCTGCTGCGACGCTGCGACCATGAAGAGATGGATCCTCGCCTGGGCGGGCGCGCCTGCACTCGCCATCGTGAACGGCGCTGCACGCGAGACGCTCTACGCGGAGGCTGTCGGCGACGACGCGGCGCACGCCATCTCGACCGGCACGCTCCTCGCGTTGCTCGGCGGCTGGGTCTGGCTGCTGCAGCGGCGGTGGCCGCTCGAAGGTCGGCGAGAGGCGCTGTCCGTCGGCGCCGCGTGGGCGTCGATGGCGGTGGCGTTCGAGTTCGCCTTCGGCCACTGGGTCGAAGGCGACTCGTGGTCGACGCTGCTCGAGAACTACGACGTGACCGCCGGCAAGATCTGGATTCTCGTGCCGGCGGCCATGTTCGCCGCGCCCGAGCTCGCGCGGCGGCTCGCTGCCCGCCAGCGTGACGACGTGGGTCACGCCCAGGCTGCGTAGTCGTACCC
>JBOHBB010000163.1:0-7075 GCA_050698135.1 Gaiellaceae bacterium
GGGTGCGGGAGCGGCCTCGGCCGGAGGCGCCTCGGCGACCGGCGTAGCCGCCGGCCCGGCGGCGACTGCCTCCGCGGGCGCAGGCTCGGACGGAGCTTCCGCAGGCGCGGGCTCGGCCGGAGCGGGAGCCGCGGGCGCGACCTCGGCGCCCGCAGGGGCGATCCGGGCGATCACGGTCCCGACCTCCACCGTCTCGCCCTCCTGGACGACGATCTCGGCGACGACGCCCTCGGCGGGGCTCGGCACCTCGGTGTCGACCTTGTCCGTCGAGATCTCGAGCAGCGGCTCGTCGCGGCCGATGGGCTCGCCCGGCTGCTTGAGCCACTTCGTGATCGTGCCCTCGGACACCGACACGCCCATCTGCGGCATTACGACCTCGGTCTGCGTTCCGGTGCTCACATGTCCTCCCGTGGGGCGAGGCTCGCCTCGCGCTAGTAGGCCGCCAACTCCCTGAGCGCCGCTGTCACGTCCTCGACCTGGGGGATGTACGCCTTCTCGAGCACCGGTGAGAACGGGACCGGCGTGTCGGGGGCGGCGATGCGCTTGACAGGGGCGTCGAGATGCTCGAAGGCCTCCTCCGCGATCGTCGCCGCGATCTCACAGCCGAAGCCGCCGGTGCGCGTGTCCTCGTGGAGGACGAGGACCTTCGAGCAGCGGCGCACGCTCTCGAGCACGCGCTCGCGGTCCCAGGGGATGAGCGTGCGCAGGTCGAGGATCTCGACCTCGGTCCCGTCCTTCGCGAGCTCGTTGGCTGCCTCGGTCGCGGTGTGCACCATCGCGCCCCAGGTCACGACGACGGCGTCCTCCCCCGCGCGCACGACCCGCGCCTCGCCGAAGGGGATCGTGTAGCGATCCTCCGGGACCTCGCCCTTGATCCGCCGGTACAGGTGCTTGTGCTCGAAGTAGAGGACGGGGTTCGGGTCCTCGATCGCGGAGGCGAGGAGGCCTTTCGCGTCGTGCGGGGTCGAGGGGCAGACGATCTTCAGGCCGGGGATGTGCGCGAAGGAGCTCTCCGGGTTCTGCGAGTGGAACGGCCCGCCGGAGAAGCCGCCTCCGGACGGGAGCCGCACCACGATCGGCACCGGTGTGCCTCCCCGGAAGTGCTGCTTCGCCGCGACCGTGACGAGGTGGTCCCACGCGCACGAGATGAAGTCGGCGAACTGCATCTCGGCGACGGGACGGAGACCCATCAGCGCAGATCCCGTCGCGCCGCCGACGATCGCCGTCTCGGAGAGCGGCGTGTCGATGACACGCCAGGGGCCGAACTCCTCCTGGAAGCCGAGGGTCACCTTGAACGCGCCGCCGTAGACGCCGACGTCCTCGCCGAGGACGAACACGCGCTGGTCCCGCCGCATCTCCTGCCGGAGTGCGTCCGAGATCGCCTGGATGTAGGTCAGCTCCGGCATCGGCTGCTCACTTGTGGTGCGGCGTGTCGAGGTCTTCCGGGGAGGCGAACACGCCGTCCTCGAGCCCGGCCGGGTCGGGCAGCGGCGACTCCTCGGCACGCTCGAGGGCGTCGTTCAGGATCCGCTTGACTCCGGACGTGAGCTCGTCCTCCTCGTCGTCCGTCAGCCCGGCGTGGTCGTGGAGCCAGGAGCGGTAGCGCTCGATCGGGTCCTGCGCCGCCCACTGCTCGAACATCTCCTTCGGGACGTAGAAGGCGTCGTCGTGCACCGCATGGCCCTCCATGCGGAGCGTGAGGCACTCGAGCAGCGTCGGCCCCCCGCCCTCGCGCGCCTTTTCGATCGCGCGCTTCGCCTCGCGGTAGACGGCGAGGACGTCGGTCCCGTCGACGACGACACCGTCGAAGCCGTACGCGGCAGCGCGGTCTGCGATGTGCTCCACCGGGTACGAGAGGTACGTCGGCGTGGAGTACGCCCACTGGTTGTTGTCGCAGACGAACACGATCGGCAGCTGCCGGACGCCGGCCATGTTCATGCTCTCGTGGGCGTCGCCGCGGGCAGCGGCGCCCTCGCCGAACCAGCCGACGGCGACCCTCCGGTCGCCGCGGATCTTGAAGGCGAGCGCCATCCCGCCCGCTACCGGAAGCATCGCGGGCAGGTGGCTGACCATGGGATGGAGGCCGAGCTCGGGGACCGCCATGTGGACGTTGCCGTCGCGACCTCGCGTCGGCCCGCCCTCGCGACCCATGTACTGCGCGAAGATCCGCCACGGCTCGACGCCGCGCGTGATGTGGACGCCCATGTCGCGGTGGAGCGGCGTCCCGACGTCGTTCGGCCCCATCGCCGTGCCGACGCCGACCGCGGCGGCCTCGTTCCCGCGGCCGGTGTAGAAGGAGCCCGGGATCTTCCCCTGCTTGTAGAGGATGTGCCCGCGCTCCTCGATGCCGCGCGTGATCAGCATGTGTCGGTAGATCCCGAGCAGGTCCTCGCGGTCGAGGCCTGCCTCCTTCACCTCCTGCAGCGAGCCCACGGGCTCGGCTTCGCGTACGGCCATGCGGCGCTCTCTCCTCGTCGCTCATCGTCGGGCCGGGGTCGACCCCACTCTAACGACTGCGTCTGCCGATTCGACGTGCGGTCAACCGCAGTGCAGGACGGGTGTCTGCGGCATGGCGTGGCAGGTCCGACGGTCGTAGCTTGTAGGCGTGAGCGCAGTCGACATCCTTCTTCGCCCCCTGCGCCCCGCGACCTGGCGCGAGCTCGCGTACCTCCTCCTCGGCCTCGCCATGAGCGTCGTCGTCTTCGCCGTCCTCGTGACGCTCCTGACGCTCGGCGTCTCGCTGCTCATCACCCTCGTCGGCATCCCGATCCTCCTCGCGACCGCATACGTCAACCGCTGGTTCGCGGACCTCGACCGCCGCCGCGCGGGCTTCGTGCTCGGCGAGCGGGTCCCCCGGCGCTATCGCGACGCCTCGGGCAGGGGCTTCTGGCATCGCGTACGCGTCGTCGCGACCGATCCCCAGACGTGGAAGGACCTGGCCTGGCTCGTGCTGCTCACGGTGGTCGGCTTCGCGTTCGGGGTCGCCGCCGTGACCCTCTGGGGTACTGCACTCGGAGTGCTCTCGGTGCCCGTGTGGTGGTGGATCCCGCCCGAGGGGACGGCGCTCGACATCGGCGACGACTGGTCGGTCGACAGCTGGCGGCGGGCCCTCCTCGCCGCCGCCGGCGGGCTCGCCGCGACCGTTCTCACCGCGTGGATCTGCGCGGCGCTCGCGCGCGGGCAGGCGCGCCTCGCTCGTGTCCTGCTCGCCCCCGGGCTCGTGGAGCGCGTCGAAGAGCTCGAGCGTACGCGAAGCGGGGCGATCGTCGCCCAGCAGGACGAGCTCGAGCGGATCGAACGCGATCTCCACGACGGCGCGCAGGCCCGCCTCGTCGCGCTCGCGATGGACCTCGATCTCGCGCGCGAGAAGCTGCAGGGCGATCCGGAGGCGGCTGCCGGGCACCTGGAGTCCGCGCACGAGGAGGCGAAGACCGCGCTCGTCGAGCTCCGCGAGCTCGTCCGTGGTGTCCACCCGGTCGTGCTCACGGATCGTGGGCTCGACGCCGCCGTCACGGCCCTCGTGGCCCGCAGCGCCGTCCCGGTGTCGCTCGACGTCCATCCCGGCGGGCGGCTCGCCCGCGAGCTCGAAGCGGCTGCCTACTTCGTCGTCGCGGAGTCTCTCGCCAACGTCGGCAAGCACTCCGAGGCAGAGCACGCCTGGGTGCGAGTGGCGCGGCGCGGCGAGTTGCTCGAGGTGGAGGTGAGGGACGACGGCCGCGGCGGGGCCGCCGCCTCGTCGCGCGGCGGCCTCGACGGGCTGGCCCGGCGCGTCGAGGCACTCGACGGCACGTTCGCCGTCGAGAGCCCGCCCGAGGGTGGGACGATCGTGAGGGTGGAGCTTCCGTGCGGGTCGTGATCGCCGAGGATCTCGCCTTGCTGCGGGAGGGGCTCTCGCGCCTCCTCGCCGAAGGCGGCTTCGAGGTCGTCGCCGCGGTCGAGGACGGTTCAGCGCTCGTTCGCGTCGTCGTGACCGAGAAGCCCGACGTCGCGATCGTCGACGTGCGGCTACCGCCGACATTCCGTGACGAGGGCATTCGCGCGGCCGTCGAGGCGCGGCGGCGTGTTCCCGAGCTTGCGATCCTCGTCCTCTCCCAGTACGTCGAGCAGACGTACGCTGCCGAGCTCCTCGCCGACGGACGGGGTGGCATCGGCTACCTGTTGAAGGAGCGGGTCGCCGACACACGCGACTTCATCGACGCGGTGCGCCGCGTGGCCGAGGGTGGGACGGCGCTCGACCCCGAGGTCGTGCGCCAGCTCGTCGCCAGGCGTGGCCCGCTCGCCGAGCTGACTCCCCGCGAGCGTGAGGTGCTCGGGCTCATGGCAGAGGGCCGCTCCAATGCGGGCATCGCGGGCGCGCTCGTGATCACGGAGAGCGCGGTCGAGAAGCACGTCGGCCACATCTTCGAGAAGCTGGAGCTGCCGGCGTCTGGCCCGGACCACCGTCGTGTGCTCGCGGTGCTCGCGTACCTGCGCGAGGCGGGGTGAGGGCTAGAGTCGGGGCGTGGCGCGTCCGAAGCGGAACTGGATCCAGGAGGAGCGGAGGAAGACGCTCGGCGACTGGGTCGCCTTCTGCCTTACGTGCGGTCACACCCAGCGCTACTTCCTCGAGCTCGAGGCCGAGGTCCCGGGCACATGTCCGCAGTGCGAGGGCGAGCTGAGGCACCGCTGCCCCGCGTGCCAGGCGCCGATCGCCTCGGCGTTCGCCGTCGATTGCGAGGAGTGCGGGGCGGCCGTTCGCCCGTCCGAGCTCTTCGGCACGGCGATCCGCAAGCCGGGACGCTAGCGACGGGCGGCATCGTCACGGACTTCGACGACTTCGCAGGTGCCGTCGCGGAGGCCCGGCGAGTTCTTCGGCGCCGTGGACGCTTCGTCTACGTCGGCACTCACCCGTGCTTCGTCGGCCCGACCCAGGAACACGCGGCCTCGGGCGTCCCTCGTTTGCATCCTGGATATCGTCGCGCCGGGCGGTGGGCTTCCGGTGATGCGCCGGGCACGACGCCGGACGGCTGGCGGCAGCGGCTCGGTTCGTTCATCCACCTCCCCCTCGCCGACTTTCTCTCGTCCTTCGCCGGTCTCACGCTCGAGACCGCCGAGGAGCTGCCCGACGGCGACGACTATCCGAAGACGATCGCGCTCGTGTTCGCGAAGCCGGAGGACGCCTAGCCGGTTGAGTCGGAGATCTGCGAGAAGCGGATCACCGTGACGATGTCGTCCTCCGTGACGTCACGGTTGTAGAGCTGCCCGAGGAAGCGCGCGAGCTCGTCCGCGCGACGGATCTCCGGGTTGTCGTGCTCGATCTCGCGCGGAGAGAGGTCCCGGAGCTGCTTGACCTCCACCTTGTCGATCACGGCGTCGAACACGCGCTCCCGCTGCCCGTAGCGCGCGCCGCAGAGCACGGTCACGATCATCCCCTTCTTGTACTTCGGCGATTTGTCCCCGAGCCGGATCGTGGCCGTCTTGCGGCCCGAGCGGAGCTGGTCGCCGACGGCGGGGTTGTAGAAGTTGAGGGCGTACGAGGGCACGGCGGCCGCGCAACTATAGAGGGTCGCCCGCGAGTACCTCGCGCGCGCGTTCGGCCATGTCGCGCTCCCCGCGGTAGGCGAGGAGGCGCGGCGCGTCGTCGAGTCGCAGCCAGCGTGCCTCGGCCACCTCGACCTCCATCCCGGGAGGGAGGTCGCCGATCCTGCCGCGCCTCGCGTGCGCGAGGTAGAAGCTGACGATCTTGAACACGCGCTCGCCCTGCCACGTGTAGACGTAGCGCACGTCGCCGAGCTTCGGGCCGAGCAGGCCGGTCACCCCGGTCTCCTCGTAGCCCTCACGGAGCGCGGTCTCGGCCGGGCGTTCGCCGTCGTCGACGATGCCCTTGGGCAGCGCCCACGTCCCCTCCGACTTGCCCTGCGGGCGCACGGCTGCGAGCCAGTGCGCTCCCTGCATCCGGCGCACCAGGACGAGCCCGGCGGAGAACTCGCGCCGCATCACCACTTTGTAACATCAGCACAAGGCTCGGACACGAGATCTGAGCCGGGGAGGCTCAATCTGGCTTGCGAGGAGCGGCTCGGGTGCTATCGTGCACCTGGCACTCGGGTCGTACGAGTGCCAGAAATGTCACAAACTCCGGATCACAGGGAGGTTCAGCGAATGGATTTGCAGCCTCTGGGTGACCGCCTGATCGTGGAGGTCCTCGACGAGGAAGAGACCACGGTCAGCGGCATCGTGCTGCCCGACACGGCGAAGGAGAAGCCGCAGCGCGGCAAGGTCCTCGCCGTTGGCCCCGGCGCTCGCGACGAGGACGGGGACTACATCAAGATGGACGTCGAGGTCGGAGACGAGATTATCTTCTCCAAGTACGGCGGGACCGAGATCAAGGTCGGCGCCGACGACGTCCTCATCCTGCGGGAGTCGGACGTGCTCGCGAAGGTCGTAAACACAGGCGGCAAAGGTAAGCGGAAGCTTGCCAGCGCCACCGCATAGCTCGTTCTGCTGAGGAGGAATAGATGGCTCACAAGGAGCTCAAGTTCAACGAGGACGCGCGGCGCTCGCTCGAGCGTGGCGTGAACGTCCTCGCCGACGCGGTCAAGGTGACGCTCGGGCCGAAGGGGCGCTACGTCGTCCTGGACAAGAAGTTCGGCGCGCCGACGATCACGAACGACGGCGTCACCATCGCCCGCGAGATCGAGGTCGAGGACCCGTTCGAGAACCAGGGTGCCCAGCTCATCCGCGAGGCCGCGACGTCGACGGACGACGTCGCCGGCGACGGCACGACGACCGCGACAGTCCTCGCTCAGGCCATCGTCCGCGAGGGCCTGAAGAACGTCGCTGCAGGCGCGAACCCGATGGGGCTCAAGCGCGGCATCGAGAAGGCCGTCGACGCGATCGTCGAGGAGCTCAAGGCGCAGTCGAAGGAGGTCGCGGGCAAGGAGGACATCGCGCGCGTCGGCACCGTCGTCTCGCGCGAGCGCGAGATCGGGGACGTGATCGCGGACGCGATCGAGAAGGTCGGCAAGGACGGCGTCGTGAACGTCGAGGAGGGCCAGACCTTCGGTCTCGAGCTCGAGTTCACCGAGGGCATGCAGTT
>JBOHBB010000164.1:0-6662 GCA_050698135.1 Gaiellaceae bacterium
GCGCCGCGCCGACGGGAATCGCGAGGCCGGTATGGAGCAGCTCGTAGGAGTCGCTGAAGCGCGTCGCGTAGATGGCGACGGGCAGGGTCGCGACGGATGCCGCGCCGCTCACGAGCGCCCCCCACGCGGAGCGGTCTGCGGTCGCCCGCGCCACGCTACTGCTTGATGTACGGCTTGCCGACCGCCGCAGGCGGGATCGAGCGCCCGATCAGCCCGGCGACGGCGACCAGCGTGAGGATGTACGGCAGGGTCGCGATGAGGCTCGACGAGATGTCGGCCTCGCGCTGGAGCGGGATCGCGAGCGCGTACCCGAAGCCGAAGAGGAGCGTCGCGGCGAACGCCCAGCCGGGCCGCCACTTGCCGAAGATGACTGCGGCGAGGGCGATGTAGCCGCGGCCGCCGGTCATGTTCTCGGAGAAGCTCCCCACGAACCCGAGCGAGAGGAAGGCGCCGCCGAGGGCGGCGAGAGCGCCGGACGTCACGACCGCCGCGTACCGGACCCTGTGCACGGAGATCCCCACCGTATCCGCGGCACGGGGATGCTCGCCGCACGCGCGGATCCGCAGCCCGATGGTCGTCTTGAAGAGCACGACGTGCGTGAGGACGACGGTGGCGAGCATTATCCACACGAGGAGGTTCAGGTTTCCGAAGACATCCTCGAGGAAGGTCCCGACGAGGGGGATTGCCGAGAGGAAGTCGAGGCTCACGTTCGGCACCCGCGAGATCCGGTCCGGGATGCCGTCGGGATAGAGGGATTGGAACAGGAACCCGGTCACGCCCAGGGCGAGCAGGTTGACCGCGAACCCGCTGATGATCTGGTCCGCACGGAGGTGGATGCAGAAGAACCCGTGGACGAGGGCGAGGAGACCGCCGAAGAGCATCCCCATCAGGAGCCCGACCACCCAGGTCCCGCTCCAGAGCGCGCCCCAGACCGCGAAGAACGCGCCGACGAGCATCATCCCCTCGAGGCCGATGTTCACGACGCCCGACCGCTCGGAGAAGATCCCCCCCATGGCCGCGAAGGCGAGCGGCGTCGCGAAGCGAAGAGTCGCCGCGAGGAGGCCCGCGGTGAAGATGCCCTCCAGGGTCTGCTGCTCGACGCCCTGGATCCACAGGCCTGCGGTGGCGCCGAGCACGCACGCCGCGGCCGCCCAGGCGCCGAGCCTGCGCTCCCCCCGGGCCAAGGCCGCGATGGCGAGGGCGAGGCCGATGAAGCCGAGCGCGAGCGGGACTCCCACGCTTCGCGAGGTGAACGGGGGCAGCGTGACGAGGAAGGCGAGCAGTCCGAGCCCGATGCCCGCGACACCCGCCCCCTGGCCCGCGTCGAGCCGACGTGCGGCATCACGCACCGAGGCCGCGTACGTACTCACGCGGCCGGCTCCTGCGCTTGCGGACGGAAGCGGATGAGCTTCCCGCGCGCGCCCCAGATCGTGAGGATGAGGAGCTCGGCGCCCACGAAGAAGATGACGAGCGCCTGGATCATGGTCGCGAGATTCGACGCGAGCGCCGGGTCGAACACGTCGGGATCGAGCTGGCGGGACGACGTCCCCACCTCGAGCGCGGCGAAGAGCAACGCCGCGAAGAGGATCCCGACCGGCTTGTTGCGGCCCAGCAGGGCGACGGCGATCCCGGTGAAGCCGACCGCTTTCGCCGGGAGGTCGCTCGTGTCGACGGAGAAGTTGACGCCGAGGACGTCGACCGCACCCGCGGTCCCTGCGAACGCACCCGAGATCGCGAGCGCGAGGAAGTAGCTCCGGCCGACCGGGATCCCGCTGTACCGCGCCGCTTCGGGATTGAACCCGACCGCTCGCACCTCGAACCCGAGCGTCGTCCGGTTGAGGATGACGTAGTAGACGAGGAGACCCAGGAAGGCGATGAAGATGCCCGTGTGGAGCGCCTGGATGTTGCCCCAGAGCGGCCAGAGCCGGGCCGAGTCGAGCACGTCCTCCGACCGCGGGAGACTCTCCCCGGCCTGGAGCGGACCTCCGAGCTCGAAGAGGTACGTCCCCCCGAAGATCGCGATCCAGTTGAGCATGATGGTCGTGATCACCTCGTGCGCGCCGACCGTCGCGCGGAGGATCCCCGCGATCCCGCCCCAGACGGCCCCCGCGGCGATCCCGGCCACGAGCCCGAGGAGCACGTGCAGCGGCCGGGGAAGGCCCTCGAGGTTCGTCCCGATCCAGAGCGCCGCGATGAACCCGAGCCAGTACTGACCTGTCCCTCCGATGTTGAAGAGGCCGCAGCGGAAGGCGAATGCGACGGCCAGCCCCGTCAGGATCAGCGGCGTCGCCAGGACGAGTGTCTGCTGCAGGTTCCGTGCCGCCCTCGCCCGGTCACCGTCGTCGAGCCAGGGGAAGGCGTAGTTGAATCCGGTTCCCTCGAAGATCGCCCGGTACGCCGTGAGCGGATTTCCGCCCTGAAGGACGACCACGAGACCGCCGATCAGAAATGCGAGCGCGGTCGCGGCGAGTGGAACGGCGGCTCCTCCGAGCCGCTCCGTGACCCCGGCGAACGTCGCCCGCTGCTTCGATGCGTCGCCCTCGGGCTGCTCGGGCGCGGCCGGAGGAAGCTGACGGTCGCTCGGCTCGGTCATCAGGCGGCCCTGTCCTCCGTCGCCCCCAGCATCGCCATACCGAGCTCTTCGTCGCTGACGTCCGGCCCGAACTCCGCGACCACCTCGCCCTCGTAGAGCACGAGGATGCGATCCGAGAGCGAGACGATCTCGTCGAGCTCGAGCGACACGAGGAGAATCGCCCGCCCGGAGTCCCGCTCCTCGACGAGACGGCGGTGGACGAACTCGATCGCGCCGACGTCGAGGCCGCGTGTGGGCTGCGCGGCGATGAGCACCTTCGGGTCGCGGTCGATCTCCCGCGCGAGGATCACCTTCTGCTGGTTGCCTCCCGAGAGCGAGGTGGCAGGCGTCTGGGGGCCGCCTCCACGGACGTCGAACTCGGCGATCAGCCGCCGGGCGTGCTCGACGAGACGTGAGGGGTAGAGCCAGCCAAAACGAGAGTTCGGCTCCTCGCGAAAGTCGTGCAGGCTCATGTTCTCGGCGATCGAAAAATCGAGGACGAGGCCCCGGTGTTGGCGATCCTGCGGGATATGACCGACACCGATCTCGAAGTGCTCGCGAGCTCCTTCGCCGGTGACCTCCGCGCCCGCGACCGTCACTGTCCCGCTGTCGATCTTCAAGAGCCCGGTGATCGCGTCGATCAGCTCCGTCTGTCCGTTCCCGTCGACGCCGGCGATCCCGAGGATCTCGCCCGCGCGCACCTCGAAGGTGACCCCACGGACCTTCTCGATGTCGCGCTCGTCGCGGACGTGCAGGTCGTCCACCTTCAGGAGCTGCTCGCCAGGAGTCGCTCGCGTCTTCTCGACCCGCAGAAGAACCTCGCGACCCACCATCAGCCGGGCGAGCCCCTCCTCCGTCGCGCCTGCGGCCGGCAGGGTCTCGACCGCCCGCCCGCGGCGGAGGACCGTGATGCGGTCGGCGATCTTGAGCACCTCGTTCAACTTGTGCGAGATGAAGATGATCGACATCCCTTGCTTCGTGAGCGTCCCGAGGATCCCGAACAGCTCGATCGCCTCCTGCGGAGTGAGGACCGCCGTGGGCTCGTCGAGAATGAGGATGCTCGCGTGCCGGTAGAGCGCTTTCACGATCTCGACCCGTTGCTGCTGCCCGACCGTGATGTCCTGCACGCGTGCCTCTGGGTCGAGAGCGAAGCCGAAGCTCGTCGCGAGCTCCCGGGCGGATCTCTCCGCCGCCACGTGGTCGAGGAAGACGCCGGCTCTCGTCGGCTCGTTCGCGAGGACGATGTTTTCCGCCACCGTCATGACCGGTATGAGCATGAAGTGCTGATGGACCATGCCGATGCCGTGGTCAATGGCGTCGTTCGGCGAGTGGAACACCACCGGCTCGCCCCTGACGAAGATCTCGCCCTCGTCTGGCCGGTATAAGCCGTACAGGACGTTCATCAGCGTCGACTTCCCGGCGCCGTTCTCACCGAGGAGCGCGAGCACCTCGCCCTGCCGAAGGTCGAGGTCGACCCTGTCGTTCGCCAGGACGCCGGGAAAGCGCTTGGTGATTCCCTTCAGCTCGAGGAGGGGGGTCTCTGCCATCTCGGTGAGAGACGGGGCGGCGTGATGCCGCCCCGTCTTCGTCGGTTGTGTGTCTTCAGTCGAGCGTTGCCGGCGGATCGACCTCGCCGCTCGTGATCTTCTCCGTAGCCTCGTTCGCCGCGTCCTGGACGTCCGAGGGGACGGCGGCCGTGAACGGCGCGAGCAGTGCCGCATCGGGCAGGTCCGCGACCCCGTAGGTCGTATTCGTGCCACCCTCGAAGGCTCCGTCGACGTACGTCTGGATGATGCTGGCGACGGAATCTTGGAGCGGCTTCAGAGCACTCGTTATCACACACTCGCCCTGGGCGGACTGGTCGGCGTCGACGCCGATCGCGTACTTGTCCTGCTCGCAGGCACCGTCGATCGCACCGAGGCCGCAGTCCCCGGCGACCTGGAAGACGACGTCGGAGCCCTGCGAGATCTGGTCGAGCGCGATCTCCTTGCACTTCGCCTGGTCGTCGAAGTCGTCCGAATATGCGTTCAACACCTTGACGCTCGAGTCGGTGTCCGACACGCCCAGCTGGAAGCCGGCGATCCAGTTGTCGACCGGCGGGATCTTCTTGCCTCCGACAGTCGACACGGTCTTCGACTCCGACATCAACGCCGCGACGACGCCGGCGACGTAGCCGGCCTCCTCGGTCGGATACACCATCCCCATGGCGTTCGGCTGGAAGCACGTCTTCGTGTCCGCACAGTCGGGGGCGCCGTAGAAGTGGTCGACGCCGGCGAAGTCCGTGTCCGGGTACTCCGTTGCGACCTCGATCACCGCCGGTGCGAGCAAGAAGCCCACGGCGAGCACGAAGTCGTGGCCGTCCTCGGCTGCGGCCGTCAGGTTCGGCAGGTAGTCGTCCTCGGTCTCGGAGACGTAGACGCGAGTCTCGATCCCGAGGTCCTCGGCGGCCTGGTCGAGCCCGGCAATCGAGAACTGGTTGAAACCGCGGTCGTTGACGCCTCCGGTGTCCGTCACGAGGCCGACGCTGATGTCCCCGCCTGCGCTGCCGCCATCGTCGTCGCCTCCGCAGCCGACGACGCCCAACGCGAGAGCGGCGAGAGCGGTGAGCGCCGCGAGCCGCAGCAGCCATCTCTTTCCTATCACGCTTCCTCCTCTACCGTGGACCCAGTCTCTTGCAGTCAAAGCCGCCTGATACTAACCGGCTCCAGGCACGGGTGGAAGTACCGACGCTCTATCGATCAGGCGAGCTCGGACCGTCAGAGCACGCGCTCGAGCTCGTTCTCGGAGACGAGCACGCGCCGCGGCTTCGAACCCTCGTAGCCGGAGATGATCCCGCGCCGCTCGAGCATGTCGATCAGGCGCCCTGCGCGGGTGTAGCCGACCCGGAGACGACGCTGCAGCAGCGACACGGAGGCCGTCTGCGTCTGCACGACGATCTCGATCGCCTTGTCGAGCAGCGGATCCTCGTCGGGATCAAACTCCCCGTCCTCGTCCCCCTCCTCGTACGTCGCCTCGGGAGCCTCGAGGAGCGACTCGTCCAGGTCCTGGCCACGCTGCGAGCGGCACTGCTCGACGACGAGCGCGACCTCTTCCTCGCTCACGTACGCCCCCTGCAGCCGTTGCAGGCGCGAGGTGCCGAGCGGCTTGAAGAGCATGTCGCCCTGACCGAGCAGGCTCTCGGCACCTGCACCGTCGAGGATGACGCGGGAGTCCGTCTGGCTCGAGACGGCGAACGCGATCCGCGACGGAACGTTGGCCTTGATCATGCCGGTGATGACGTCCACCGACGGCCGCTGAGTCGCGAGCACGAGGTGGATTCCGACCGCACGCGACTTCTGCGCGAGCCGGATGACGCAGTCCTCGACCGCCTGGGGCGAGACCATCATCAGGTCGGCGAGCTCGTCGATGACGACGAGGAGGTACGGGAGCGTGGCCTCGCCGCGCGCGCGGAGGGCACGGTTCGCCTCGGGCAGGCTGCGCGCACGGACGAGCGAGAGCCGCTCGTAGCGTCGCTCCATCTCGGTGACGACGTTGTGCAGGACGGTGGCCGCCTCCTTCGGGCTCGAGACGACCGAGGTGAGGAGGTGCGGGATCGACTCGTAGTAGCCGAGCTCGATCCGCTTCGGGTCGATGAGGATCATCCGCACGTCGTCGGGCGTGGCGCGAAGGAGCGTCGAGGTCAGGATCGTGTTGATGCAGCCGGACTTGCCCGACCCGGTCGTGCCGGCGATCAGGAGGTGCGGCATGCGCGCGAGGTCGGTCCACACCGAGTTCCCTGAGATGTCCTTCCCGAGCCAGACCGCGAGCGGGCTCGCGGTCGCGGGGAGATCGTCGTAGATGTCGCCGAGCGTGACGAGCTTCGGCGAGAGGTTCGGGACCTCGACGCCGACCGCTTGCTTGCCCGGGATCGGGGCAAGGATCCTGATCTCGGTCGTCGCGAGTGCATACGAAAGGTCGTCCTTCAGCGCCGCGACCTTCGACACCTTCGTTCCCGGCGCGAGCTGCAGCTCGTAGCGCGTCACTCGCGGGCCCGAGATCTGTCCGGTCACCGATGCGTCTACGCCGAACTCGGAGAGCGTGCGGACAAGGA
>JBOHBB010000165.1:0-12569 GCA_050698135.1 Gaiellaceae bacterium
CACCTCGACCGGCTCGCGCACGCGCACGGCCTCGACCCCCGGAAGCTCGGCGATGTGCGAGGGCACCGGCTCCCGATGCGCCGGATCGGCGCTCGTGCGGCCCGCGGGCGGGTGCTGCTCGTCGGCGACGCGGCCGGGCTCGTCGACCCGCTGTCCGGGGACGGCATGTACGAGGCGTTCGTCTCGGCCCGCCTCGCCGCGGATGCCGTCCTGGCGGGGCGCCCGGAGGACTACGAGGTGCGGCTCTCGGCTGCCCTCGACCGGCACGCGTCCGCTTCCTGGACGGCGAAGCGTGTCGCCGCGCGGTTTCCGGGCGTGTGCTTCTGGGCGGCACGCGCCCCGGGAGTCTTCGACGCAGTGGCCGGCCTCCTGCGAGGAGAACTCGCGCATCCGCGCGATGCGCGCGGGCTTGCGCAGCCGCCCTTGCGAGCGCTCTCACGCCTGGCGCGTCTGGCGCCTCCTACGCCATGACGCCTACCCGCAGGTGTCGCCTTCGAACCAGCCCGTCGTGGCCGAGGTGTCGGAGACGAGCTCAGGGTTCGGGCCTTTGACGCTCCAGATCTTTCCGTTGAGGCTCTCCGTCAGGCAGTACGACCGCTTCTTCGCCGAGGTGACGGCCACGGTCAGCGAAACGCGTGGGTCGATCCTGATCAGATCGGTCGAGTCGAGGCCCGCGTACGTCTTGTGGTCCGCGAAGTAGGCGTCCGCGGCAGGCATGGCTGCGCGGAGGCTCGACTTCGTCGCGCTGTCCGCCGAGCCGCTGCGGAGACCGAGAAACGAGGGCACGGCGACGGCGAGGGTGACGCCCAGCACGACGACGATGATGAGCGCCTCGATCCCTGCGAAGCCGTCCTCATGGTCGAGGTGTTGCCGGATCCGCTCCAACACGTGAGTTCTCCTTCCGCAGACAGGTCGAACGTCAGTGTCATCGTCGCCCTGAGAGGCAGTGGCAACCCCGTTTGGGGGGATATGCGCCGGGTCGTGTCCACCAGGCCGTTGCGGCGGCGGCTCAGCAGTTTCCCGCGATGCGGGATCGGGTCGGCCCCGATGCAGGCTCGCGGGCGTGGCGCGACGATGGAGGAGAAAGGAGGGAAGGATGACCACGCTCGTCAGGTGGGCGCCTTTCCAGGATCTCGACGTCATCGAGCGGCGGATGCGCCGCATGCTCGAGGACTTCGGAGTCGCACCCGCTCCGCTCCCCGCGGCGGACATGTACGAGACCGAGAAGGAGCTCGTCGTCGAGCTCGACGTGCCGGGCTTCGACGAGAAGGAGCTCGCGCTCGAGGTCTCGGACTCGACGCTGACGATCAAGGGCGAGCGAAAGAAGGAGAAGGAGCAGAAGGAGAAGAGCTTCTACCTTCACGAGCGGATCGAGAAGCACTTCGAGCGCCGCTTCAAGCTCCCGCCCGAGGCGGACCTCGACCATGTCGAGGCGACGTTCCGGACCGGGGTGCTCGAGGTGCACGTCCCGAAGCTCGAGCCGGCGAAGGCTCGCAAGGTCGAGATCACGTCGTAGCGCTCACGAACACGAACGCGCCCGGCGGGTAGTCGGGCGCGTTCGCGTCAGCGTGTCGGACGGCAGTCCTCGCACGCTCCGCGGAGGACGACCTCGTGCGCGGCGACGTCGTAGCCGCGGCCGCCCGCGACCCGTTCGAGCGCGGCTTCGAGCCCCGCGTCCTCGAAGGGCTCGACCTTCCCGCAGTCGTCGCAGACGAGGTGGTGGTGGTGGTCGCCAGTCGGGTCGGCGCGCTCGTAGCGCGCCACGCCGTCACCGAGGTCGACGCGCTGCACGAGCCCGAGCTCCGCCATGCCGTCGAGCGCGCGGTAGACGCTCGCGATTCCGACCCGTCCGCCCGTCGCCCGCAGCCCGTCATGGATCTCCTGTGCGGAGAGGCAGCAGTTCTGCGTCGCGAGGTGCTCGACGACACGTCGTCGTGCGCCGCCGTTTCGCCCGGTCTCGGAACGAATACGCGCGAGCGTCGCATCGGTCCAGTCCACGAAGATAATGATAGCTGTTCTCAAAGACGTGGTACCGTGCGCCGGTGCGCGCGCCGGCACTCGTGTTGACACTTGCCGCGGTAGCCCTTTCGGGATGCGGATCCGCCGACGATCCGCCCGACGTCGTGGCTGCCTTCTACCCGCTTGCCTGGGCGGCGAGCGAGATCGCCTCCGGCCTCGCCGTCCGGAACCTGACCCCGCCCGGGGCCGAGCCGCACGACGTCGAGCTCTCGCCGCGTGATGCCGAGGCGATCCGGGGCGCCGCGCTCGTGGTGTTCGCGGGTGGCGGCTTCCAGCCCGCGGTGGAGGACGCGCTTCGTGATCGCGACGGAGCCGTAGTCGACGTGGTGCCGGCCGGCGAGGGCGACCCGCACGTGTGGCTCGATCCGGCCGCGTTCGCCGCGATCACGGAGCTGTTCGGCGCGGCTCTGGAACGGCCAGAAGAGGGGAGCGAGCTCGCCGACCGACTTCGTGACCTCGACGGCGAGTACCTGCGTGGTCTCGCGACGTGCAGACGTCGCGTGCTCGTCACGACGCACGGGGCGTTCGGCCATCTCGCGGCGCGCTACGGCCTCACCCAGCTCGCCCTTGCCGGTCTCTCCCCCGAGTCGGAGCCGGGGCCACGCGAGCTCGAGCGTCTCGTCGATGACGTCCGCGCATCCGGGGCGACGACCGTGTTCGCGGAGCCGCTGGTGTCGGACCGTCTCGCCGAGACTGTCGCCCGTGAGGCCGGCGTCGAGGTCGCGACGCTCGATCCGATCGAGGGCCTGGGCGAGGACCGGCTCGCCGCCGGTGAGGACTACCTGAGCGTCATGCGGGACAACCTCGTCGCGCTGCGGAAGGCGCTCGGATGCCGCTAGCAGTCGAGCTACGGGAGGTCTCCTTCGGCTACCGGCCCGGACAGCGGGTGCTCGAGGACGTCTCCCTCGGGATCGGCGAGGGCGAGTTCGTCGCGATCGCGGGCCCGAACGGCGGTGGCAAGACGACGCTCGTCCGGCTCGTCCTCGGCCTCGAGCGGCCCGCCGAGGGCACTGCGCTCCTCTTCGGCGAGCCCGCGCAGCGTTCGTCGCGGCGTAGGGAGCTCGGGTACCTGGCGCAGCGCTCCGAGCTCGGCGGCGACGCGCCGACGACCGTCCGCGAGGTCGTCGCCGCAGGGAGGCTGGCCTCGGGCGGGCTCCTCGGCCCGCTGCGAAGGCGTGACCGCGGGCTCGTGTCAGAGGCCATCGAGCGCGTCGGACTCGCGGACGTCGCCGATCAGCCGCTGCGGACGCTGTCGGGCGGGATGCAGCAGCGGGCGTTCATCGCGAAGGCTCTCGCGGGAGAGCCTTCGCTGCTCGTGCTTGACGAGCCCACGACCGGAGTCGACGCGGAGTCGCAGGAATCGCTCGCGGGCCTGCTCGCCCGCCTGCACTCGGAGCTCGGCGTCTCGATCCTCTACCTCTCGCACGAGTTCGGCGCGGTCGAGGACTTCGTGCAGCGCCTCGTCCTCGTGCGCCGGACCATCCTCTTCGACGGCCCGCCTGGCGACCTTCCCGGTGTCTGGCACGACCCTTCGCATGCCCATGCTCGAGACTGAGTTCATGCGACTCGCGCTCGGCGCGGGCGCCGTCGTCGGCGTCCTCGCGCCGGCGGTCGGGTTCTTCCTCGTCCAGCGCCGGCAGTCGCTGATCGGAGACGGGATCGGACATGTCGCATTCGCGGGCGTCGCTGCCGGGATCCTGCTCGACGTCTCGCCGGTGCTCACAGCGCTGGTCGCTGCCGTCCTCGGCGGAGTTGCGATCGAGGTGCTGCGGTCGCGAGGTGGGACGGCCGGTGACCAGGCGCTCGCGCTCGTCTTCTACACGGGGATCGCGCTCGGCGTCGTCCTCGTCTCCGCAGCGGGCGCCCTCGACGTCGACCTCTTCCAGTACCTGTTCGGCTCGATCCTGACGGTCACGCGCGGCGACGTCGCGCTCATCGCAGCGCTCGGCGCCGTTGGGCTGGCCGCGGTCGGGCTGTTGTACCGCGCGTTCGCAGGGATCGCGATCGACGAGGAGGGAGCCCGCGTGGCGGGCGTTCCGATCGGCGCCCTGAACGTCGCGCTCGCGGCGCTCGCCGCCGTCACGGTCGCGCTGTCGATGCGCGTCGTTGGGATCCTCCTCGTCGCGGCCCTTATGGTGCTCCCGGTCAGCGCCGCCGGACGCGTCGCGTGGAGCATGCGCTCGACGCTCGTCCTGTCGATGGCGATCGGGCTCGGCTCGGCACTCACCGGGCTCACGATCTCGTACTACGCCGACGCTCCTCCGGGCGGGACGATCGTCCTCGTGGCCGCTGGCGCGTTCGCCGTGGCGCTCGCCGCCGGTGCCGTGCGAGGACGCTGGCGCGTTCGAGCCTAGGCGGCGAGGGCCGCGTCGACCCCGGCCTCGTGGCAACCACGGCAGCGCGCCTCGTACTGCTCGGCCGCGCCGACGAGCACCGTCTCGCCCGAGTAGGGCGCGGGGCGCCGGTCCACGAGCCGCTGCGTCGTCGTCGCCGTCCCTCCGCAGCGGTGGCATACGGCCTGCAGCTTGTCGACGAACTCTGCATGGGAGAGGAGCTCCGGCATCGGGCCGAAGGGGAGTCGCCTGAAGTCCTGGTCGAGCCCCGCCGCGACGACCCGGACGCCGCCCTCGGCGAGCTCGAGCGCCGACGCGACCACGGAGTGCTCGAAGAACTGCACCTCGTCGATGCCGACGACGTCGAAGCCGGCGGAGCGCGCCACGAGCTCGGGAACGCTGGAGACGGGGACGGCGCGCATCCGGATGCCCGCGTGGCTGACGACATCCGCGGCGTCGAAGCGGTCGTCGATCTGCGGCTTGAAGATCACCACGCTCTGCCCGGCGATCTCGGCACGCCGCAGGCGGCGGATCATCTCCTCGCTCTTCCCGCTGAACATCGGGCCGCAGATGACCTCGAGCCAGCCGCCCCGTTGCGGTGGGATCCGGATCACGGCGCGATCCTAGTGACGCGATCGGCCGGTGCGACCACCCGGTATCGGTCCGGTAACGGCCTCGTGACGGCACTTGCGTACGGCCGTCCTCGGGCGCACCCTTGCGGTATGAGACACGCGCTGATCGCGTGCCGCCGGTCGCCGACCAACGAGGCCCTCGCCAACCCCGCCCCTCCGGGCACGCCCTGGGACTGGATGACTCCGCAGGCTGCGCTCGAGGAGCTGCGCCCGGGAGATGCGGCGCTCGGACGGCTCGACGTGCTCCCGACGCTCGACGGGATCGACGACGGGCTCTGGGCTCTCGGGGCGCTCGCCGCTCGCGGGGTTCTCCTCCTGAACGACCCGGCGGTCTTGCTCGCCACGCACGACAAGCTGCTCACGGCGAGGATCCTGCGGCGGCAGGGCATCCCGCATCCGCGCACGGTTCACGTCCGGGGTGGACGAGCGGCCCCGCGGACCGTGACTCCGGTCGTGGTCAAGCCCCGCTTCGGCAGCTGGGGCCTCGAGGTCCATCGCTGCGAGGACGCAGAGTCGGTCGCGCGAGTCCTCGAGCACGTGGCCGACAGCGCCTGGTACCGAAGGCACGGGGCGATCGTGCAAGAGCTCGTCCCCCCGCAAGGCTACGACCTCCGGGTCGTCGTGGCCGCCGGCCGGGTGGTGGGAGCCGTGTACCGGATCGCGGCCGAGGGCGAGTGGCGAACTAACGTCGCCCTCGGCGCCGTCCGGCGGGCCGTCTCCGAGCCCCCTCGCGAGGCGGCTGCGCTCGCCCTCGCGGCCGCTGCCGCGACCGGCGCCGACCTCGCCGGGGTCGACCTCCTTCCGGACGGACGGGGAGGCTGGACCGTCGCCGAGCTGAACGGCGCGGTCGAGTTCACACGCGAGTACGCGCCGTGGGGCGACGTCTTCGAGGAGACCGCTCGCCTGCTCGCCCGCGAGGTGCACGAACGCCGGCTGCTCCAGGCCGCGTTCGCCTCCACGGCCGCGGCCTGAGGGTCGGAGCGGGCAGCTTTGCCCCTGCTACACTCTTGCGCGCGCGGCGGCGTAGCTCAGTTGGTTAGAGCAGCGGAATCATAATCCGCGTGTCGCAGGTTCGAGTCCTGCCGCCGCTACTCGCACCTCTCAGCACGCCGAAACACCGAAGGACGACTGACGAGTCAACATGGCCACCGGAGTACGAGTCGCGATCACCCTCGCCTGCACGGAGTGCAAGCGGCGCAACTACCAGACCCAGAAGTCGAAGCGGAACTCGCCCGACCGCGTCGAGCTCTCGAAGTACTGCCGCTGGTGCGGTAAGCACACGCCCCACCGGGAGACGAGGTAGCCCCTTGGCACGCGAGACGCGCAGGCAGCGCCGGGCAGCCCGGGCCGCCGCCGGAGACGGAGCCTCGACCGGCCGCCGCAGCCGCCAGGCGCAGCAGGTCCGGCCGGCGCAGCAGCCCGTCAAGCAGCAGACCGGACGCAAGGCAGAGCACGCGCGCGGGCAGTTCGTCCGCGAGTCGTACGCCGAGCTGAAGAAGGTCGACTGGCCCAGCCGCGCCCAGACGCTGCAGGGCGTAGTCGTCGTCATCATCGCGTGCGCGATCGTGGGTTTCTATCTTTGGGGCCTCGACCAGATCTTCCGTCCGCTAGTCGACCGCGTCCTTCTCTAGGAGTAATCGCATGTTCCTCTGGTACGTCATCAACACCTACTCCGGGCACGAGAACAAGGTGAAGACCAACCTCGAGCACCGGATCGTCTCGCTGAACCAGCAGCCCGCCTTCCGGCGGGTCGTCGTGCCGACCGAGCAGGTCATCGAGACGAAGGATGGCCAGAAGGTGCAGGCGGAGAAGCGCGTGCTTCCCGGGTACGTCCTCGTGAACATGAACATGTCGGACGAGGCGTGGACCGTCGTCAAGGGAACGCCGGGCGTGACCGGCTTCGTCGGCGCGGGTACGAAGCCCGTGCCCCTGTCCCAGCCCGAGGTCGACCGCATCCTCCATCACGGTGCGCCGGCCGGATCGGGTGCCCAGAAGGCGCAGGTCGAGTTCTCGCTCGGTGAGTCCGTGAAGGTGACCTCCGGTCCGCTCTCCGACTTCGACGGGGAGATCGTCGACGTCAACCCGGACCAGCAGAAGCTGAAGGTGCTCGTGGACATCTTCGAGCGCCAGGTCCCCGTCGAGCTCGGCTTCGACCAGGTGAAGAAGATCGACTGATGGCCAAGAAGGTCCTCACACTCATCAAGCTCCAGATCCCCGGCGGCCAGGCGAACCCGGCCCCTCCGGTCGGGCCGGCGCTCGGCCAGCACGGCGTCAACATCATGGAGTTCTGCAAGGCGTTCAACGCGCAGACCGCGCACGAGAACGGCCGCATCATCCCGGTCGAGATCACCGTCTTCGAGGACCGCTCGTTCACCTTCATCACGAAGACGCCGCCGGCGGCCGTGCTCATCAAGGAGGTGCTCTCGCTGGAGAAGGGATCGGGCGAGCCGAACCGCGAGAAGGTCGGACGGCTCACCCAGGCGCAGCTCCGCTCGATCGCCGAGACGAAGATGCCCGATCTGAACGCGCGCGACGTCGAGGAGGCGATGAAGGTGATCGCAGGCACGGCGCGCTCGATGGGCGTGGAGACGGACTGATGGGCGCACACGGCAAGCGCTATCGGGCAGCGCGCGAGAAGATCGAGCGCGAGCATGCATACTCGCCGCTCGAGGCGGTGCGGCTCCTGAAGGAGGGCGAAGGCGCCAGGTTCGACGAGACGGTGGAGGTCCACTTCCGCCTCGGCTTGAACGTCCGACACGCGGACCAGCAGCTCCGAGGCACGCTCATGCTCCCGCACGGGATCGGCAAGGACGTCCGTGTCGCCGTGTTCGCCGAGGGCGAGAAGGCCCGCGAGGCGGAGGAGGCAGGTGCCGACGTCGTCGGCGCCGCGGACCTCGCGACGAAGATCGAGGAGGGATTCCTCGACTTCGACGTCGCGATCGCGACGCCCGACCAGATGGGCAACGTCGGAAAGCTCGGCCGCGTGCTCGGTCCGCGCGGCCTGATGCCGAACCCGAAGACCGGGACGGTGACGTTCGACATCGGCAAGGCGGTCAGCGACGCCAAGGCGGGCAAGCTCGAGTACCGGACCGACCGCGGCGGGAACGTCCACCTGCCGATCGGGAAGCGGAGCTTCGAGGAAGGTGCGCTACTCGAGAACTACGCGGCCCTCGTCGAGGAGATCGTCCGCGCGAAGCCGTCTGCTGCGAAGGGGCGCTACATCCGGCAGATCACGCTCACGACGACCATGGGCCCGGGGATCCACGTCGACTCGACGAGGACGCGCGACATCGCCGAGGAGCTCGAGGGAGCTACAGTCTCGGCCTAACGACCGACGACAACACCGCCGAAGACAGCCGGCAGCCCGCAGGCCCCGTGGGCAGAGGTCCGGCCTAGGCAGGTTCCATCGAGGCGCGTTCCTGCGTCTGATCGAGCCCGCCTCGCGCGGGTTTCGTCATTCCAGGAGGACCTGACGTGCTGAAAACGGACAAAGAGAGGATCGTCTCGGAGCTCGCCGCCGAGATCGGCGCCGCTGAGACGCTCATCGTCGCGGACTACCGCGGCCTCACGAACAAGCAGCTCGAGGCGCTGCGCGACCGGCTCATCGAGCACGGAGCGCGGCTCCGCATCGTGAAGAACACGCTCACCCGCCGGGCGGCCGAGGAGGCCGGGGCGGAGGCGTTGCTCGTGCTGCTCGAGGGGCCGACGGCGATCGCGTTCATCGAGTCGGGAGGCGACCCCGCCGCCGTCGCGAAGGCGCTCGCCACGACCGCGCGGGAGACGAACGTGCTCGCGCTCCGAGGCGGGATCCTCGAGGGAGCGGCGCTCTCCGGCGAGCAGGTCGCCGAGCTCGCGACGCTGCCGCCGGTCGAGCAGCTCCGTGGGCAGCTCGTCGGCGCGATCGTCGCGCCGCTGACCCAGCTCGTCGCGCTCCTCTCCGCTCCGCTCCGCGACCTGCACGGGCTCGTCGACGCTCGCATCAAGCAGCTCGAGGAACAGGGCGAGATCGCCGAGCCACCGGCCGACGAGGCGCGGCCAGAGCCGGCCACCGAAGCACCTGCAGAGGACCAGTCCGCTTCCGATGCAGACGAGCCGGCAGGTCCCGCCTCGGCGGAACCTGCCGACCAGGAAGCACAGACCGACGCGGTCGAAGCGGCGGCTGAAGACACAGACCAGGCTGAACAGACTGAAGAGGAGGAGTAGCGATGGCGACCGATGTCGCGAAGGTGCTCGACACGCTCGGCAAGATGACCGTGCTCGAGCTCGTCGAGCTGAAGAAGTCGATCGAGGAGGAGTGGGGCGTCACCGCCGCCGTCCCGGTCGCGGTTGCCGCCGCGGCCCCGGCTGGGGGCGACGGCGCCGCGGCCGCCGAGGAGGAGAAGGACTCCTTCGACGTCGTCCTGACCGGCGCGGGCGACAAGAAGATCCAGGTGATCAAGGTCGTCCGCGCGGTCACCGGCCTCGGTCTCAAGGAGGCGAAGGACCTCGTCGACGGCGCCCCGGGCCCCGTCAAGGAGGGCGCGGCGAAGGACGAGGCCGAGTCGATCAAGGCCCAGCTCGAGGAAGCAGGCGCCTCGGTCGAGCTCAAGTAGTGCGCAAGACCGGGATCCGCTCGCGCGGATCCCGGTCGCGGATCCCGGTCCCTGGCGCGACGGTCATGGCGCGCGAGCACCCCTGACGGCGTCCTGCGCTCGCGTCCACACCGTGTTCGGCGGTGCCGCAGCACGGTCGAGCCGGGCGCAGCTTGACGCCGTCGGCTACACTGTTTCGACACGCTCCATCCGCTTCCGAGGCGGTTGCGGTGGAGGGTGCTCGTGCGCTACCCTTCGTGGTTCCGCCGAGGCACCGCTCGTCCAAGCCTGCCCGTTTACGACCCTGCACGCAGTTACCAGAGGGAGCCCCATTTGAGCAGCGTTGCTGTCGCGCCGCGCGCGCGTAAGAGCTTTTCGCGTCTGAAGCACGTCCTCGACCTCCCCAACCTCATCGACATCCAGAAGGCCTCCTTCAACTGGTTCATGGAGGCCGGCCTGCGCGAGACGATCGACGACATCTCGCCGATCGAGGACTACACGGGGACCCTTGCCGTCGAGTTCGGCGAGTACGAGTTCGGGGAGCCGCAGTTCACGATCCAAGAGTCCCGCGAGAAGGACCTGACCTACCAGGTCCCGCTCTCGATCACGGTCCGGTTCGTCAACAAGGAGACCGGCGAGATCCGCGAGCAGCGGGTCTTCATGGGCGACTTCCCGATGATGACCCCGTGGGGGACGTTCGTCATCAACGGCACCGAGCGCGTCATCGTCACGCAGCTCGTGCGCAGCCCGGGCGCCTATCTGATGGAGCCGAAGGACGCCACGAAGCAGGTCTTCATGGCGAACCTCATGCCGTCACGCGGCTCGTGGCTCGAGGTCGAGATCGACAAGAAGGGCATCGTCTTCGCCCGCATCGACCGGAAGCGGAAGCTCCCGATCACGACGCTCCTGCGGGCGCTCCCGGCCGAGGACCCGACGACGGGGTTCGAGCTCGACACGAGCTCGAACGAGAAGATCCTCGAGCTGTTCGGCGGCTCGATGTTCATCGCGAACACGCTCGAGAAGGATCCCTCGACGCGCGAGGAGGAGGCCCTGATCGAGGTCTTCAAGAAGCAGCGCCCGGGTGAGCCCCCGACGCTCGACAACGCCCGCAACCTCCTGCGCTCGCTCTTCTTCGATCCCAAGCGTTACGACCTGACGCGCGTCGGCCGCTACAAGCTGAACCAGCGGCTCGGCGTCGGGGTGCCGGACGACGTCCGCGTCCTCACGACCGAGGACATCGTCGCGCTCGTCCGTCGCCTCATCGACCTGCCGACCAAGCTCGGCGTCACCGAGGAGTCGAAGGACTACGCGGCGGACGCGGTGCAGCTGTCGCGCGACCCGATCCGGGGCGAGCTCGACGAGTACGAGGACTTCGGCAACCGTCGCCTGCGCACGACGGGCGAGCTGATCCAGGAGGCGTTCCGCGTCGGCCTGTACCGGATGGAGCGGGTCGTCCGCGAGCGGATGACGACGGAGGACGTCGACACGATCACGCCGCAGACGATCATCAACATCCGCCCGGTGGTCGCGGCGCTGAAGGAGTTCTTCGGCTCTTCGCAGCTCTCGCAGTTCATGGACCAGACGAACACGCTGTCCGGGCTCACGCACCGGCGCCGCCTGTCGGCGCTCGGCGCGGGCGGGCTGACGCGGGAGCGCGCGCCGATCGAGGTGCGCGACGTGCATCCGACGCACTACGGCCGCATGTGCCCGATCGAGACGCCGGAAGGCCCGAACATCGGCCTCATCGGGTCGCTCGCATCGTTTGCGACGGTCTCGGAGTTCGGCTTCATCCAGACGCCCTACCGCGTCGTCAAGGGCGGCAAGGTGACGGACGAGATCGTGTACGTCGACGCGGCCGAGGAGCGGCAGTTCACGATCGCCCAGGCCTCCGAGCTGGTCGACCCGAAGACGGGCCGCTTCCTCAACGAGCAGGTGCTCTGCCGCTCTCGCGAGGGCGAGGCCGTCGCGGTCAAGCCGAAGGACGTCGAGTACATGGACGTCTCGCCGGCGCAGATCGTGTCGGTCGCGACGGCGCTCATCCCGTTCCTCGAGCACAACGACGCGAACCGCGCACTCATGGGCGCGAACATGCAGAAGCAGGCAGTGCCGCTGATGATCCCGCAGGCGCCGATCGTCGGCACGGGCCTCGAGTTCCGCGCCGCCGTCGACACCGGGGACGTCGTCCTCGCGCGGAACGACGGCGCGATCGTCGACGTCGACGCAGAGCGGATCGTCGTCGAGGGCCGCGGGACGCGGGACGAGTACCCGCTCACGAAGTTCATGCGCTCGAACCAGGGCACGCTCATCCACCAGAAGCCGGTCGTCACGCTCGGCGACAAGGTCAAGAAGGGCGAGGTGCTCGCGGACGGGAGCTCGACGGACCACGGCGAGCTGGCGCTCGGCGCCAACCTCCTGGTCGCATTCATGCCGTGGGAGGGCTTCAACTTCGAGGACGCGATCGTCATCTCGGAGCGCCTCGTGAAGGACGACGTCCTGAGCTCGATCCACATCCACGAGTACGAGATCGACGCGCGCTCGACGAAGCTCGGCGACGAGGAGATCACGCGCGACATCCCCAACCGCTCGGAGGAGTCGCTCGCGAACCTCGACGAGCGCGGGGTCGTGCGCATCGGCGCCGACGTCGACGCCGGCCATCTGCTCGTCGGCAAGGTCACGCCCAAGGGCGAGACCGAGCTGACCGCGGAGGAGAAGCTGATCCGCGCGATCTTCAAGGAGAAGGCGCGCGAGGTGCGCGATACCTCGCTCAAGGTCCCGCACGGCGAGGGCGGTAAGGTCATCGGCGTCAAGACGTTCTCCCGCGACGGGGGCGACGACCTGCCGCCGGGCGTGAACGAGCTCGTCCGCGTCTACGTCGCCAAGAAGCGCAAGATCGCCGAGGGCGACAAGCTCGCCGGGCGCCACGGGAACAAGGGCGTCATCTCGAAGATCGTCCCCGAGGAGGACATGCCGTTCCTCGAGGACGGCCGCCCGGTGGACGTCGTGCTGAACCCGCT
>JBOHBB010000166.1:0-50082 GCA_050698135.1 Gaiellaceae bacterium
GGGGAGCGTGGCGCGCGCGCGCGCGAAGCGGCGCGGACGGCGCTCCGGGCGGGGGGACTCGTAGCGCCGGGCGGCGCGAAGCGGCGCCCAGGCGTCGTTCGTGACCTCTCCGGCCCACACGAGGTCCCACAGGGCGGCGAGGGCATCCCCGGCGTCGAGCCCGGAGGCCGCGAGGAGATCGGCCCAGAACAGCGCACCCTGCGCGAGCGCGACCCGCAGCGCCGTCTGCGCCGCGCCCTCGGGCGGTGCCTCGGCCGGCGGGGCGCCGAGGAGCGGAGCGTCCTCTCGGAAGTACAGGGCGACGCGGTCGAGCCCGGCCCCGACCCACACCACGTCGCCCGACGCGCAGAGCCCGTCCAGATCGGCGGGTCGGTACCCGGGGACGCGGCGCGGGAGCACGTCGCTCTCCCAGAGCGAGACCGGCAGGGCGACCGCCTGCAGCGGGACGAGAGCCTCACGGAGCGTCTGGCGCCGGCCGATCCCGTGCCACGCGGGGAGGAAGCGGCCGAAGGCCGCCTGCTCCGCCGGCTCGACCTCGCGCCGGAGCACCGCGAGCGTCGCCCGGCGGATCCGGCGGAGGACGTCGGGATCGCACCACTCGCGCTCGGTGCCGCCGGGCCGGATCTCGCCGCGTACGAGCGCTTCCTGCTGCTCGAGGGCGCGCAGCTCCGGCTCGACGTCGTCCGGCTCGAGCCCGAAGCGTGCGGCCACCTCGGCGGTCGTGAACGGGCCGTGCGTCCGCGCGAACCGCCGCAGCACGACCACACGCGCCTCGGGGACCGGCTCGAGGAAGACGTTGGGGACGCCGCCGGGCGGAACGACCCCGAACGCGTCGCGGAGGAGACCGGCGTCATCGACGGCGGCGAGGGCCTCGCCGCCTCGCATGCGCGCACGAAACGCCCGCCGCTCCCGCAGGAGCGTCTCGGCGAAGCCCGCGTCGTGCTCGCCGTCGAGCAGCGGTCCCGCGCGGCGCAGCAGATCGTGGAGCTCGTCCGCGTTTCGCGGCACGAGCCGGAGCGAGGCCTCGACCTGCTCGATCGCGCCGGCGTCGAGCAGCTCGCGGAGCTCCTCGACGCCCATCAGCTCTCGGAGGAGGTCGCGGTCGAGCGAGAGCGCCTGCGCACGTCGCTCTTCGGGCGGCGTGTCGTCCTCGTACATGTACGTCGCGACGTAGTCGAACAGCAGCGAGGCTGCCATCGGCGACGCCGACTGGGTCTCGACCTCGACGAGGTCGAGCTCGCGGGTCTGGATCCCTTTCAGGATCCGGCGCAGCGCGGGAAGGTCGAAGACGTCCTGGAGGCACTCGCGATACGTCTCGAGCACGATCGGGAACTGCGGGTACCGGCGCGCGACCTGGAGGAGGCTCTGCGGCTTGAGCCGCTGCTGCCAGAGCGGCGTGCGCTGACCGGGACGGCGACGCGGGATGAGGAGCGCGCGCGAGGCGTTCTCGCGAAAGCGTGCGCCGAAGAGCGCGGACTGCCCGAGCTCGGCGAGGACGAGGTCCTCGATCTCCACCGGATCCAGCTGGAGGTCCGAGAGCGGCGGCGGTGCGTCCGAGTCGGGGAAGTGGAGGGCGATGCCGTCGTCCGACCAGAGCGACTGCGCCTGGACGTCGAGGGTGTCGCGCAGCCTGGCCGCGAGCGCCATCGCCCACGGCGCGTGCACGCGCCCGCCGAACGGCGTGAGGACGCACACGCGCCAGTCCCCGATCTCGTCGCGGAAGCGCTCGACGACGACCGTCCGGTCGGAGGGGACGACCCCGGTCGAGCCCTCCTGCTCGCGAAGGAAGGTGACGAGGTTCCGCGCCGCACGCTCGTCGAGCCCGTACTCCCGCTCGAGCCGCGCGGCCGCGTCGCCGTCATCGCGCGCGACGAGGTCGCGGGTCGCGGCACCGATGAGCTCGCCGAGCTCCGCCGGCCGGCCGATCCCCTCTCCCTTCCAGAACGGCGCGACGCCCGGAACGCCAGGAGCCGGGGAGACGAGGACCCGGTCGCGGGTGATGTCCTCGATCCGCCACGTCGAGGCCCCGAGGAGGAACGTCTGGCCCTCGCGGGCCTCGTACACCATCTCCTCGTCGAGCTCGCCCACGCGACCGCCTCCGTCCACGAGGAAGACGCCGAAGAGCCCACGGTCCGGGATCGTTCCGGCGTTCGTCACCGCCAGCCGCCGGGCGCCAGTGCGCCCGCGGACGACGCCTGCCGTGCGGTCCCAGACGATCCGCGGCCGGAGCTCTGCGAACTCGTCCGACGGGTAGCGGCCCGCCAGCATGTCGAGGACGTTCTCGAGCTGCGCGCGCGAGAGGTCTGAGAACGGATGGGCGCCGCGGACGAGCTCATGGAGCTCGTCGACCGAGACCTCTTCGTCGGCGCAGACGGCGACGACCTGCTGCGCGAGCACGTCGAGCGGGTTGCGCGGGATCGAGGTCTCTTCGATCGCCCCCTCGCGCATCGCCTTCGCGACGACGGCGCACTCGAGCAGGTCGGCGCGGAACTTCGGGAAGATCCGCCCCTTCGAGACCGAGTGGAGATCGTGCCCGGCGCGACCCACCCGCTGCAGCCCCCTGGCGACCGACTTCGGGCTCTCGACCTGGATCACGAGGTCGACCGCGCCCATGTCGATCCCGAGCTCGAGCGACGAGGTCGCGACGAGGCATGGGATGGCGCCCGCCTTCAGGAGCTCCTCGACCTGCACGCGCTGCTCGCGCGCGAGCGAGCCGTGGTGTGCCCGCGCGAGCTCCTCGCCGGCGAGCTCGTTCAGGCGGAGCGCGAGCCGCTCTGCGAGGCGCCGGTTGTTGACGAACACGATCGTCGAGCGGTGCTCGCGGACGAGCTCGAGGATCGCCGGGTAGATCGACGGCCAGATCGAGCGGCTCGACTGCTCCACGCCCGGCCCCAGCTCCACCCCGTCCGCAAGCGGGGGGACCGAGAGGTGCGCCGTCGAGCCGAGCTCGCGCATGTCGTCGAGCGGGACGACCACCTCGAGGTTGAGCTCCTTGCGTATGCCCGCGTCGACGAGCTCGATCTGCCGACCCGTGCCCGCGACGAACCGTCCGATCTCGGCGAGCGGCCGCTGGGTCGCCGAGAGACCGATCCGCTGGAACGGCGCCACGACGATCCGCTCCAGGCGCTCGAGGGAGAGCGCGAGGTGCGCGCCGCGCTTCGTCCCGGCGACCGAGTGCACCTCGTCGAGGATCACCGTTTCGATCCCGCGCAGCGTCTCGCGCGCCTGCGACGTGAGGAGCAGGAACAGGCTCTCGGGCGTGGTGATGAGGACGTCGGGCGGGGACTTGAGCATCCGCCGCCGCTCCTCGGCCGGGGTGTCACCGGTGCGCACCGCGACGGAGAGCTCCGAGCGCAGGCCCGCCAGCGGGCTGCGCAGGTTCCGCTCGATGTCGTAGTTGAGCGCCTTGAGCGGGGAGACGTAGAGCAGGCGGAGGCCCGTCCCCGGGGTCTCGTGCAGGCGGTCGATCCCGATCAGGAACGCCGCGAGCGTCTTCCCGGAGCCGGTGGGCGCCTGGATCAGGACGTGCCCGCCGCGCGCGATCGCCGGCCAGCCGAGCTCCTGGGCGGGAGTCGGGCCTGCGAAAGCGCGATCGAACCACTCCCTCGTCCCCGCGGTGAAGACGTCGAGTGCGCCGCCCACGAGTTCGAGGGTACCTCGGTCGTCATAGGCTGCGCCCCGTGCGCTACGACGTCGTCGTCGTGGGGGGCGGAACCGCGGGGTGCGTGCTCGCCGCGCGGCTGAGCGAGAGCCCCGATCGCCGCGTCTGCCTCGTCGAGGCCGGCTCCGACTACGGGCCGTTCGAGGGCGGCCGCTGGCCGGCGGAGATCCTCGACTCGCGGGCGCTCCCGGCGGGCCACGACTGGGGACCGGGTGGCGAAGACGGGCGCAGCCTGGGCGGCCGTGTCCTCGGCGGCTCGTCAGCGGTCAACGCGTGCATGGTGGTAGCAGGCTCGCCCGCCGACTACGACGAGTGGGGCCCCGGCTGGTCGTACGAGGACCTGCGGCCCTACCTGGAGCCGGCATCCGCGGAGCTTCGGACGGCACGGTCGAACACGGGTCGGCCCGCACGCTTCCAGTCGGCCTTCCTCGATGCCGCCGAGACCGCGGGCTTCGCGCGTCTCCACGATCCGAACGACCCCAGCGCACCGGTGGGCGTGGCGCCCTTCCCGGCGAACGTCGTCGACGGACGCCGCTGGAACGCAGCGTTCGCCTACCTCGACCCGGCCCGTGACCGGCCGAACCTGACGATCGCAAGCGAGACGCTCGTCGACCGGGTCGCGCTCGACCGCTCCCGGGCGACGGGCGTCGTCACCGCGGACGGCAGCCTGATCGAGGCCGAGATCGTGCTGCTCGCCGCGGGCGCGTACTTCTCGCCCGCGATCCTCGCTCGCAGCGGCGTCGGGCCCGAACCGGAGCTGCGCAGGCTCGGCATCCCGATCGTCGAATCGCTGCCGGTCGGGGAGCGCTTGCTCGACCACTGTGGGACCGACGTCGCCTGGGACCTCGCTCCGCTGCTCCAGGCGGAGACGGACGTCGAGGCGTGCGGAGCGGGGCTCTTCGAGGCCCACGCCTTGGCGAAGGCGGCGAGCACGGCCTGCGAGCACGGCAGCTGGGACCTCCATCTCCTGCCCTGGATCTCCGCCACGGGGGCCGGGTACAGGGCGAGCATCATCGCGTTCCACCTGAAACCGCTCTCGGCCGGACGGGTGCGACTCCGCTCCGCCGACCCTGTCGACCCGCCGATCGTCGAGCGCGGTTTCCTCACTCGCGAGGAGGACCTCGTCCCGCTGGTCGAGGGGATCGAGCTCGCTCGCGCGATCGGGGCCGCCGAGCCGCTGCTAGACCTGCTCGCCGCCGAGCTCTCGCCGGGCTCGGCCGATCCGGAGCAGTACGTGCGCGGCACGATCCGCAGCTACTTCCACCCGGCCGGGACCTGCCCGCTCGGGACGGTGGTGGACGCGCACGGCCGCGTGCTCGGGATCGAAGGGCTGTACGTCGCGGACGCGTCCTTCATGCCGACGATCCCGCGCGCGAACACGAACCTGACGACCGCCGTGATCGCCGAGCGCATCGCGGCGACGTTCTGACGGCGCCTCGCGTCTACTATCGGGTGGATGGCCGAGGCGCTCTACTTCACGGAATCGCAGGAGGCTAACGAGCTCATCGCCCGCGAACCCCTCGCGCTCCTGATCGGGTTCGCGCTCGACCAGCAGGTAACCGTCCCGACGGCGTTCGCCGGCCCGCTGAAGCTGCAGCAGCGGATCGGGGAGCTCGACGCGTCCCGGATCGCCGCCATGGACCCGGCCGCGCTCGAGGAGGCCTTCCGGCAGAAGCCGGCGATCCACCGCTTCCCGGGTGCGATGGCACGGCGCGTGCAGGAGCTCTGCGCGCTCGTCGCCGACGAGTACGAAGGCCACGCCGAGCGGGTGTGGACGGAGGCCGAGGATGCGTCCGACCTCCGCCGCCGGATCGGGGCGCTCCCCGGCTTCGGGGAGATGAAGGTCACCGGCCTCGGGTCCGTGCTCGCGCTCCGCTTCGGGGTCGACGCGGCGTCCGAGCTCGTGCCGGATCACCCGTGCCTCGGAGGAGTGGACTCGCCACAGGCACTCGCGGACTACCAGGCCGCGAAGCGCGCCCACAAGAAAGCCCGTCGAGAGGAACTTCGGACCACCTAGGCACTGGGCGTGAGTCCGTGTCTGCGCATGACTTCGCCCAGCGCGGCGAAGTCCGGCGGACCGCCGGCCGCAGCGCCGAGGATGATCGCGACCTCGCGGAAGTAGTCGGGACCCAGGACGCCGGGGGTGACGATCGCTAGCTGCCGTGCGTCGACATCGCCCACGTTGTCGAACTGGTGGACGGCGCCTCGCGGGATGACGAGCGTCTCGCCGGGACCGACGTCGGTGCGAACACCTTCGACAGTCCACTCCAAGACACCCTCGAGCCCGTAGATCGTCTCCTCGTACCCGTCGTGGCTGTGTCCAGCGGCGACCTTGGAGCCGGCGGGAACGTCGAACTCGAACACCGCGACCGATCCGTCCGACTCCTCGCCCTCGACCAGGAACCGAATCGCCAACTGCCCCACCGTGATCTCTTCGCGTATGACGGTTGCCATCGTGACTCCTCCTCGCGCTAGATGGTAAAGTGACTTGACTATACATGTCAGATCCCAGTTCGTCAAGCCCCTTTACTAAACCCGCGCCGTGGCCCAAGCAGGCGTTCGGGCCGCCGCTGATCGGCGCGCTCCTGCGCATGCCCTGGGACGACGTGCAGCGGCACATGCTCGAGCGCCTGCACGAGGAGGGCTTCGACGACTTCGATGCCGCATACCTGACGGTGTTCCAGTACCCCGGGCCCCAAGGTGCGAGGCCTTCCGAGCTCGCCGCTCGCCTGCGAATGAGCAAGCAGGCCCTCAATCATCTGCTCGGCGCGCTCGGGCGCCTCGGCTACCTCGAGCGCCGCCCGGATCCCGACGACCTGCGCTCCAAGCGAGTCGTTCTCACGCCGCGGGGCGCAGCGGTGATCGACGTGATCCGCGAGGCGGTCTCCGAGATGGAGTCCAGGTGGGCAGACCAACTCGGCCCTGACCGGTTCGCCGAGCTCCGCAAGCTTCTTCTCGCGCTCAACCGGATCGAGTAGACGTCTGCCTCCCGGAGAAGCGCGCACGAGGCCTCGCTACGCGCCGCCAGACCGCGTGACGGATGCCTCGAGCCCTCGGTGCGGCGTCGAGATCCGGCTTCTGTCCTACCGGCCCACACGGGTCCACCGCCGCCCGAGAACGGCGCCCGGCGCGGGACGCGCCGGCGCCGATCCTGGGCGGAGCGTGCTCCTCCTACGGTGAGACCGTGAGTCGGTCGCCGTAGATGTTCTGGTTGCGGTTGCCCGTGTTGTTCGTCGGCGGTCCCGCAGCGGGGTCGACATCGCACGGACTCACATTGCGGTTGTCCGCCCACGTGACGTGAACGACGTGGTTCGCCCCGTCCCAGCTGGCGTCGAGCTCGTTGTAGTCGCCGTGGAACGCTGCGGTCCCACCTCCGAAGGTCAGGCAGTTGCCGTTGTGCGAGACGTCCGTGACGCGGACGTTCTCGCTGAACGTCGGATAGGTGAAGCCCGCGCAGTCCGTGCAGGCGTAGAACACGTCGAGCGCCTCGTTGGCGGCTGTCGTGCTCAGCCGGAAGTCGTACCAGGCGGCGTGCAGCGCACCGTTCGAGACGTCGATCGTCGGGAAGATCTGGTGCCGTGCGCCCGGATCCTCGTTCATCCGCACCGGCGCCCCCCACGTCGCGCCGCCGTTCGTCGAGCGCTGCACGTAGACGTCGTAGTCGCCGGACAACGACTGTTACGCGACGTAGACGACGTCCGAGTCCGTGTCGTCAGCGGCGACGAAGGCGAACGTCGGCGTGCGGAACGCGACTCCGGGAGCCTGTCCACCCGTGAGCGTGCCGACGACGACGGGCTGGCTCCACTTGACGCCGCAGTCGGTCGACTTCACGAGGCTGATCGTGTTCGCGCCGGTGCTCCGCTCGAAGGCGTTGTAGGCGACGTAGACGGTGCCGTCCGGCCCGACGGCGATGTCGGAGCCCTGGTTGTTCGGCGTTCCACCCGGACCTCCGGTGGAGATCGTCTTCGGCCCCGTGAACGTGACTCCACCGTCCGAGGACGAGCTGAACACGATCGGCGAGGAGCCCGAGTGCGTGGAAGTTGGTGTGGGTGACGTACACGTTCCCCGCGCACGGGCTCGAGGAGGGTGCGTTCGTGTCGACCTCCATCCACTCCTTGTCCGTGAACGTGCCGGCGAAACCGGCAACTCCCGGGACGGCGAAGCCGACAGCGCCTCGGTCGACCACGGTCGTCCGGGTGTACGTGAAGTTCGGCGGGTTCGCGGCCGAGCTCGGCGTGCTCGTCCCGCCCGGCGTGCCTGGCGTGTAGTTGTACTTCGCCACGTAGACGAGGTTGTCGACCGGCCGGTCCGGCTGGTCGAAGTCGCGGTTGAAGGCGATCGCGGCGACGTACAGGTTCCCGGCGGCGTCGAACCTCACGACCGGGTCGCCGGATGCGTCGAGGCCTCGGAGCGGCGACGCGAGGCCCGCCGCTGACGTATCGGTCGTGAAGCCCGGGACCATGGTGTTGAACCACGACGCCCCGCCGTCCGACGAGACGTAGACGCCGAGCCAGACGTCGCCCGCGACCGTCACCATCCGGTAGTCGTTCGCGCCGGCCGCGACGATGTTCGGGTTCGCTGGGCTTATCACCGTGGTCGTCTCGTTCGACTGGCGGTTCTGCGCGTCGAAGGACGGGTTCGGCGTCCCGCCGTCGACGTTGTTGTTGTCCAGCGTGACCTTCACGTCGATCCCGTCCGTCGCATGCGCCCCGAGTGCGCTCGGCACGGCGATGACGAGCATGCTCGCGGCTGCTACGAGGACCGCGCGGCGAAGGTGCTGGCGTGCAAACGACCTCATGGCTATCCCCCTTTGCCAGTTGGCTGTTCGACCAGACGCGGCCGACCGCAACAAACGAGCACCGCACACGCCGCAGTCCGCCTGGAGCCCAGGACGTACGCTAGGGCCTCCATGGCTGGCCCGCCTCCCTCCTCGACGGGCGATCCGACAGACCGGGAAGCGCGCGCACAGACAATGCTTCACGCCGCCCAGACCGCATGACCGAGCCCGCCGCAGCCTCGGCGGTCGAGCTCACGACGCTCTCGGACGGCGCCCAGCGCCCCGCCGACGTCGCGCGGGGCATCGCGGCGTTCCTCGCTCGGGCGGAGCGAACGCTCGACATCGCGGTCTACGACGTCCGCTTCGAGACCGACGCCGGGGCGCTCGTCCTTGCGGCCCTGCTCGCAGCGGTCCAGCGCGGCGTCGCCGTGCGACTGCTCTACAACGTCGCCCACCCTGGCCCCATCCCGGTCCCACCGCCTCCTGAGACAGCGCCGGAGGCGATCGAGGCGCTCCCGGTGGACACACGTGGCATCGCGGGGGTCCCCGACCTCATGCACCACAAGTTCGTCGTCCGCGACGGAGCCGCAGTGTGGACGGGGTCGACGAACTGGACCGACGACTCGTGGTCGCGCCAGGAGAACGTCATCGTCACGGTCGCCGCGCCGGAGATCGCCTACGCGTACGCGCTCGCCTTCGAGCAGATGTGGACGAGCGGGACGGTCGAGGACACGGGCGACGTCGAGCCGCGCCCGCAGGACGTCGACGGCATGCGCGTTCGCGCGTGGTTCTGTCCCGAGTACGGCGAGGCGCTCTCGCATCGGATCGCGAAGCACATCGGGAAGGCGCGGAAGCGCGTCCGGATCGCGTCCCCGGTGATCACGTCCGGGCCGATCCTGGGCACGCTCGTCGAGGTGGTGAAGGAGGGCCGCAGCGACCTCGCGGGCGTCGTAGACGACACCCAGGTCGACCAGGTCTTCTACCAATGGAAGACGAACGGCGTGAGCGAGTGGAAGATCCCGCTCCTGCGCACCGTGATCGAGGGCGCGCCGTGGAGCGGCAAGGTCACCACCCCGTGGACCCCGGGCTCGGTCCACGACTTCATGCACGCGAAGGTCGTCGTCGCGGACGGCACGGCGTTCGTGGGGAGCTTCAACCTCTCCCGCTCGGGCGAGCGGAACGCGGAGAACGTCCTCGAGTTCGGGGACGCGGCGCTCGCCGACCGGCTCGCCGCATACATCGACGAGGTGCGCGCGCGCTATCCGCAGGCGACTCCTCCCGGCTGAGCTTCCACGCACTGAAAGAGCTGGGGGAACCTCCCGGTTCCCCCAGACCCCCTCCACTGGTCCGCTTCCGCGGACAAGGCGCTTTCGCGCCTAGCGCTTCGTCGGGTTGTGCAGCTGCGCACGGAGCGCGCCCCCCGGATGGGCAGGCGTCGTCGTGTGCAGGTTGACGTAGTACGCGCGCGGGCTGTCGAGGATCGCCTGCAGCGTCGCCGGGGCCGCCGCGACGACCTTCGTCAGGTTGCCCACGCCGTCAGAGTCGGCAGGCTCGTTCGTGGTCGAATCCACGACGATGCCGCCGTTCGCGCCCTTCGCTCCCTGATGGATGTGGAGGCCCGAGATCGTCACCGAGCCCGGGAACGCGTAGTTGAAGTAGAAGATCACCTCTCCGGAGGTGATCGCGCCCGACGAGTTGCGCGTCAGGTCGAACGTGACGCTCCCGACGGCGTCCGCCCGGAGGCCCTTGATCGCCGGCACTTCCTGGCTCGGCTTGAGCCGGAGCTTGAACACCGGCGTCGCCGAGGAGTTCGGCTTGCCCTTCGGCGGCTTCTTCGCGTCGGCGCCGCCGGCCACGCCTGTCACGACCAGTGCGAGGGCGCCGAGCAGCGCGAGTGAGGTCACGAGCAGCGTTCGCTTCGTCATGTCGCCTCCTTCGTTCGTTCGTCCGAGCACAGCCCGCCGCGCGGGCCACGCACCAGTTCGGATACCCGCCCGGGGCGGAACTTGCGCCCGCGGACGGCATTCGTACGAAATCCTTACGGGCACGTCACAAACCGCTCAAGGAATGAACACCGCTCGGTGTCTGACTTCGCCCGAGTCAATCGCTCCGCGTCAATCGTCCGTGGGGAGGTCAACGACATGAGAGCACGCGTCATCGTCATCGCGCTCGCCGGCTTCGTCGTCGTCGCGGTCACGTCCGCCGCGCTCGCGAAGCCACCTGCCCGCGATCAGCGGGGCGACATCGGCCGCGCCGACCTGCGCGGCGTCAACTTCATCGAGAACTGTCGCTTCAGCCACCAGGCGCCGGACGACCCGATCGTCTTCCCGGGCAAGCCGGGCGCCTCGCACCAGCACACGTTCGTGGGCAACCGGACGACGAACGCGTTCTCGACCTTCGGCTCGCTGCGCTCGGGCCGGACGACGTGCATGCGCTCCGACGACACGGCCGCCTACTGGGTGCCCGCCCTCTACCAGGGCTCGAACGTCGTGCTCCCGCGGGCGGCGACGATCTACTACCGGCGCGGCACGCTCGCGCAGGTGACCACGTTCCCGAACGGCCTGCGGATGATCGCCGGCGACGCCGCCGCGACGAGCCCGCAGGGCATGCGCGCGACCTTCTGGAGCTGCGGCGTGCTGTCGGGGGTTCCCCTGTCGAGCACCGTGCCTACCTGTCCCCAGGCACGGGGCTCCGGACTTCGCCTGCACGTCCGCTTCCCGAGCTGCTGGGACGGGCGGAGGCTCGACAGCCCGGACCACACGAGCCACATGGCCTACGCCGTGCGCGGGACCTGCCCCGCCACGCACCCGGTCGCCGTCCCCGCGATCGCCCAGATCTACCGCTATCCGACGCTCGGCGGCGAGGGCTTCACGCTTGCGTCGGGAGGCGAGTTCAGCGCGCACGCCGACTTCTTCAACGCGTGGAAGCCGGGAGCGCTGAAGAGGCTCGTCGAGGGCTGCCTGAATGCCCTCGTCCACTGCGGGCGCGGGTAAGCATCCCGCGTCGCACACCGGAGGCGCCGGTGTCTGCCGCCCGGCGCCTCTGCCGCATCGTGGTCACGACCTCCCAGGGCCCGCGCGCGACCGAGCCCTAACGACGCGCTCACAGACCGCCGCTACGGTCGAGGCCGTGACACGCCTCCGGCTCACGGTCGTGCTGCTCGCCGCGCTCGCGCTCTCGGGCTCCGTGGCTCGGGCGACCTCCGTGGGCGAGACGCGCGAGGTTCCGGTCCCGTCGCTCGAGCCGGCCCGGACGGCTACCGAGTGGCGCGCGCTCACCCGGGAGCAGCCACGCGCGCGCGGCGCCCAGGCGCCCTGCCGCCCGCTGCGGGCAGTCTTCTACGCCGCCTCCGACTGGCTGCGCCTGGCGACGAAGCTCCGTGCGAGCGCGTCGCCGTGCGCGGAGTACTACGTCTCGGTGCCTCCGATCGTCGCGGACAAGACGACGTTCCGCCGCGACCAGGCGTGGCGCATCAGGGCGCTCGGGCCGAGCTTCCACGCGCTGGCGGAGATCCACTTCGCGACCTGGAGTCGCTGGGTCTCATCGACCGGCAGCTCATGGCACACCGCCGGCGTCACCGCACGCGAGCGGATGGCCGCCGCCGGGTACGACGTCGCGCTCGGCGACTCGTGGATGCTGAACGAGCTGACGTCCGCGGTGCGCCGAGGAGACGGGAACGCCCGTGCGAACGTCCGCGAGTTCCTGCGTGGCCTCTACGAGGGCGACGGACGGAGACCGACGAAGGGGGCCGTCCTCGTCATCGGTTTCGGCCAGCGGACGAGCAACGTCAGCGTCTACCAGAGCACGCTCCAGTCGTGGCTCGCCGACTCGGCGTTCTGGACGGACATGGCGACCTACGTCGGCGACTGGTCGCAGGAGGTCTACGGCGACCTCCGCGCGCACGCTGTCCCCGGCGCGCCGACACCCGTGCGCCGGGAGTACCTGAACGACTACTTGCAGCACCAGCTCGTGCTCGCCGGGGCAGGACCGCCGGAGATCGAGCCCGCCCGTGCCTACCTGCGCGAGGCGTACAGCCCTCTCGCGAACGGCGCGTGGCCACGCGAGACCGCCTGGGGGTGGACGATGGTCCCCGCCGAGCAGATGGCCGCGTATCTCTCGGCGCAGGTGGACGCGCTGCGCTCCTTCAGCGCGACGAGCGGGCAGGCTCGCGACCACTGGGGGTTCGCATGGGCGCCGAGCAACACCACCGGGATGCCGCCGGGCGACTTCGCGGCCCAGACGGGGGCGCTTCTCGACCGGCTCGCCGCCGCGGTCCGTGACTCGGGCGCGCCCGACGATCCCGAGAGCCCCGGGAGCGGCGCGTGCGGCGCCGACGAGTCCCTGTGCGCGGTCGATCTCGCGGACGCCCGGCACAACGAGGCCTGGCGTTCGTTCCGCGCCTGGGCGCAGTCGATCCTCTCGCTCGGGCCTGCCTCGCCGATCACCCTCGTCGCCGGCGTCGCATCGGGCCCGCTCGAGCTGTCGGTCGCGTCGGCGGTCGCTCGGCCGGTGGCCGTGACGCTCCGTTCGAGCTCACCCGGGGGCGGGTTCTCGACGAGCCCGGCGGGGCCGTGGACGAGCGCGCCGACCCTCTCCGTCGTGCCCGGAACGCCCGCCGCCTTCTACCACCGCGACACGCGGGCGGGCACGGCGACCGTCATCGCCTCCGCGCCGGGCATCACGCAGGCGATGCGAGCGGTCAGTGTGACCGCCGGCGTCGCTGCACGCGTTACGGTCACGCCCGGCGCACGTGAGGTACGGGCGCGTGGCGAGGTCGTGTTCACCGGCGCCGCGACGGACGCCTTCGGGAACGCCAATGCGTCGCCGCTCTCCTGGGCGGTCACGCCGGCGACGCTCGGCACCTTCGTGCGCGGGCGGGGCGCCAGTGTACGGTTCCGCGCCGGGCGCGTGCTCGGCACTGGGACCGTGACCGCCCGGGCCGGCTCGCTCGGCGGCTCGGCGACGGTCGTGGTGCGTCCTGGAACACTCCGCGTGCGGGCGGTCGACGTCACCCGAACGGCGCAGGGCGCTCGGGTGACGCTCACGGCGCTCGACGGCGCGCGCAGACCGATCTCGCAGGCGGCCGTCACGCTGGTCGCCCGCCTCGACGGCCGGCGCGTCGGCCGCGCGCAGGGGGTGACAGGTGCCGCCGGGAAGGCGCGGCTCCGACTCACGCTCGGGCGAGGCTGCGTCTCCCTCGTCGTCACTGGCGCGCGCGCGGAAGGCTTCCGCTGGGACGGCCGCTCGCCACACGTCCGCTTCTGCCGTCGGTAGGGGCGGTCAGCCGCGCGTGAGAGCCACCGTCGCAGGCCCGGCGAGCCACACCGTCATCACGACGATCCAGACTCGCTGAACGACTCCGGGCGACTGGCCGCCGGTAGCGAGCAGGACGCCGAGCGTCGCCGCGGCCGCGACGGCGCTCGCGACTCCGGCCGCTCGTCGTCCGCTCCGGAACAGGGCGAGCGCGGCGAGCGCCACTGCGACGAGGACGAGGACGGTCGAGGCGACCGCGGCCGTCCAGTGGGTGATCGCAGGAGCGCCGTGCAGGTCGAGCCGACCGCCGAGCCCGCAGCGTGCCGCCCCGCTCGGGCAGTCGATTCGGACGAGTGCGACGACGACGAAGCCCACGCCTCCGCACGCGAGCGCGAGCGCGCCCGCCCGCGTCAGCGGCCGCACCAGCGCCGCTGCCCCGAGGCCAGCGACCCCGATCGCCACGATCGCGAGCATGCCCAGCCAAGCGTCCTCCACCCCGTGCGCCGCGAGCGAGCTGACGTAGTCGCGCCGGTGGGAGTACCCGGAGTTCGCGGCCCCGGCGAGGAGGAGCGCGATCCAGAAGACGCCGAGGCCCGCGAGGACGACCGCGGCGGCGTACCGTCCGCGCCGCGGCCGGGACACGGCGCCTCGGGCTACCCGACGCCCGCGAGGAGGAACGCGCGCGATTCCTTGAGCATCTCGCGGGCGATCACGAGGCGCTGGATCTCGTTCGTGCCCTCGTAGATCTGCGTGATCTTCGCGTCGCGCATCATGCGCTCGACCGGATACTCCTTGATGTAGCCGTAGCCGCCGAGGATCTGCACGGCCTCGGTCGTGACCCACATCGCCGCGTCCGTGCAGGCGAGCTTCGCCATCGCCGACGCCTTCGTCAGCTCGGCGTCGGCCGCGCCCTCGTCGACCATGCGTCCGAAGCGGTAGAGGAGGCCGCGCGCGCCCTCGGTGCGCGTCTCCATGTCCGCGAGCTTCGCGGCGAGGAGCTGGTGCTCGGCGATCGGCTTGCCCATCGTCTCCCGCGTTCGCGCATACTCGAGCGCGTAGTCGGTCGCGCCCTGCGCGATCCCGAGGCCCTGCGCCGCGACGCCGGGGCGCGAGCGGTCGAGGATGCGCATCGCGACCCTGAAGCCATGGCCCTCCCCGCCGAGGAGGTTGGCGGCTGGCACGCGTGCGCCGTCGAACGTGAGCTCCCCCGTCGTCGAGCCCGAGATGCCCATCTTGGGCTCGAGGCGGGCGACCTCGAAGCCGGGTGCCCCCGCCTCGACGACGAAGGCGGAGATGCCCGCGTGCAGCGCCTCCGGGTCGGTCTTCGCGAAGACCGTGTAGAGGTCCGCAACCGCAGCGTTCGTGATGAAGCGCTTCGAGCCGTCGAGGACGTACTCGTCGCCCTCGCGGCGGGCCGCCGTACGCATCGCAGCCGAGTCGGAGCCCGAGCCGGCCTCGGTCAGCGCGTACGCGGCGAGCGCCTCACCGGACGCGAGTCGAGGAAGGAACCGCTCCTGCTGCTCGTCCGACCCGGCGAGCTTGAGGCCGAGCGAGCCGAGCTCCTGCACGGCGAGGATGAGCCCGCTCGTCGCGCAGACCTTCGAGACCTCCTCGATCGCGACGAGCGAGAGCAGCGTCCCCGTCCCGGTGCCACCGTGCTGCTCGCCGAAGAAGAGGCCGAAGATCCCGTGCTCGCGAAAGAGCTCGACGACGTCCCAGGGGAACTCGTGCGACGCGTCGATCTCCGCCGCGCGCGGCGCGATCCGCTCGCGGGCGATCGTGCGGACGAGATCGCGGATCTCGAGCTGCTCGTCGGTCAGGGGCTCCCAGGGCACGGGCGGATTGTAGGGACGGACCTAGGGCGAGAGCGCCCGCCGCAGCTCGCCGCGCGCGTCGTCCGCGACCGGGTCGCCATGGGTCGGCAGGAGCAGGTCCGCCGGCAGCTCGAGGAGGGGTTGCAGGCGCTCCCGCAGACCCGCCGTCGTATCGCCCTCCGCGAGCCACGACTCGGGCTGCAGCCGGAACCCGCGCCCGCCGCCGAGGAGGGCATCGCCGATCACGAGCGCCGAGTGTCCTCGGATCGAGAGGGTGCACTCGTTCGGGTACGCGCCGGGGTGCGGCTCCACGTCGCCCGCGAGGTCGTCCCCGACCGCGTACGGCCTGGCGGGGAGCCCGAGCTCGCCGAGGTCCGCCGCCGGCGCGTGCACCTTCGCGTCGAGCGCCTCCACGAGGTCGGAGGTGCTGCGGCGGTGCCAGAAGCAGGTCAGGACGACGACGACCGGCCGCCCGTCGGCGAGCGTCTCGACGTCCGCGACCTCGGCCTGCGGGTCGAAGAGGACGAGGGCGTCGCCTGCGTCGAGCGCGTACGAGCGGACGTCCTGCTCCCATCCGTCCGGCCCTCCCTGCTCTGGTGTCCACGACGGGTGCGCCGCGGTCCACGTCCACAGCCCGCGCCGGAGCTCCTCCATCACGGCGCGTGGTGACAGACGGCCTCGATGTTGTTGCCGTCCGGGTCGAGGACGTACGCGGCGTAGTAGTTCGGGTCGTACCGGGCACGGATCCCCGGGGCGCCGTTGTCGCGGCCGCCGGCTGCGAGGCCGTTCGAATGGAAGCGGTCGACGGTCTCGCGATCGGGGCACTCGAAGGCGACGTGCGCGCCGCCGGCCGGGTCGCGTCGCCCGATGCCGAAGTCGAGGCCGCGCGCGTCGGCGTAGTAGGCGAGCGCCCCCTCCTCCTCGTACACGAGCCGGTAGCCGAGCGGCCCGAGCACGTCGGCGTAGAACCGCTTCGCGCGCTCCCAGTCCGTCACGTTGACCGCGACGTGCGCGACCGTCACTGCGGCTCCTGGCAGACGGCCTCGATGTTGTTGCCGTCAGCGTCGTGGACGAACGCCGCGTAGTAGTGCTCGTGGTAGTGGTCGCGATAGCCAGGCGGCCCGTTGTCGGTGCCACCCGCTGCCATCGCCGCCTCGTAGAACGCGTCCACCGTCGCGTGGCTCGCGCACTTGAAGGCGACGTGCGCCCCCCCGACCGGGTCACGTCGTACGACGCCGAGGGCTCCACCGTTCGGCTCGTTGAAGCCCACGAAGACTCCCACCTCGAAGAACAGCGAGTAGCCGAGCGGCTCGAGCGCCTTCGCATAGAAGCCCTTCGCCGCCTCCAGATCTGTGACGTTGACAGCCGTGTGGTCGATCATCTTCGCTCCTCCCGGCGTCGTTACAGTCGCGCCGATGATCCTAGAGAACGGGCTCGTCCGGACGATGGACGCGTCGCTGCCGACCGCGCGGGCACTCGCGATCGCCGGCGACCGGGTCGCCGGCGGCGTCGGCACCCACGAGACCGCGCTTCCCTCCCCCGAGGTCGTCGACCTCGGCGGCCGCTGTGCCCTGCCCGGCTTCACGGACTCGCACGTCCACTTCCCCACGTGGTCGCTCTCGCAGCGCGACGTGGGGCTCGAGGGAGTCTCGGATCTCGCGGAAGCGCTCGAGCGCGTGCGCGGCCATCCGCGCCGAGGAACCTGGATCCGCGGGACCGGCTGGCGCTCCGCCGAGTGGGAGACACAGCCGACGAAGGACGCCCTCGACGAGGTGACGGGCGATACGCCCGCGCTCCTGTGGTCGAAGGACTACCACTCCCTCTGGCTCAACTCGGCAGCGCTCGTGCAGGCGGGCGGCGACGTCCAGGTTCCTGGAGGAGTCGTCGAGCGGGACGCGAGCGGAGAGCCGACCGGGATCCTGCGCGAGGAGTCCGCCTGGCAATTCCGGGCGCGCGTCGCGCTGCCGGGGGAGGACGAGTTCGTCGATGCGACGCGCGAGGGGCTCCGCATCGCGGCGGCCCGCGGCGTCGTCGCGATCCACGACAAGGACGGCTGGCTCGGCGCGCCCGGCATCTTCCAACGCGTCGCCGAGCGCGACGGCCTCACGCTCCGCGTCCGGCAGTCGGTCCCGTACGAGCGGACTGCCGAGCTCGCCGCCCTCGGTGTCCGCGCGGGCATCGGCGACGACTTCCTCCGCATCGGGTACCTGAAGGCGTTCATGGACGGGACGCTCGGGTCGCAGACCGCGTGGATGCTCGACGGATCGGGCGTCGTGATCACGAGCGGCGAGGAGCTCGCGGAGATCATCCGCGCGGCGGCGCGGATCGGGTGGCCGGTCGCGGTCCACGCGATCGGCGACCGTGCGAACCGCGAGGCGCTCGACGTTTTCGAGGCGACGCGCGACGAGTGGGCGCCGTTCGGCCTGCGGCAGCGGATCGAGCACGCCCAGTGCCTCGCGCCAGAGGACGTCGACCGCTTCGCGGCCCTGGGGGTCGCGTGCTCCGTCCAGTTCAGCCATGCACCTTCCGACCGCGACCTCGCGGAGCGGTTTTGGGGGGAGCGCGCCGACGGGGCGTACGTCTTCCGCTCGCTGTGGGACTCGGGCGCGCTCGTCGCGAACGGCTCGGACGCGCCAGTCGAGGAGCTCGACCCCCTCGCGGGCATCCGCGCGGGCGTCCTGCGAACGATCGACCACCGGCCCGCGTGGCATCCCGAGCAGGCGGTGACCGTCGAGCAGGCGCTGCTCGCGAGCACGGTCAATCCCGCCTGGCTCACCGGGGACGAGCGCCGACGGGGGAAGCTCCTCCCCGGCTTTCTCGCCGACCTCGTCGTCCTCTCGCGAGATCCCCTGGAGGGCCCGCCGGACGAGCTCGAGTCGGTGGAGGTCGTCGCCACGATGGTCGGCGGTCGCTGGGTGCACAACCCGCCGCCCTGGGACTGAGGTGCGTCCGCGCCTCTCGCGCGCCGAAGGGCGCAAGCTCTTCGGAACTGCACCAGAGACGTACGACCGCGCGCGCCCGGGACACCCCGAGGCGGTCTACGACATCCTCCGCGACCGCTGCGGGCTGCGCCCAGGGTCGAAGGTGCTCGAGATCGGGCCGGGCACGGGTCAGGCGACACGACGGCTGCTCGACCTCGGCGCCGACCCTGTCGTCGGGATCGAGCCCGACCCGGCCCTGGCCGAGTTCCTGCGGGCACGCTTCGGAGACCGCATCGAGCTCCGGGCGACGACGCTCGAGGACGCCGACCTCGAGGACGACTTCGACCTCGCCGTCGCCGCGTCGTCGTTCCACTGGGTCGACGAGGCGATCGGGCTCGAGTCGCTTCTCCGCGCGCTCCGGCCGGGTGGCTGGATCGCTCTCTGGTGGACCGTGTTCGGCGACGCGACGCGCGAGGACCCGTTCAGGGACGTGAGCGAGCCGCTCATGCGCGACCTCCCGCACAGCCCGTCGCAGCCGGAGAGTGGGCCTTCGTTCGGGCTCGACGCGGGTGCCCGGGTCGCGGCGCTCGAAGCGGCCGCCTTCGAGGACCCACGTCCGCACCGACTCCCGTGGACGCACACGTGGGACACCGAGGGCATCCGTGGCCTCTTCGAGAGCTTCTCGCCGGTCCTCGCCATGGAGCCCGACCGCCGGGAAGCGCTGCTCGACCGCGTGGCAGGCATCGCCGCTTCCGACTTCGGAGGACGGGTCACGAAGCCGATCGTCACGGCGCTCTACACCGCGCGGAAGCCGTCCTGAACAGCCGACCCTACAATGCGCTCGTGGCTAGCCGCACGATGCTCCCCGTCCACGAGGCGCCGACGTGCTCGGTCGCCGGCGCCGCGGAGATCGTCGGCTCGAAGTGGACCGTGCTCATCGTCCACGACCTCTCGGAGGGGCCGAGGCGCTTCACCGAGCTTGAGCGCTCCTGTGCCGGGATCAGCCCGCGGACGCTCGCCGAGCGGCTCCGCTGGCTCGAGGCGGAGGGGATCGTCCTCCGCGCAAGCTACCCGGAGTCGCCCCCGCGCGTCGAGTACGCGCTCACGCCGAAGGGCGAGGCGCTCCTCCCCGTCGTGCGCGAGATGCGCCGCTTCGGCCACGAGTGGCTCGGCTGCGGCGTCCACGACGCGACGAGCGCCTAACGAACCGCCGCGCCGCCCGTCTGAGGGGCTAGATGGGCGAGCGCCCGAAGCCCACCCGGCCGGACGGGACCGAGCAGGCCCGGCGCGCAGTCGCGCAGGCGACGGTCGGCTCGTTCGAGCTGTTCCACCTCCGCTTTCCCCCGTCGTCCCGTCACGGGGTCGTCGATCCGCCCCGCGGCTATCTCGCGATCGCGCTCGAGGGGGCGGTGCACAAGACCTTCGTCGGGACGAGCTCGACGCTCTCCAGGGGCAGCTTCATGTCGATCCCCGCCGGCGCCGCGCATGCCAGTCGCTTCGGCGAGGAGGGCTGTCAGGTGCTCGTCATCCGCGCTCGGGACGAGGAGGGGCAGCGACTGTTCGGCCCACTCCTCGGTCGCCGGGCACACGTATCTGCGAGGGCCGCGAGCCTCCTCGGGTGGCAGCTGGCGGGGGAGCTGCGTTGCCGGGACGTCTCGTCGCCGCTCGCGCTCGAGGGGCTGACCCTGGAGCTCCTCGCTCGGGCCGGCCGCGCAGTCGTGCCCGGCACCGGTCGCCCGGAGCCGTGGGTGAAGACGGTGCGGGAGCTGCTCGACGCCGCGACCCCTCGCTCGATCACCCTGCAGGAGCTCGGAGCGGCGGTGGGCCGCCACCCTGCCCAGGTCGCGCGTGTGTTCCGTCGTGCCCACGGCCTGAGCGTCGCGGAGTACGCGCGCTCGCTGCGACTCGAGTGGGCGACGGTCGCGGTCGCCTCGACCGACGATCCGCTGGCGCGCATCGCCCTCGATGCGGGATTCGCGGACCAGAGCCACTTCACGCGCTGTTTCCGGCGCCACCACGGCGTGACGCCGGGCCGCTACCGCAAGCTCGTGCGCGCCTGACCGCCGGGGACGACCCGGGGACCGGGCCTGTGTCGCCCGGCCCCCGCGAGGCGACGCCGTCAGCGCCCGCTGCGGACCTGGAGGTTCCCGTCCTCGACGAGGAACGGGAACATCACGGGCGGATGGTCGTCGCAGTACTGCTGCGCGGCCGGAGCGGCTGCTGCCCCGACCGTCGACGACATGTCCGGCGGAGAGTTCGCACCCTCGCCGTTGTCGCGAGCCTGGAACCACATGTCGAGACCCACGAGGCTCGCCCGGGAGCTCGCCTCGATCACGCCTCCGACCCAGACGTGGTCGCCTTCGAGGAACGCACACGTCAGAGAGCCGCTCACGCTGAGCGAGACACCGTCCCGGACCTGCGTGTAGTCGAACGTGCCCTTCGTGCTGCCGTCGGCGCTCACCTGCACGTTCCACGTGAACGGACCGATCTGGAACGTGCTTCCGGCCGCCTGCCCACTGAACGCGTAGTCGCCGCTCGCCGAGGCGACGACGCCGTTTCCGGCCGCGAGAGCGGACGCCGCGACCGCGAGCGCGACGACGAGCGCGAGAGCAGCGAGCTTGAGCTTCACGCGATACCTCCAATTTTCGGTGACGTCCGAAGCTCAGACGACGGCAGTCGCAACGTCTTGAACGAATGCACGCTCCTGGAACGCGCGGAGCGTCCGAGCCGGAGCTCCGCTCGCGATCGCGACCCCGATCAGCCCGTCAGCACCCTGGACAGCACCCGGTCGCGAAGGCTCGTGGGGAGGCGTTCGACCCAGGCGCGCAGGTGCGCGTCGCGGCCGACGAGGTAGCGCGCTTTCGGCCGCCTCGCGATGAGCGCATGCTCCACCGCCTTCGCCACCACGTCCGCGTCGGCGCCGGGCCCGCGCGAGAGGGCGACCTGCCGGAAGCGCGCGATCGGCCGTGCGTAGAGCTCCGCGGCCTCCGGCGTGAAGCCCTCGCGGAGCTCGTCGGCCCGCGAGGCGCCCTTCCTCCAGATCGGGGTCGCGATGCTCCCGGGCTGGACGAGCGACACCAGGATGCCCCACGGTCGGAGCTCGACCCGCAGGGAGTCGGCAACCGCCTCCAGCCCGTGCTTCGACGCGGCGTAGGGCCCGAGGAAGGGCAGCGCGCTCCGTCCCGCGATCGAGCCCATGATGACGATGCGCCCTCGCGCACGCCGGAGCGCCGGCAGGAGCGCCTGGACGACGGCGATCTGACCGACGACGTTGACGTCGAGGTGGTGGCGGAGCTCGTAGAGCGGGACGAGCTCGAGCGGCGCCGCGATTGCGATCCCCGCGTTGTCGACGAGGCCGTGGAGCTCGGGGCCGACCGTCTCCGAGGCGGCCGCGATCTGGGCTGCGTCCGTGACGTCGAGCTCGAGCGGCTGCACGCCGTGCCCTCGCAGGGCGTCGGCCGCCTCGGGTGTCCGCACGCCCCCGTACACCCGCCAGCCCGCACGCGCGAGCCGGAGCGCGCAGGCGTGCCCGATCCCGGACGAGGCGCCGGTGACGACGACCGTTCGCTTCACGTGCGCGATCGTCGCACGTCAGAGGCCACGGGCGGCGGCGAGCACCTCGTCGTCCGTGCCCGTGGCCTCGACGTCGACGCGGACGCCCGCGCCCTCGACGCAGCGCCCCTCGAGGTCGTACGTCAGCGCGGTCGACACCGTCAGCGTCCATCCGCGCAACAGGCGGAGCGAGCGGGGGCGCCCGCTGCCGCCGCCGCTCGGCGCCCCGACGACAGTCACGTGCTCGAGCCCTTGCAGCCCGAGCAGGAAGTCCTCGCTCGAGGAAAACGTGAGGGGGTCGGTGAGGTGACCAGCCTCCCCGACCAGCGCTTCTCCACCGGCGCCGGCTCGGCGACGACGGGGACAGGCTCCGAGAGCCGTCCCTCGCCCGTGCTGTAGCGGATCGACCCGAGCGTCGTCCGCTCGCGCAGGAACCGGTCGCGGGTGCGCGTGGCGAGGAGGAGGTTGCCGCCCGGGGTCCCGCGCAGGTCGAGGATCAGCGTGGCGTAGCCCGCGAGGTCCGCGAGCGCCTCGTCGACGGCCTCGTCGATCCCCCGGCCGGCCGCCCAGACCCGGACCTGGACGTACCCGTGCTCGGCGTCGAGACGGCGCCACGTGACGAGCGGAAGCTCCGGTAACGGGGTCGGAGCCTCCTCCCAGCTCGCGCCCTCGCCGCCGGGAGAGACAGCAGTCAGCGCACGTGGGGTTCCGGACGGCCCCGCGAGCAGGCGTCGCCCGGCGATCAACGCGCGGGAGTGAGGAGGTGCCGCGGCTCGCGCGAGCCAGCCGTCCGCGTCGACCCTCGCCCCGTCGATCTCGTCCAGGCGCCAGCCGGGACGGACGCCCGCGTCGTGCGCGGCGGTTGCCTCGGGTACCCGCGAGAAGGTGGCGGCACCGTCGGAGACCCGCACCGCGTACGGGAGGTTGCCGATCGGCGCCCAAACCCAGGTGTGGCCGTCCTGCAGCTCGGCGAGCCAGCGCTGGAGCGCCGCGAGCGGATCGTCCGCTGCGCGGACGCGATCGGCGTGCCGTTCGCAGATCGTCGCCCAGTCGAGCCCGCGGAGCTCGAACGACGAGTACGTGTCGGCCACCTCCGCCTCCACCCGCTCGATCACCACCTCGAGGTCAGCGCAGTCGGTCGCCGCGAGCGTCGCGCCGCCCGTTCGCACGAGCGTGCGCCAGAGGTTCACCGACTCGAACAGCCCGCCGACGTCGGACGCTCGCGAGACGATCAGCAGCTGGTCCGGATCGAACTCGTGGCCGGCGCCCCCGGCTCGCCGTCGAGGCGGAGGAGCCAGCGCGGGCCCTCGCCGGGATCGGTCACGGAGATCTCGACCGTCGTGCCGAGCTCGGCCTCGAACTCCGCCCGCTCGTGCTCGAGCAGCGCCGCCTCCCCGCCGAGCGTTGGGTCCTCCGCGGGCAGGACCACGACCGCGCGCGGCTCACCGGCGAACGGCTGGCGCTTCACGAGGTCAGTCTGCGAGGCCCTTGCCGCGCAGCTCGGTGACCGCGCGCTCGGACTTCTCGAGCCCGGCGAGGCCCATCCCCTCGAGGACGCGCGGCGCTTTCGTGAACTGGATGTCGCGGTAGTCGACGACCTGCCAGCGGTTCCCGGAGGGGTCGAGGAAGTCGTTCCGTCCGACCATGCGGGCGCCAGCCTCGCGCGCGCGCTCGAGCGTCTCCGCCGCGTCGTCGACGACGAGGCCGAAGTGGCCCGCGGTCACCGGGTCACGGCGCACCGTCTCGAGAGCAACGAACTGGTCGCCCAGGTCGAGGAACGTCATGTTCGCGACGCTGCCGCGCAGCGCCACGTCGTCGAAGACCCGACGGAAGAACGCGAGCGTCTCCGCGGCGTCTGCGACCTCGACCGCGATGTGGTTGATCCCGACGAGGCGCGGCATGGCGCCAGCGTAACGCGCGTCAGGCGGGCTCGGCCCAGACGCCCGCGAGCTCGACGATCGTCGCCGCGGCAGCCGCCATGTCCTGCACGCTCGCCCACTCCCGCACCGAGTGATACTCCTGGCCGCCGGTGAAGATGTTCGGCGTCGGCAGGCCGAGCGCCGAGAGCACCGCGCCGTCCGTCCCGCCGCGTGTGATCGCCATCCTCGGCTCGACTCCCGCCCGGCGGATCGCCTCGAGCGCCGCGTCGACGACGCGCGGGCTCCGCTCGATGTACGGGCGCATGTTCCGGTACGAGTCGCGGACCTCGACCTCGAGCGCGGCCCGCGGCTCGCGCTCCGCCACCTGGGCGATGAGGCTCGAAAGCAGCTCGACGTGCTGCTCGAGGAGCGCGTCGTCGTGGTCGCGGGCGATGAAGTCGACGATCGCCTCCTCGGCGTTGCCGGAGACCCGGTGTGGATGGAGGTAGCCCTCGCGCTCCTCCGTCGTCTCCGGCGAGAGCCGGTCGGCGGGAAGCGACTCGACGAGCTGCGCCGCGAGCTTAACGGCGTTCACGAGCTTGCCCTTCGCCGTGCCCGGGTGCACCGAGAGCCCGTGGATCGTCACCCGGATCGACTTCGCCGAGAACGTCTCGATCTCGAGCTCGCCGAGCCCCGAGCCGTCGAGCGTGTACGCGACGTCGGCGCCGAAGGCGTCGAGGTCGAAGTCCTCTGCGCCGCGGCCGACCTCCTCGTCGACGGTGAACGCGACGCGGATCGGGGCCCGCGGGCGCTCCGGGTGACGCACGAGGTAGACGACCGCGGCCATGATCTCCGCGATCCCGGCCTTGTCGTCGGCGCCGAGGAGCGTCGTCCCGTCGCTCGTGACGATGTCGTGACCGACCCGCTCGCCGAGCGCGGGGAGCGCCTCGGGATCGAGCGCCTGCCGTGCGTCCCCCGGGAGTGCGATCGGGTCGCCTGCCCAGGCCCGGTGCACGATCGGCGAGACGCCCTGGGCGGTGACGTCGGGGGTCGTGTCCACGTGGGCGATGAGCCCCACCGCCGGTGCGGCCTCGGCGCCGGGCAGGCTCGCGAAGACGTTCGAGTCCTCGGTCAGCCGCGCATCCTCGAGCCCGATGTCGCGCAGCTCCTCGACGAGGAGCCGTGAGAGCTCGAGCTGCTTGTCGGTGCTCGGCCGCTCGGGCACGCGGTACGCACCCTGCGTGTCGATCCTCGCGTACCGGAGGAACCGCTCGAGCACGTCCTCCGCGAGGTCCTCCGCGAGCGGGCTCGCGAAGGGCGCGGCGATCGTCTCGGGCCTAGCCAAGCTCGCCCAGTCGGCGATAGGTCTCGCACACCGTGTCCACGCCGAGCGCCAGGTACTCGGCAGGCATGCGCTCGTTCGGCGCGTGGACGTTCGACTCCTCGAGCGCGAAGCCCGCCGCGATCACGGGGACCTTCCTCGCGCAGAGCGCGGACACGATCGGAATCGAGCCTCCGACACGGGCAAGCAGCGGTCTCGTTCCGACGACCTTCTCGAAAGCGTCACGACACAGCCCGATCGCGGGGGAGGCGACGTCGATCGACGCCGGTTCGCCGCTCGACACGCGTGTGATCTCGATCTCGGCGCCCGGGGGTGCCGCTTCGCGGACGAGCTTCTCGAACGCATCGCTCACCTGGGCCACGGTCTGTCCGGGAGCGATGCGTATCGACACGTTGGCGCGCGCCTCCACGGGAAGCACCGTCTTGACCAGGTCGGGCGAGCCGCCCGCGAGCCCGTGGACATCGAGGGACGGCTCGGCCCACGTCCGAAAGTAGAACTCGTCCGCAGCGTCGGGATCCATCGCCCGCGCACCGGCCGCGGAGAGCTTCCCGGCCGCCGGAGGCAGTGCTTTCCAGCCCTCGAGCTCGGCCTCCGTCGGCGGCTCGATGCCGACGCGGAGCTCGTCGGGAAGGCGCCCCGTGCGGGAGATCGCGGGAGACAACGCCTGGATCAACGCATGGGTGGCGTTCAGGGCGACGCCGCCGTAGATACCGGAGTGGAGGTCGCGCTCGCCCGTGCGGACGTGGACGTGGAAGTAGCAGAGCCCGCGCAAGGCGGTGTAGAAGATCGGCACACCTCGCTCGATCATCCCGCCGTCGAAGACGAACGCCGCATCCGCGCCGCGCTCGTCGGCCATGACCCACTCGACGACGGACTGGCCGCCGACCTCCTCCTCGGAGTCGAGGGCGAAGCGGACGTTCACCGGGAGCTCGCCTGCGGACGCGAGCCGCCGAGCGGCCTCGACGAGCATGAACAGGTGCGCCTTGTCGTCGGCGACGCCGCGCGCGTACAGCCACCCGTCTCGCTCCGCGAGCTCGAATGGCGGCGAGTCCCAGAGCTCGAGCGGGTCCGGGGGCTGCACGTCGAAGTGCGCGTAGCAGAGGATCGTCGGCGCCTGCTCGGGCCGCTCGGAGGCCGCCACCTCGCCGATGACGAGGGGCCGACCGCCGTTCCAGGGGACGACGTCGGCGCTGCCCCCGGCGCCGCGGATCCGCGTCGCGACCCACTCGGCCGCATCCTCGACATCGCCGGCGTGCGCCGGGTCGGCGCTGACCGACGGGATCGCGATCAGCTCGGCGAGCTGGGCGCGAAGCTCCTCGTGCGTGGGTGCCACGGGCGCGGAGTGTAGTCGGGGCGGAGCCTGCTCCGCCCCGGTCTACGACTCCTAGCCGAAGCTCTCGTCGAGCGCGACCTCGTAGATCTCGACGCCCGTCCGGCGGCCCATCGCGTCGCTCGGCGGCGACATCGCGTTCAGTGCCTCGTCGGCCCGCCGCATGTCGGCCTCGGTCTCGCTGAATGCCAGCCCGAGCGTGGTGCCGTTGCCGCGGTCGACGAGCTGTACGAAGCGGCCCACCGTCTCCATGAGCGTCTGCAGCTCGGGGGGCGCGTCGGCGGGGAGCTCGCGGGCCTGCATCTGCTGCCTCATCTCTGCGACCTGCTCGTCGATGCTGCCGACGTCGACTCCCTCGAAGCGGGCGATGCGTACGTACATGTGTCCTCCTCTCGGTTGCGGACCTAGCCTAGGCCCTCGGGATCGAGCACGGGGTACGCGGCGCGCGCGTCCAGGCAGTCCGCGGCGTACAGCGCGACGCCGAGGTCTCCCGTCCAGAGCGAGTAGCGGCCGCGGCCGCGGTCGGCCCGTTCGCGCCGCGCCTGGTCGAGCACGTGCATGGCGAAGCGGCGGGCGCGGTCGAGCCAGCGCTCGTCGCCGGAACGCTCGAATGCCGCGAGGAGCGCGTAGCCGTTGCCAGCCGTTCCATGGCAGATCGACGGCCCCTTCTCCGCCCCGTGCGGCCCCGCCTTCCAGCAGAGCTCGGCACCTGCGAGGAGGAGGCCCTCGTCGAGGTAGCCGGCGGCGCCGACGACCGTGCCCGGCGCCCCTGCGCACCACTGGAGCCGGATCTGGCCGTCCGGCCCGGGCAGGGTCGGACGGTCGCGCGGCGGCCAGTTGGCGAGGCCGTCCTCGACGACGGCGAGCCGCTCGAGAATCTCGGCGGTCTCCCGTTCGAGCGTCGCCCGGCGCACGTCGTCGAGCGCCGGCGCGAGCGCCTGCACGATGCCGACGAGCCCGTGCGGAGGCGTGAGCCCTCGCAGCTCCTGGCCGTAGATCCGCTGCAGCCAGATGCCGTCCTCGCCGCGGCGCGACCAGATGGCGTCCGCCGTCTCGGTACACGCGTCGCGCCAGCGGCTCTCTCCGGTCCACTCGAGCATCGCGCGTGCGGCGATGAGCGTCCCCGGCGCTCCCCACATGACCCCCTCCGCCTCGTTCGCGACGTTTGCCCGCACGTGCCGGTGGAGATCGTTCGCCAGGTCGGCGCGCGGCTCGATCCTCCAGGCGACGAGCACGATGCCCGTCTCGCCGTCGAATAGCGAGGCCGTCGCCGGCTGGGGCAGCTTGATCTTCATGAGATCCGGCCGCGCCCGGGAGCGCTCGAGGGTGCGGAGTGAGAGATCGGCGAGGTCGAGCCGGGTCTCCGCGTGACCGCGCCTGCGCAGGAGCTCGAGAGCGAGGAGCACGCCGGCCGCGCCGCCGTAGAGGTTCTTCATCGGGCTCGTCGCCTGCCAGCTGTCCCAGGGGTCCGCGCGCCAGAGGAGCTTCGGGCCACGAAGCGCGACGTCGGTGTCGGAGACGATCTCGCGAATCCCCGCTCGCACGCGCTCCTCGTCCCACGGCGCATCCGTCAGCGGCTCGAACGCCTCCGCCCGGTACAGCACCCAGACAGCGTACGCCGACGGCGTCGCCTGCCGAAGCTCCTACATGCCGGTCAGGCGACGTCGCGGACGCGCTGTGCGTCCGCGAGCGCGCGGAGCTTCTTCAGCCCCTGGTGCTCGATCTGGCGGATGCGCTCGCGCGTCACGTTGAACGCCCGACCCACCTCGTCGAGCGTGCGCGGCTGTTGCCCGTCGAGCCCGTACCGGAGCTCGAGCACCATGCGCTCGCGCTCCGAGAGCGCGCCGAGGATCGAACGCAGCGCCTCGCGCTGCAGCGCGGTCTCCGCGAGCTCGTCCGGGAGCGGCGTCGAGTCGTCGGCGAGGAAGTGCCCGAACTCGGACTCGTCGTCGTCGCCCACCGGCTTCTCGAGCGAGACCGGGGTCTGCGCGCTCCGCCGGATCTGCGCGACCTCCTCCTGGGACATGTCGAGGTCGCGGGCGATCTCGTCGATCGTCGGCTCGCGCCCGCGCTCGGCGCGGAGCTTCCGCTCGGCGCGGAGGATCCGGTTCAGCTTCTCGACGACGTGGACGGGCATCCGGATCGTGCGGCCCTTGTCCGCGATCGCGCGGGCGACCGCCTGCCGGATCCACCAGGTCGCGTAGGTCGAGAACTTGAAGCCCTTGCGGTAGTCGAACTTCTCGGCCGCGCGCACGAGCCCGATCGTCCCCTCCTGGATCAGGTCGAGGAAGGGCAGGCCCTGGTTGCGGTAGCGCTTCGCGATCGAGACGACGAGCCGGAGGTTCGCCTCCACCATCGCCTGCTTCGCCGCGTGCTCGCCGCGCTCGATGCGCTTCGCGAGCTCGACCTCCTGCGCCGCGGTGAGGAGCGGCACCTTGCCAATGTCCTTGAGGAAGAGCTGCAGCGAGTCGGTGGTGATCTCCGCGGCCGGCTCGACCTCGACCTCGGGCTCGTCCGCCTCGGCGTGGACGACCGCGATCTGCGCCTCGTCGAGCGCGGCATAGAACTCGTCGAGCTGCGCGGGATCGAGCTCGAGCTCGTCGAGCGCGAGGGCGACCTCGTCGGCGTCCAGGCGTCCGGTCTGGAGACCGCTCTCCAGCAGCCGTTGCGCCTCGTCCGTCGCGAGCACGTCCTCGACGGGGGTCCGAGCGGTCGTGCCCTGCGGTTCCCGTTCCCGTGCGGCCAACCCACCCCCCTTCCTCGTCGGCCGTCACACGGTAGTCGGCAGATCGGCGGTCGTCAAAGACAGGGCCGAGCGGCTGTGTGGGCCAGCGGCTCCAGGACATCGGTCCGATCTCGAACACCCGGGGGATCTACGAAGCGCGTCGCCGGCTCGCCGTTCGCTCGGGAAACCGCGAGACGGCGACGGCCTGCGCGAAGCGCTGCACTAGAAAACGAAGCCCGGAGGGACGTCGATCGCGGTGACGCGGTCCGCTCCTACCTGCGCTATCAGGAGCGGAACTCGACCGAAATCGTCCGACCGCCGCGCGACAAGCTCCCAGTGACCCGGCGTCGGTGGCTTGCTGACGTAGCGCGCTCTCGGGTACAGCTGGCGAATTCTCCGAACGGAGTCGCCGACGCGGAGCCCACTCGCAGTCTTCCACCCGGTACCCCACAGCCGCATTCCGAGCCACGAACTTCGGCGTCGCAACTCGGCGTCGCCACATCCAGCGGCTCCGACGAAGTCGACGTCCACTCCAGGCGACTCCCACCGAACCGTGCACGTCGTCGACATGGGATCGGTCGTCCCGCGGGCGCTCGGAACTCCGAATGCGGCGACCGCACGTTCGTAAGCCTGCCCCTGGCCGAGCTTGCCCCAGTAGTGGTACGGCCCGGCGCGGAGGCGCAGCACGAGCGTCGTATCGGTCCGTTTCTCGCCTTGATCGTCCCATGGACGAGACACGGCGACCGCCGCCAGCGCAGCGCCCGCGACGAGGAGAATCACCCAGATTGCGGATCGACGTAGCTTCACTTCGTGATGGTCACGGTGGGCTAGAAGCAGCGGCCGAGATACGGCCCTGGGCAGAACCTCTCAGGGTTTCCCCGCTCGAGGGCGATGTGGAGATGGGGAGCACCATTCGACGACCTTCCGGATCTCCCGAGGACTTGATCCAGTCGCACCCTCTGCCCTCTTTCCACGAACCGCACCGACAGATGGTGGTAGAAGACCCGATCGGTACGCCCGGCGATCGTAATCGTGAGGCCATCACTGCCTTCTGAGTTGGCACTCTCGACCCGACCACCGAACACAGCGCAGACCCTTGTTCCGACTGGAACGGTGATGTCTTGGGCGTTGTCGCTCTTCCAACCAGTGAGTGGCTTTGCCCTGTGACCGGCCCTTCCACCTGCATTTATGCCAACCCGAGACAGCGGGTGGCCAGGCCGAGCACCACACGTGATCGGCGGGCGCGCAGGACGTCCACCACACGCTCGCGTCTGGCACCGGATGTCCGGGAAGTCCCAGTTCAGGGCCGAGGCGGCGAACCACGCCACATCCATGCCGTCACGCCCGGGCGTGAAGAGCTCGCCAGACGCGTCGACCATGACGGTCGGACGGTTCGCCACGTACGAGTACGCCGATATGGCGCGGTCGTCCGGCGACTGACCTGCGGGATCCAGGCGCAAGAATCTCCCGGTCGCGGGGTCGTACTGCCTTGCGCGCAGGTGGTAGAGCCCGGTCGGGTCGAGATACTCGCCCGTGAATCTCATGGCGCTTTCGGGCTGATTGCCGTTCGCCTTCTCCTCCGTGCGGATTTCCCCGAACGGCTCGTACGACCACGTCCGCTGCGTCTGCCCACTCGGCGAGGCGAGGTGAGCCACCGAGCCGAGCCCGTCGTAGACGAAGTAGCTCGTGCCGTTCCCCGCGGTCTGGGAGATGCGGCGCATGCCGTACACATAGCGCCTCAGCAGCTTCTCGCTGCCATCCCTCTCCAAGGCGATCTGCGGCAGTCCCCCATTCATGTCCCAGAGGAAGCTCGTCCTGCGGTTCGCCTGGGAGCCTGTCGACGCCTGCACGCGGAGGTCGTCTCCGTCGTAGGCGTAGGTCGTCGTCGTCGAGCCTTGGGTCGTCGTCTTCGGGCGGTTGGCGAGGTCGTACGTGAACGTTCGACTGCCCGCGGAGAGCTCGTTTCCGTTCTGGTCGTAGGTGAAGCTCGTCGAGCCTGCCGAGAGCAGCCGATCGCGAGCGTCGTAGGTGTATGTGGTGCTGGCGCCGGGACGCTGTTCGGTGAGGCGGTTTCCGACCTCGTCGTACGTCCAGCGGATGAAGGGGTCGGACGCTCCGGCACAGCTCCCCACCTGGAAGCAGACGCTCGTCAGGCGGGAGTTCGCGTCGTAGCCGTAGGTCTGCGTCTGCGCGAGCGAGCCCGAGCGCACGATCTGGGTTGGATTCCCGACGCGGTCGAGCGTGGAGACGAAGCGGGCGAGGATCGTCGCGCCTCTCTGGCTCGAGACCTCCGTGAGCCGACCGACGCGATCGTACGTGCGCGACTCGACGTAGCCATTCCCGGACGGCAGGGTCGTCTGCACGAGGTTCGAGCTCACGTCGTAGGCATAGCTCGTCGTCTGCCCGCCGCTCGTGACCGCCGTCAAGCGGTCGAGGGCGTCGTAGGTGTAGTCGGTGACGACGCCCCCGGGGTAGGCGCGCCGCGTGACGTTCCCGGCGGCGTCGTACACATACGAGAACGTGCTCGAGCCGCGCAGGACCGTGAGCGGCCGGTCGAGGCCGTCGTACGTGCGCGTCTCGGTGCCCTGGCCGTCGGTCATCGTCACGCGGTTCCCTGCGGCGTCGTAGGTGAACGTCACGTCCGCCGTCGCGTCCGAGTAGTCGATCGAGGTGAGGCGGTTCGCGCGGTCGTATCCGTACGTCGTCCGCCCGTCGCCCGATGTGGGCGTCGCGTTCCCGTTCGGGTCCGTCAGCGTGACCCGGTTACCGTTCGGGTCGTACGTGTGCGAGGTGACAGGAGCCGCCTGCGGGCCGCCGCCGTCGGGATCCGGCCCTGTCTCGGTGAGAAGCCTCCCGGCGTCGTCGTACGCGTACGTCGTCGTGTGACCGTTGTCGTCTCGGCGGGTGAGGAGGTTGCCGGCGTCGTCGTACGCATACGTCGTCACTCCACCGTCAGGCGCGGCGACGACCAGGATTCGCCCCGCGGCGTCGTGCGCGTACCTCGTGACGTGGTCGCTGGCATCTTCGACCGAGGCGAGGTTCCCGACGGCGTCGTACGTGTTCGCGGTGACGTTGCCGAGCGGGTCGGTCGCCGTCAGCAACCTGCCCGCGGCGTCGTAGGTGGAGGTCGTCCGGAAGTCGTCCGGGGTCGCACCCGCGGCGTTGCCACGCGGCTCGACGGTGCTCGCGGTGTTCCCGTTCCGGTCGTAGGTGAACGCCGTGACCGGGGCGGCGAGTAGGCCCCCGCCGTCTGGATCCGGGCGCGTCTTGGACACGACGCTGTTCGCTGCGTCGTAGGCGAAGATCGTCGTCGCCCCGCGCGGATCGGTCTCGGTGAGCTTGTTCCCGACATCGTCGTAGGTGTACGTCGTGCGCGGGGCGGCGAGCAGGCCCGCGCCGTCGGGGTCGGGGCCTGTCTCGGCCACGAGACGGTTCGCGCTGTCGTAGGAGTAGGTGGTCCTGTGGTCGTTCGCGTTTGTCGAGCTCTGGAGCCTGCCCGCCCCGTCGTAGACGCTCGTCGTCACGTGCCCGAGCGGGTCCGTCTCGCTCAACTGATTCCCCGCGGGGTCGTACGTGTACGCCCAGGTGAACTGCGCGGCGCAGCCGCAGCCCGCGACGTTCCCCTTCGGGTCGACGCGAGCCACCACTCTCCCTGCGCCGTCGTACGTGTAGGTCGTCCTGTTCCCGAGCGGGTCGGTGATCGAGGCGAGGTAGCCCGACGCGGGAACGTAGGTGTACGTCGTCGTCTTCTCGTTGCCGTCGGTGGAGGTGAGGACTCGCCCGGCGACGTCGTAGGTGTGGGAGGCGACTCCGGTTCCGTCCTGGGTGACACTCGCGGTGTTCCCGGACGGCGTGTACGCGAAGCTCGTGATCGTGCCTCGGGCGTCGGTGACCCGGGTCGGATCGTTGCGCGTGTTGTAGGCGAACGTCTTCTGCACGCCACCGAGCGACGCAGGAGCGGTCGTGGCGAGCAGGTTGCCGGCCGCGTCGTAGGCCATGGTGGTCTTCTCGTTCGTCGGCGACGTGACCGCGTCCGTGTTCAGGTCCGAGTCGTGGCCGAGCTCCGTCTCGTTGCCCAGGGGATCGACCTCCTTCACGAGGATCCCCTGCTCATAGGCGTGCTTCCAGGACTTGCCGTTCGCGTCGGTGACCGTCGCGATCTCCTGCGCCGGATCCCAGGCGAACCGGGTCGTCTGCTGGTCGGCGTCGGTCTGCGTCTGCACGCGACCTTCGGCGCCGTACACGTTCGTCACCTGCACGTGGTTCAGCGGGTCGACGACCGTCGCCAGCCTGCCGCCTGCGTCGTACGAGTAGGCCCACTGCTTCCCGCGGACGTCCGTGACGGACGCGAGGCGGCCCGAGGCGTAGGCATACGAAACGCTCCGCCCGTCCTGCGTCGACACCGAGCTGACGAGGCTCGAGGCGTTGTAGGCGACGGCCGCCTGCCTGCCTGCGGCATCCGTGACGGTCGCGACCCGTCCCTGCGTGTCGTAGGTGAGGTCGACGCCCTGGCCGTTGCGGTCCTCGATCGACAGCAGGCGCCCCGCGCTCGTGAACGTGTACAGCACCTGGTCCGTGCGGCGGAGCTCGTAACCGCCGGCGCTCGCCGTCAGCGTCGCCCGCGCTCCGGCGGCGCCGACGAACGCGCCGTCCGCCTGCTTCGAGAAGAGCATCTCTTGGCCCTCCTCGCCACGGGCGACGACGTCGCCGTTCGTCTGCGGGACGAGGGAAGCCGCGTACGCGTGCGTCCAGCCCGGGCCGAGTGGGCCTGCGGGGGCATCGCTCGAGGTGTAGGTCCTCGTCCAGGCGAAGGCGACACCCGTGCCGGGTGTCGTCAGGTCCTCGACCTGCGTCGTGAAGGCGCCCGTGCGCGTGTTCACGGGGTCGGAGAAGCACCGGCTCCCGCTCAGCCCCAACGAGCCGGAGCCCGAGCACGTGCCGTTCGACTGGCCGGGAGGCGGGCCGGAGGAAGGCGTCGTGAGCGTTCCACCGCCGAAGTCGTCCCACGCGGGGCTCGTCGCAACCGCGACCGAGAGCCCGAGCCCGATGCGGAGGTCGGCGGTGTACGTCGAGTCGCTCGCGGACACCTCGAGCGTCCAGGTCGCTCCCCCGTCCTTCGAGCGCCAGCCCTGCAAGGCGTTCCCCTGCCGGCGAAGGAGCACGATGTGACCCGTCGCGACCCCGCCGCCCACGAACCCGGCCTGCGCGAGGACCTGCACGCCTCCCCAGTTCGTGCGCTTCCTGATCTGCCAGCCCGCGAAGCCGAAGGTGTTGACCGCGCGGAGGACGTACCCGTCCATCTGGTTCGTTCCACCGACCTCGGTCACGATTCCGAGGTCCGCCGCGGCGCCGTCGTCGAGCGCGCCCTTGAACGTCGCCCACACCTCGACGTCGCCGTCGAGCGTCTGGGGGGCCCAGTGGTACAGGCTCGTGATCGAGGTTTGGCTCGGAAGCGTGACCTGGTTGTTCAGGAGTTGGATCACGTTCGAGCTGGTGTCCGCCTTCGCCCAGTTCCCGCCGCCCGAGAGCGTGCTCTCGTTCGGGCGGTCGAAGTCGTCGAGGAGCGGCGTGGTGCGGATGTCGGCGAGCGAAGCATTCTGCGCGGATGTGGCACGCGCGACGAGCGGAACGGCAACGAGCACGAGTGTTGCGAGGACGAACGCCACCCGACGACGATTCATGCTTTCTCCTCCTGCGGGCGGCGAGGAGTGCCACGACGATCCGATTAGGCGGGCGTTTCCATTCTGCGAATGTCCAGCCTCGTGTCAATTGGCACAATTGGGCAGGTCCGCAGCAGCCACGCACGGAGGAGGCCGTTCCGCAGAGCTCAGCCGCGCGCCTTGCGGATCGCCGCGAGGTAACGCTTCGCCTCGATGGCCAGCGGCGAGCCGGGCTGCGTGCGGGAGGCGCGCCGGAGCTGGCGCTCGGCCTCGTCGACCCGTGCGGTCCAGAGGAGGAGCACGCCGAGGTGGAAGCGCACCGTCGCCTCTTCGGGGAACCTGCGAGAGAGCGGTCCCAGCCGTCCGAACGCGAGCGCCGGGTTCGCCTTGTCGAACGCGCCGACCGCGGCGGCCACCTGGGCCTCCGCGTCGCGTGGAGCGCGGCGAGCCGCCTGCTCGAAGACACCGGCCGCCGACACCGGGCGCCCGACGCGCCGGAGGCCGACCCCGTAGAGCAGTAGCTCGCGGACGCCGCCGCGCTCGGCGCGCACGCGGAGCGCCTCCAGCTGGCGCCCGGCCGGCAGCTTCGTGACCGCCGTGGGCGCCTCGAACGAAGGGATGAAGGTCGGCAGCCCCCGCGGCAGCTTCGGATGGAGGACGTTCCCGGCGAGGGTCGCGTACGGCGTGTCGGGCTCGGCCTCGGCCGCCGCCTGCCAGGCGGTGAGCGGGTCGCCCTCGTTCGCCCACAGGCGTGCGAGCCCGAGGTGGAGCTGGACGACCGCCTGCTCGGGATAGAGCTTCCCGAGCTGCTCGAGCCGGTCGAGCGAGCCCTCGGGCCACGACGCGAGCGCCCCACCGACCTTCGCCTCGAGCGAGTCGTGCTCCGTGAACAGCGCGGCGGCCTTCGCCGTCTCACCTCGGCCGTACAGCGCCGCACCGCGGGCGAGGTCCCGCGCCTCGCGGTCCGTGCGGAAGCCGAGTGCGAAGGCGAGCGGCGGACGGCCGGGCCGGAGGCCTGCCTCCTCCGTCGTCGGTGTCGCCGACTCGCCGTCGGCGGATACGACCGCCACCGCGACGACCGCGACTGCCGCGGCAGCGACGAGTGCGACGAGGAGGACGATGCGCCGGCGGGCCGTCATCCCGCGACGATAGCCAGCAGGCCGCCGCTATAGTTCGGAAAGTAATGGCCGGCTACCGGGAGCTGCTCGCGAGCGTGCGCTCGGAGATCGAGGAGATCTCGACGATCGAGGCGCAGGAGCGGCACGCCGGCCCCGACTCGCCCCTCTTCGTCGACGTCCGCGAGCCGGACGAATGGGAGGAGGGCCACATCCCCGGCGCGGTGTACACGGGCCGCGGCCGGCTCGAGCAGCGGATCGAGGGGCTCGTCCCGGACAAGAGCCGCGCACTCGTCGTCTACTGCTCCGCGGGCTCGCGCTCGGCGTTCGCGACGAAGGCGCTCGAGGAGCTCGGGTACCTCGACGTCGTCAACCTCGCGGGCGGCTTCTCCGACTGGAAGCGGAACGGCTTCGACGTCACCATCCCGCGCGTCCTCTCCACCGAGCAGCGCGCGCGCTACAGCCGCCACCTCCTCATCCCCGAGGTCGGCGAGGACGGGCAGCAGCGGCTGCTCGACGCACGCGTCCTCCTCGTCGGCGCCGGCGGCCTCGGCTCGCCCGCGTCGCTGTACCTCGCCGCAGCGGGCGTCGGCACGCTCGGGATCGTCGACGCGGACGTCGTCGACGAGTCGAACCTCCAGCGCCAGATCGTCCACGCCACCGACCGGCTCGGAGAGCCGAAGGTGCTCTCCGCGAAACGGACCGTCGAGGCGCTCAACCCCGACGTGCGTGTCGTCCCGTTCCAGGAGCGCCTGACCTCCGAGAACGTCGACCGCATCCTCGCCGACGGCTGGGACGTGATCGTCGACGGCGCGGACAACTTCCCCACGCGCTACCTCGTGAACGACGCCTCGGTCTGGCACGGGATCCCGGTCGTGCACGGCTCGATCTTCCGCTTCGAGGGGCAGGTCACCGTGTTCGCGCCGGGCGAGGGCCCGTGCTATCGCTGCCTCTTCCCGAAGCCGCCGCCCCCGGAGCTCGCCCCGAGCTGCGCGGAGGGCGGCGTCCTCGGCGTCCTGCCGGGGATCATCGGCTCGATCCAGGCGAGCGAGGCGCTGAAGCTGATCCTCGACCGGGGCGACTCGCTCTCCGGCCGGCTGCTCCTCTTCGACGCGCTCGGGACGACGCTCGACGAGGTGATCGTGCGCCGCGACCCGGAGTGCCCCGTGTGCGGCGAGCACCCGACGATCACCGAGTACATCGACTACGTCGAGTTCTGCAACGCCTCTGCGGCATCCCGGCCGGAGTCGGCTCTCGCCGGGCGAAGCCCGGCTTCGCCGCCCCCTGCCGCCGTTGCCGGCACCTCGCCTTCCGGGCCCGTGCCTCGTCGCACTGTGCCCTCCGGCCCGGCACCGGCAACGGCGACCCGGGGAAGCGCAGAGGAGGGTGACTGATGGCCGCGGTCCGCATCCCGCCCACGCTCCGCGCGGAGGTCGGCGGCGCCCGGCAGCTCGAGGCCGACGGGGAGACCGTCGCCGACGTCCTCGACGACCTCGTCGAGCGGCATCCCGCCCTCCGCCCGCAGCTCCTCGCGGACGGCGAGCTCGCGCCCTTCGTGAACGTGTTCGTCGGCGGCGAGGACATCCGCACGCTCGACGGCACGGAGACGCCGGTCCGGAACGGCGACAGCCTCATCCTCCTGCCCGCCATGGCGGGCGGCAGCCCCTCCGCTGCCGCGTAGCGGCTGCATGGCCAGGGCGCTCGCACCCTCGCTTCTCGACCTCGTCGGGTCGACGCCGCTCGTCGAGCTGCCGCGACTCTCGCCGAAGCCTGCGGTCCGCCTGTACGCGAAGCTCGAGGGCCAGAACCCGACCGGCTCGATCAAGGACCGCGTCGCGAAGGCGATGATCGACGCGGCCGAGGCGTCTGGGGAGCTCGAGCCGGGACGCCGCCTGCTCGAGCCGACGAGCGGGAACACCGGGATCTCGCTCGCGCTCCTCGCGAAGCTCCGGGGGTACGCGCTCACCTGCGTGATGCCGGCGAGCGTGACCGAGGAGCGGCGTCGGCTTCTTCGCCTGTACGGCGCCGAGATCGTCGAGTCGCCGGCGGAGGAGGGATCGAACGGCGCCGTCCGCCTCGCGCTCCGGCTCGCGGAGCAGGATCCCACGTACTTCATGCCGTTCCAGTACGCGAACGAGGCGAACCCGCGCGCGCACTACGAAGGCACCGGCGCGGAGATCGCCGCCGAGCTCGATCGCGTCGACGTCCTCGTCGCCGGGCTCGGGACCGGCGGCACGCTGATGGGGGCGGGCGACCGACTGCGCGAGGCGTTCCCGGGCCTCGTCGTCGCCGCGGCCGAGCCGCTCCCGGGCGACGAGGTCATGGGCCTGCGCTCGCTCGCGGACGGCTACGTCCCGCCGATCCTCGACGTCTCGAAGCTCGACCGGAAGCTCCTCGTCTCGAACGAGGAGTCGGTCGCGGGGCTCCGGCTCCTGCTCGAGCGGGAAGGCGTGTTCGGCGGCGTCTCCTCGGGCGCCGTGATCCATGCCGCGCGCAGGGTGGCCGACGAGCTCGACGAGGGCGTCGTCGTCTGCGTCCTCGCGGACGGCGGCTGGAAGTACCTGTCCGCAGGCTTCTGGGACGCCGAGGACGTCGAGGCGGCGATGGAGCGCTCCGTCTGGTGGTGATCCCGGCTCCCGTGCTCCGCGAGCTCGAGGAGCACGCGCGGACGGAGGAGCCGAACGAGGCGTGCGGCCTCGTCGTCCTCGAGGACGGCGTCGCCACGCGCTACGTGCGCGGGCGGAACGCGGCCGCGTCGCCGTACCGGTTCGAGCTCGAGGTCGACCCCGAGACGTGGTTCCTCGAGGACGACGGGTACGAGCTCGCGGTCTTCCACTCGCACCTCTCGTCGCCCCCGCGCCCCTCGCGGACGGACGTCGAGAACATCGGGCTCTGGGCCGGGCGCCCGTACCTCATCTACACGCTGCGGACGGGCGAGCTCGCCGCCTGGCGGATCGAGCACGGCAGGATCGAGCCGCTCGCGATCGCCGCGTCGCCCGCGCGCACCGTCCCGAGGCCCGGCTAGAGCTCGACGGCGCCGCGCTCCGCGGCCGAGCGGTAGAGGGCGTCGATCGCGCGCGCCTGGCCGAGCGCGTCCTCGCGGCCGAGGAGCGCCGGAGCCACGCCCGCCGCGGCGTCGGCGAAGTTCGCGAGCTGGCGCACGTACGAGTCGGCTTCGGGCACGTCGACGCGGGTCACCTCGCCGTCGCGCTCGAGGAGCACGTCGCCGCCCCAGTCGACCCGCCACGGCGCCTCGACTCGCAGGCGTCCGTTCTCCCCGACGACCTGGAGCTCCTGGTGTCGCGGCGCCTCGAGCGAGCATCGGAGCTCGCCGACGGTGCCGTCGGGAAAGCGCAGCGCGCCCCGGAAGGACATGTCGACGCCACTCGATCCGACGATCTGCTCACCGACAGCCGACTCGGGCTCGCCCGCGAGCAGGCGCAACCCGGAGACGCAGTAGCAGCCGACGTCCATGAGCGACCCTCCCTCGAGCTCGGCGCTTGCCCGGATGTCCTCCATGCTCCCGAGCTGGAACGCGAACGCGGCCCGGACGAGACGCGGAGCGCCGATCGCCCCCTCGCGGACGAGGCCGGCGACGACGGCCGTCTGAGGGTGGTGGCGGTACATGAACGCCTCCATGAGCACGAGTCCCGACCGCCCCGCGACGGCGAACGCCTCCTCGACCTCGCCCGGATGCCGCGAGTACGGCTTCTCGCACAGCACGTGTTTCCCCGCCGCCAGCGCGCGCATCGTCCACTCGTGGTGGAGCCCGTTCGGCAGCGAGACGTACACGGCGTCGACCTCGGCGTCGGCGAGCAGCCCCTCGTAGGAGCCGTGCGCCCACTCGAGCCCGCGCTCGCGCGCGTAGGCCTCCGCCCGCACGAGGTCGCGGCTGGCCACCGCGACGACCGAGATGTCGTCACGGGCCGCGGCCGCGGCGAGGATCTCGCGGTTGATGTTCGCGGTCGACAGCAGCCCGAGCCGGAGCACGGCTCAGGCGTCGATGGCGGTCTCGGTGTCCGGGTCGAAGAAGTGCAGGCGCCGGACGTCGACCGTGACGTCGACCTCGTCTCCGACACGGAGCGCGAGGCGCGGCTCGAACGTCGCGCAGAACGGGGTGCCCTCGCGGGTGATGAGCGCGACCTCCTCGAGCCCGCCCCCGGTCGCCTCGGCGAGGGCCTCGCTCGTGGCCGGAGGAGCGTCCACGGTGAAGAAGCCGAGCAGGTTGGCGCCGAGGGCCTCGACACGGTCGATCGTCGCCCGGACCTGCACGCCTCCGGGGCGCTGGCCGTCCTCGCCCGGCCCCTCGAGGTCCTCGGGCCGGATGCCGACGATCGCCTCCTTCCCGACCCACACCTCGAGGCCGCGCTCGCGGACGAGCTCGGCGGGGACGGGGATCGTGGAGCTGCCGATGCGCACGTGCAGGCCGTCGCCCGATCCCTCGATGGTGCCGCGGGCGAGGTTCATCGGCGGCGAGCCGATGAAGCCGGCGACGAACAGGTTGACCGGGTGGTCGTACACGCTCGTCGGCGTGTCGATCTGCTGCAGCTCCCCCGAGCGCAGAACCGCGACTCGGTCCCCCATCGTCATCGCCTCGATCTGGTCGTGCGTGACGTAGACGGTCGTCACCCCGAGCCGCTTCTGCATCGCCTCGATCTCGCCGCGCATGTGGACGCGGAGCTGGGCGTCGAGGTTCGACAGGGGCTCGTCCATGAGGAACACCTGCGGCTGGCGGATGATCGCCCGCCCCATTGCGACGCGCTGTTTCTGCCCGCCGGAGAGCTGCTTGGGGCGGCGGTCGAGCAGCTCCTCGAGCCCGAGCAGGCGCGCGGTCTCCTGGACGCGCTCCCGGATCTCCTGCTTCGGCCGCTTCGCGAGCTTGAGGCTGAACGCGATGTTCTGGGCGACGGTCATGTGCGGGTACAGGGCGTAGTTCTGGAAGACCATCGCGATGTCGCGGTCGCGCTCGAGCACGTCGTTCATGCGCTCGCCACCGATGTAGAGGTCCCCCGAGGAGATGTCCTCGAGACCGGCGATCATCCGCAGCGCCGTCGTCTTGCCGCAGCCCGAAGGGCCGACGAGGACGAGGAGCTCGGCCTCGGCGATCTCGAGCGAGAGGTCCTTCACGGCCTCGAACCCGTTGGGGAAGCGCTTGCCGAGCCTGTCGAGGACGATGTCAGCCATCGGTCATCAGCCTTTCAGCGCTCCGGCCATCAGGCCGCGCATGAAGTAGCGGCCCAGCAGGATGTACACGATGAGTGTCGGCAGCGAGGCGATCAGCGCCGCGGCCATCTGCACGTTGTAGGGGGTCACGAGCGATCCGGTCGTGTTGTTGAGCGCGACGGTCACGGGCCAGGACGCAGGGTCGGTGACGATGAACACCGCGAACAGGAAGTCGTTCCAGATCGAGGTGAACTGCCAGATCGCGGTCACGACGAAGGCGGGCGCCGAGATCGGGAGCACGACGGACCAGTATGTCCGCAGCATCCCGGCCCGGTCCATCCGCGCCGCCTCGATCAGGTCCTCGGGGATCGTGGCGTAGTAGCTGCGGAAGATCAGCGTCGTGATCGGAATGCCGTAGACGATGTGCGCGAACGCGAGCCGTGGGATTCCCTCCGGGAAGTCGACGTCGATGAAGATCTGCGTGAGCGGGATCATCACCGCCTGGTACGGGATGAAGAGGCCGAACAGCAGGAAGAGGAAGACGAGGTCGGCGCCGGGGAAGCGCCATCGCGACAGGACGAAGCCGTTCAGCGAGCCGATGACCGTGGAGATGAGCGTCGCGGGGATGACGAGCTTGAGGCTGTTCTTCAGGAACGGGAGGAGGCCGTACTGCTCGCCGTTCCACGCCTCGCGCCACGCGTCGAGGCTCCACGACTCCGGCAACGCCCAGGCGCGGCTCGGGTCCGCCTCGCCGGCCCCTTTGAAGCTCGCGACGAGCAGCACGTAGATGGGCAGGAGGACGACGATCGCGGCGAAGACGAGCGCCGCGTACTTGAGTACGCGCACGCCCGTGCCGCGACGGCGGCGGCGGCGCATGCGGCCGAGGGCGACCGAGGTCATACGCGCCGCTCCGAGCGAACGGTGTAGATCAGGTACGGGACGATGAGCACCGAGATCCCGACCAGGAGGAGCGTCGCGATCGCAGCTCCCTTCGCGTAGTCGCGCGCGTCGTAGATCAGGATCCACATGTAGACCGCCGGCGTCTGCGTGATCAGCTGCTTCCCGCCGATGGCGACGATCAGGTCGAAGACCTTGATCGAGATGTGGCCGAGGATGATGAGCGCGGACAGCGTCACCGGGCGCAGGTGCGGGAAGACCACGTGGCGGTACACGCGCCACTCCGAGGCGCCGTCCATGCGCGCCGCCTCGCGGAGCTCCTCGGGGACGCCGCGGAAGCCCGCGAGGTAGAGCGCCATGATGTACCCGGAGAGCGCCCACATCGCCGGCAGCGCGAGCGCGGCCGCGCCCCAGTCGGCCCCCAGGTACCACTCGTTCGCGAGGAAGCCGAGACCGAGCCTGTCGAAGAGCAGGTTGAAGCCCGTGGCCCGGTCGCCCGGGGCGGGGTTCATCAGCCACCGCCAGACGACGCCGGCCGCGATGAACGACACCGCCATCGGGAAGAGGTAGATCGCGCGGAACATCCCCTCGCCCTTCACGCCCTTGTCGAGCAGGAACGCGAGCGAGCCGCCGACGATCAGCGCCCCGAGCACAAACGCCACGGTGAAGAGCAGCGCGTGGTGCAGGTCGATGATCCAGGCAGGATCGGTGCTGAGGCTCTCCGGCTGGTCGCCCGTCGCGACGGCGCGGACGAACTCACCCGTCTCCCCCGCTCCGGAAGGGAACAGCTCCTTGTACGCGCTCGTGTCGAACCCCGAGGTCTCCTCCGCCTGGCGCCAGTCGGAGAGGGAGACCTTGACGTTCCAGCCGATGAGCCCGTAGACGAAGACCGCGACGAGCAAGATCGACGGGGAGACCAGGAGAAGCCCTGGTCCCCACCGTCTGATCTTCCTCACAGGATGCCTCCGGCCGTCGCGTGTGGGGGCATCGCCGTGTTTCTCGCTCCTGTTGCTCCTACTTCGCGTTCTTCTTCGCGGCCGCGACGAGCGCGGTCTGGAATCGAGAGACGCTCTTGTTCTGCAGGAACAGCCCGAGCGCGGTGTCGATGTCCGCGTTCCAGGCGTTCGATGCCACGACGCCGTGGGCCAGCGACCCTGCCAGCGCATCGGACTTCCAGTCCCTGAGCGCGGTCTTCAGGTACGGGCCGTAGAGCCTCGTGTTCGCGTCCTTCCGGGCCGGAATCGAGCCCTTCACCGGGTTGAACGTGTCCTGGGCGAGCCTGCTCCCGAGGAACGTCAGCCACTTCACGGCCGCCGCGCGATGCGGTGCGCCCTTCGGCAGCGTGAAGCTGTCGGACAGCCAGTCGTAGACGTTGTCCGTGCCCGGCACCGGCGCCCAGCCGTAGCCGGTCCCCGGCTTCAGGGCGAGGTTGCCGCCCTTCTTCGTGCCGCTGAAGTAGCCGTCCTGCCAGTCACCCATGATGTTGAAGGCGGCCTTCCCGTCAGCGACGAGCTTCCCCGCCTCCTGCCAGGTGAGCGATCCCGCGTCCGAGTTCGTGAACTCGAGGACCGCGTTGTAGCGGTTGAGCGCGGCGGTGACGTTCCTGGCCGACCACTTGCTCGCCGAGCCCGGCCGCCAGAGAGCCGCCCAGCCCTTCGGGCCGAGCGCGCCGATCATGACGGTCTCGAGCAGGTGCTTCGCGGTCCACTGCTCGCCCATCGCGAGCGGGGTCAGCCCGGCGTCCTCGGCCTTCTGGAGCGCCGTCATGAACTGCCCCCAGGTCCTCGGGACCGTGATGCCGTTCGACCGCAGCGTCCTCGGATTGAACCAGAGGACGTTCGCCCGGTGGATGTTCACCGGCACCGAGTAGATCTTGCCCTGGTACCGGATCTGGCTGAGGAGCGACGCGGGCATCGACTTCCCGAATCCGGCCTGCCTGTAGATGAAGTCGACCGGCAGGACCTGGCCGGCCTTGATGTAGTCGCGGAGCTCCGCCCCGGCGTGGCCCTGGAACGAGTCGGGCGGGTTGCCCGCGGCGAGCCGCTGGGCGAGGACGGCCTTGGCGTTCGATCCCGCGCCGCCCGCAACCGTCTCGTTCTTGAACTGGCAGTCCGGGTTCTGCCTGTTCCAGATCTTGATCAGGCGGTCGAGGCCTGCCGCCTCGCCCCCGCCCGTCCACCACGAGAACACGGACAGCTGACATGCCTGGTCGCTCGTCCCCTGGACTCCGAGCCCGGAAGCCGGGAGCGCGAGCGCCGCGACGACCGCGACGACCGCCGCTGCGAGCACGGTCGGGCGCGAGATACGCACGCGACGTGCCCGCCTAGGTCTCTCCCACATCACCATTCCTCCTCTTCTCGATCGACGTATCGCCGGGGAGTCAAGTTCACCCCGCGTGTCGTGTCAACCGGATTTTCCCGCAGGACGGTCGCGCACGTCTCCTCAGCGCGTGGGAGGCTCGAGCGACCCGGCGCCGTCGACGGCCCGGGGGCGAATGGCCCACGCCTCGCGACCCGTGCGCTCCTCGTACCGGACGGTCGCTTCCCGCGCGATCCGGTCCGCCCGGGTGGCGTCGCAGACGGCAACCGCGCAGCCACCGAAGCCGCCGCCCATCAACCGGGCGCCGAGTGCGCCGGCGCCCTCGAGCTCGGCGACGAGGGCGTCGAGCTCCGGCGTGGAGATGCGGAAGTCGTCGCGCAGGCTCGCGTGGCTCTCGGCCAGCAGCCGACCGAGCCGCTCGACGTCGCCCGCCTCGAGCGCACCTGCTGCCTCGAGCACTCTCGCGTTCTCGCCGACGACGTGGCGTCCGAGCGGCTCGTCGGCGACCTGCTCCCACGTGGCGTCGCGAAGCGCGCGGACGCCGAGGCGCCGTGCGAGCAGCGCGCACTCGCTCCTCCGATCGGCGTACCCGGTCGCGTCCAGGGCGCGGGACGTCCCCGAGTCGACGACGAGGACGCCGAGGTCCTCCGGCAGGGCGACGAGGCGGATCTCGAGCGAGCGGCAATCGACGAGGAGCGCGTGGCCGGCGCTGCCGAGGGCCGAGGTCAGCTGGTCCATGATCCCGCAGGGGACGCCGGTCGCGACCTCCTCGGCCCTGCGGCAGGCTTCGGCGAGCTCGTGCGGCGTGGCCTGCCAGCCCGCGGTGTCGGACAGCGCCGTCGCCACCGCCACCTCGAGCGCCGCGCTGGAGGACAGGCCTGCGCCGAGTGGCACGTCCGAGGCGAGCACGGCGTCGATGCCGACCGGCGGGCGGCCGAGCGCCGCGAGCTCGCGGACGACGCCACCGACGTACCTGCCCCAGGCCGGCCGTACGGCGGCGGGATCGGCCGTCCCGTCCGGCGGGACCTCGACGTCGTCTCCGGTGTCGAGCGAGCGCACCCGCACGACCTCGGCGGGGCGAGCAGCGAGGACGCACGACCGGTCGAGCGCGAACGGGAGGACGAGCCCCTCGTTGTAGTCCGTGTGCTCGCCGATCAGGTTCACCCGCCCGGGAGCGCGGAACCAACGCGTCCCCCCGGCCGGGTCGATCGCAGCGGCGACCCGGGCTGCGGCGCTCTCTCCGACCGGCGGCCCTACGAGCCGGAGACCTCGAGGCTCCCGTTCATCGAGCTCGCGTGCGGATCGCAGACGAACGAGTACGTCCCCGGCTCGAGCTCGACCTGGAAGGTCTCCGTGCCCGACTCGCCCACCTCGGTCGACACGTCGATGCCTCCGGGACCGGTCAGGTGGAAGTTGTGGGCCGACGACTTGTCGTCGACCTGGAGCTCGTAGCTCCCGGGGGCGAGGACGCCAGGAGCCTGGCGGGTCGCGGTCGTGACGCTGATCTCGAACCCGGGGCCGACGCTGCCGAGGAGGGTGCTGCCCGCCTGGGTGGCTTCCGTCGTCGTCTCCGTCGTCGTGTCGGTGTCGGTCCCGCTCTCCTCGTCGTCGCCGCCGCAGCCCGCTGCCGCAAGGACGCCCACGGCGAGGAGCGCCGCGAGTCCAAATCGCACCGAGCTCGCTCTCATCCGTCCCCTCCTTCCTTGCTCGCTGGACGATACGTCACTTCGGAGCGAACGGATGCCTCGAGGCGCCGGCACGGCCTCCGTAGAATCGCGGCGTGGACGTCGTCGAGATCGCCCCGCGGCTGTGGAGGTGGACCGGCCGCCACGAGGAGTGGGAGGAGAACGTCGGCTCGATCTACTACGAGACGAGGGATGGCGTCGTCCTGATCGATCCGATCCTGCCGCCGGAGGACGCCGAGCGCTTCCTCGGCCAGCTCGATCGCGAGGTTGCCGGCCAGCAGGTCCACGTGCTCGTCACGGTGTTCTGGCACACGAGGAACGCGGCAGCGATGGTCGAGCGCTACGGGGCGCGGGTGTGGGCCCCCGCGAAGGGGAAGGCCGCGATCGCGCGGCGCGCAGGGGTGGTCACCGACCCGTTCCGCGCGGGCGCCGAGCTTCCCGGCGACCTGCAGGCCTTCCCGACCGCGCGCGCCTCGGAGGTCGTCTACTGGATCCCGCGGCACGGGTCGCTCGTCCCAGGGGACGTCCTCCTCGGCGAGGGGGCGAAAGGTGGAGGGACGCGGCGGGCCGGCCAGGGCGGCATCCGGATGTGCCCGGAGTCCTGGCTGCCGGAGGGCAAGGGCCACGCGGAGCTCGCAGCGTCGCTGCGCCCGCTGCTCGACCTGCCCGTCGACCGGATCCTCATGTCGCACGGGACGCCCGTTCTCGAGCGCGCGCGAGAAGCGCTGTCCCTAGCGCTGGACGCGTAAGGCATGCCCTGGCTCTGGATCCTCGTCGGGGCGCTCGTCATCCTCCTGCTCCTCGCCGCGTACGGGTACAACCGGCTCGTTCGGCTGCGCAACGAGGTGGGAACGGGCTGGGCGAACATCGACGTCCAGCTCCAGCGGCGCGCCGACCTGATCCCGAACCTCGTGGAGGCTGTGCGCGCGTACGCCGCCCACGAGCGCGGGGTCTTCGAGGAGGTCACGCGGGCTCGCGCCGCGCTTCAGCGGGCGACGTCGCCCGGATCGGCCGCCGCTGCCAACGAGGGGCTGACCGCGGCGCTCGGCGGCCTCTTCGCCGTCGCCGAGGCCTATCCCGAGCTCCGGGCGTCGGAGAACTTCCTGATCCTGCAGGACGACCTGACCGACACCGAGGACAAGATCAGCGCCGCACGCCGCTACTACAACTCGACGGTCATGCACTTCAACACCGCGGTGCAGAGCGTCCCCTGGATCGTCCTCGCGCGACCGCTCGGCTTCCGTGAGCGCGAGTTCTTCTCCGCCGACGGGGACACGGCGCCGCCCGAGGTGTCGTTCGCGTCGTGACGCTGCAGCAGCAGATTCGCTCGAACCGGTTCCGGAGCACGATCGTCGTGGCCGGGTTCGCGCTCCTCCTCCTGCTCGTCGCAGGGCTGATCGGGCTCGCGTTCGACCTCTCGCTCGGCGCGCTCGCCCTCGGCGCCGCCGCCCTCTACGCGGTCTTCGCGCTCCTCCGCTCGAGCCGGATGATCTCCGGCTTCACGAAGGCCCACGAGATCGCTCCCGGCGAGCTCGCTCCACTCCGCCGGCTCGTCGAGAACGTGTCGATCGCGGCGGGGCTCCCCGTGACGCCGGAGGTGAGGGTCGTCGAGGACGCGGCGCCGAACGCGTTCGCCGCCGGCCTGCGGCCCGAGTCGAGCTACGTCGGCGTCACGACCGGGTTGCTCCGGGTCATGCCGAAGCGCGAGCTCGAGGCGGTCCTCGCCCACGAGGTCTCGCACATCAGGAACCGCGACACGTACCTCATGACGATGGCCACCGTCTTCGCCGGCGTCATCGCGCTCGTGGCCGACATCGGCTTTCGCACGCTCGCCTACGGCGGACGTTCCCGGAAGGCGGGCGCGCTCGTGGCCGTGCTCGCCGTCGTCGGCCTGTTGCTCGCGCCCTATGCCGCGCTCCTCCTGCGCATGAGCCTCTCCCGCCGGCGGGAGTTCCTGGCCGACGCGGGTGCCGCCGAGATCCTGAACGACCCGGAAGCGATGGCGCTCGCGCTCCGCCGCCTCGAGGTCGACACGACGACGATCCGGTACGCCGACGCGTCGACCGCGCACCTCTGGGTCGAGAGCCCGACGGAGCGCGTCGGCTCGGAAGGCGCCGGCATCCTCGAGTTCTCGAGCTGGTTCAACACGCATCCGCCGATGCGTTCGCGCATCGCCGCGCTCGAGGAGGCAGGCGGTTTTCGACTGCCCGAGCGGCTGCCCCGGGCGCAGGCGTTCGCCGAGGAGCTGCACGCCTCCGGCTGAGATTCCGAAAGGGGGCTTCAGCTGGCTTCGTCTGCAGCCGAAACAGGTCGATAATGGGCGTTGCCGTGAAGAGGCTTCGCATCGGGCGTCGTCGCGCGGGTGCCGAGCAACAGAGCTCACCGCTCGAGCTCGCGATCGCGCCTGCGCTCGTGGACGAGCGCTGGCGCGTGCCCGACCACTTCAACTTCACTCGAGACGTCGTCGAGGCCCTCGCGACGGACCCGAAGCGCCGAGCGCTCACGTTCTCGGGTCACGACGGGATCATCGAGCCGCGCACCTTCCGCCAGCTGTCCGAATCGGCCGCGCACTGGGCATCGCTCCTCCGGGAGCGCGGTGTCGCTCCGGGCGACCGCGTCCTCGTCCTCGTGAGCGGGGGAGCGAGCTGGCTCGAGGTCATGCTCGGCTGCATCAAGGCCGGCGCCGTCACCGTGCCCTGCCGCCCAGGGTCGCCCGCGTCCGTGCTCGAGGCGCGCGTCGCGACGACTGGCGCCTCGCTGATCGTCGCCGACCACGTCTCGGACGCCGCGATCGCGCAGATGTCCTTCGCACCCGACGTCCAGCTCGTCGTGGACGCGGGGCAACCCAACGCGGCCGACGCGGCCGGTGTACCGACGCACGACACGTCGTCGCGCGACGTCGCCTTCGTCCTCTGGTCGTCGGAGACCGCGAGCGGGCCGCGCGCCGTCGCGCACACGCACGGCGCCGCGTACGCCTCGCGCGTGCAGGCCGAGCACTGGCTCGACGCGGGCCGGGGAGACGCCGTCTGGTGCACTGCAGACACGGGCTCGGCACAAGCGATCTGGAGCGGGCTGATCGGGCCGTGGTCGCGCGGCGCCGAGATCGTCCACCACACGGGCGACTTCGACGCCGCCGAGCAGCTCGACCTCATCCATCGGCTCGGCGTGACGATCCTCTGCCAGTCGCCGGCCGAGTACCGCGCACTCGCGGAGCTCCGCGAGCGTGACCTCGAGCGCTTCCGCTCCCGCAACCTTCGTCGCCTCGTCTCGACGGGCGACTACCTCGAGCCGGATGTCGCCGCGCTCTTCGAGGAGGTGTGGGGCCTGAAGATCCACGACGGATACGGGCAGACGGAGACGAACGTCGTCGTCGCGAACGGCGGCACGCACATCCCCTTCAAGCCCGGCTCGCTCGGGCATCCTCTGCCCGGCCACCACGTCGCCGTCGTGGACGGCCAAGGGAACGAGCTGCCGCCGGGGATCGAGGGCGACCTCGCGGTTCGCGGCCGGCCCCCGACGCTCTTCGCCGGTTACTGGGACTCGCCCGACGAGACGAAGGGCGCCTTCAGCGGCGACTGGTACCTGACCGGCGACGTCGCCACCCGCGACGAGGAGGGCTACCTGTGGTTCGTCGGACGCGCGGCCGACGTGATCGCGAGTCGCGGCCGGACCTTCGGCCCCCACGAGGTGGAGGCCGTGCTCCGGGGTCACAACGCGGTGCGTCGCTCCGCCGTGGTCGGTATCCGCGACCTCGAGCGCGGCGGACAGTTCGTGCGCGCGTACGTCGTCCTCGAGCCGCGCTCCAAGCCTTCCGAGCAGCTCGGCGCCGAGCTCCGCCAGCACGTGGCCGACGCTCTCCCGGAGCAGCACGTGCCCCGAGAGATCGAGTTCGTCGACGACCTGCCGAGGACCGCCAGCGGGATGATCCGGCGCGACGAGCTCCGCGAGAGGCCGGCCTCCGGCAGGCCGCTGTGGGAGGCCGAGGCCCCCACGGGCGCGGCCGGCGCGG
>JBOHBB010000167.1:0-14497 GCA_050698135.1 Gaiellaceae bacterium
CACCGCACCCTGAGTATCTCGGCCGGCCGCCGGCGGCCATGGGCCTACGACCAATGTCCAATTGTGGCCGGGACCTCGACCTCGACAGGGTTCGCGCCGTGAGCGACACGATCGAGAGGAGTCGAGATGACCAGATGGAGCGTCGGGATCATGGCGGCGCTGCTCGGGCTGGCGATCGCGCTCGTCGCCGCGCCGGCCGGGGTGGCGAAGGACGGCGACGTGCTCGTCCGGGGCACGTGCACGGGGGCGAGCACGTCGAAGCTCAAGCTGAGCGACGAAGACGGCCGGATCGAGGTCGAGTTCGAGGTCGACCAGAACCGCAACGGCGTCCGCTGGAACGTCACCCTGTTCCAGAACGGACGTCGCATTGCCCGGATGACGCGCGTGACCCGAGGGCCGAGCGGCTCGTTCGAGGCACGCATCGTCGCGCCGAACAGAGCCGGCACGGACGCGTTTCGCGCGAGGGCGACGCGGTCGTCGGGCGAGGCCTGCACCGCTCGCGCCTCGTTCGCGTAGGCGTGTCGACCCAGTCCAGCCGAAACCGAAGGAGACCCTGTGACACGTAGAACCCCGGTCGGAAGGCTCGTCCTGTGCCTGGCGGCGCTGTCCCTCGCTCTCGTCGGCGCCGGCTCGGCGGCGCCCGCGAAGCTGACCGGCGCCGTCGGCCCGGGCCACACGATCGATCTCCGCGTCGGCGGCAAGAAGGTGACGACCCTCAAGGCCGGAGCCGCCTACCGCCTGGTCGTCTCGGACCGCTCGGAGGATCACGACTTCCGCCTGAGCGGCCCGGGCGTGAACCGGGTCGTCACCAGTGAGGAGTTCGTCGGGACGAAATCGGTCGTCCTCAAGCTCGGGAAGGGGACGTACCGGTTCTTCTGCGCTCCGCACGCGGACCAGATGCGCGGAAGCTTCCGAGCGCGCTGACCTGCGCCCGGGTGCCGGCGCCGCGAGGTCGCGGCGCCGGCAGCACGACCCGAACCAGCGCACCACGAGGGGTTCGGTCCGTACCATCGGAGAAGCTTCGTTCACCGGATCGAGGGGGTAGACATGACTACGAAGCCGATTCCCGACGGCTACCACAGCGTCGTCCCGTACCTCGCTGTCGAGGACGCGGCTCGGGCGATCACGTTCTACGAGCAGGCGTTCGGCGCGAAGGAGCGCACCCGCATGGATGCGCCCGGCGGCAAGATCGGCCACGCGGAGCTCGAGATCGGGGAGGCGCTCGTGATGCTCGCCGACGCGCTCCCGCAATTCACGACGAGGTCGCCGCAGGAGCTGGGCGGCACGAGCGTGAGCATGTTCATGTACGTCGAGGACGTCGACGCGACGGTGAAGCAGGCGGTCGACGCGGGCGCCACGGTCACGATGGAGGTCGCCGACCAGTTCTGGGGCGACCGCTTCGGCGCAGTCACCGATCCGTTCGGCCACTTGTGGACCATCGCGACGCACGTCGAGGATCTCGCTCCGGAAGAGGTCGCCGAGCGCGCGAAGGCAGCGATGGCCGCACTGGCGAGCTGACGCGACGAGGGGGCTCGCCGGGCACGACGCCCCGGCGAGCCCTCGTCGTGCCCGACGAGCGGCGCTACGGGACCTGCGGGACCGACGCCGACAGGAGGATCGTGTTCCCGTCGGGGTCGTCGACCATCGCAAAGCGGAGCTCGGCCGTGACGTCGTAGGGGGCGCAGTGGCTCTCATAGCCGAAGCCCGTGAGCTCCTCGTACTTCGCGTCGAGCGCTTCCTGCGTCTCGAGGTAGAACTCGAGGACGATCCGGTAGCCGCCCGCAGCCGCCGTCTTCGCCGGGTCCCAGCGCGCGTTCGCGCGGGTCGTGCTCAGGAAGAACGTCAGCCCGCCCATCTCGACCTCGACGTGCTCCTGCTCCTCCGCGCCCGCGGCGACGGCGACGCCGAGCCTGCGATAGAACTCGACCGCGCGAGGCATGTCCTCGACGATCACGCCGACCATGTAGAGCTCGAGCGCCATGGCGTTCGCAGTCGAGTCTAGAGTCCGACGCGCTCTCTCAGCTCGTCGACACGCACGCGATGTTGTTCGAGGCGAACATCGCCTGGCTCCCGCGGGCGCCGCTGATGAGACGGACTAATGCACCTTCAGCGGGAGGAGATCCGGTAGATGGCGTTGGCGAACTGGGGCGAGCCTCACGCTCGTTGGTACGACCGTGCTGAACGCGGAAGAATCGCTCCGTGTCGTTGAACGAGAAACCCGGTTCGACGAGGAGGAGCAGGCTTCGCACGTCATGTCTTCTTCACCGAGAAGCGGACGTTTCCGCGGATCGTCCCGCCCTTGTAGACCTTCCTAAGCGCTCCTCACGTTGACCGATCCGAGAGGTCGTGACACGATTCTGGTTCCACGAGGCGTCGTCCGGGAGGGGGATCCCGATGTTGAGGCGTGGATCACTTGTACTGCTGTCCGTCGTCGCGGTGCTCGCGCTCGGCGGCTCGGGTGCCGCGGCGCCTGGCCAGCCGAAGGTCGCGTGGAGCCCGTGCCACCAGCAGTTCGGCCCGTTCGAGTGCGGGACCGTGCAGGTCCCGCTCGACCACGACGGGCCCACCGGCGGGACCATCTCGATCGCGGTGGTCCGCCTGCCGGCGAGCGACCAGAGCCGTAAGCTCGGCTCGCTCTTCCTGAACCCGGGCGGACCGGGTGGGTCTGGGTTCGACTTCGCGCTCTTCGCTGCACCGGTCCTCTTCAGCGCCGAGGTGCGGGCGAGGTTCGACATCGTGGGCTTCGACCCGCGCGGGGTCATCCGGAGCTCGCCGCTCCGCTGCTTCGGGAACGAGAAGCAGTGGGCCGACTATTTCACGCCCTTCGCCTTCCCGGTCACCGACGAGGAGGAGGCGATCTGGGCGGACGCCGACCGCTTCCTGGTCGATAACTGCGAGCAGCGCGGCGGCCGAATCGCCTCGCACATCTCGACGGCGAACGTCGCGCGCGACCTCGACCTGCTCCGTCAGGCCGTCGGTGACGGGAAGCTCACGTACGTCGGCTACTCGTACGGGTCCGCGATCGGCGTCCAGTACGCGAACCTGTTCCCCGACAAGGTGCGGGCGGTCGTCGTCGACGGGGTGCTCGATCCGATCGCGTGGACGACGGGCACCGACAACGGCGACACGGTCCCGATGACGACGCGCCTCGGCAGCCATCTCGGCGCGCAGGCGACGCTCGAGGAGTTCTTCGACCTCTGCGACGCCGGCACGTGCGCGTTCGGGCCGAGCTCGTCCGACCGCTTTGCCGACCTTGCCGCCGAGCTCCAGGTCGACCCGTTCCCATTCGACTACTCGACGCTCGTCGCAGGGACGCTGAGGGCGCTCTACGACTCGTCGAGCTGGGAGAGCTTCGCGGAGCTCCTCGCGGCCGTCGAGGACGCGGCCGCGACGGGGACGGCGCTCTCGCCGGGGCTGCAGGCGGAGGTGAAGGCGCTCCTCGAGCGGCCGATGTGGATCACGAAGCGAGCATTCCCGGCGAACTACGAGAACTTCGTCGAGAGCTTCCCCGGCGTCGTCTGTGCCGACAGCGACAACCCGAGCTCGTACGCGGCGTGGTCGGCGGCCGCCGACGCCGCGACCGGGTACTTCGGGCGCTTCTGGACCTGGGCCGGGAGCCCGTGTGCCGAGTGGTACACGGCCGACGAGGATCGTTTCACCGGGCCGTTCGACCGGTCGACGGCGAACCCGGTGCTCGTCGTCGGCAACCTCTTCGACCCCGCGACGCCGTATCACGGGGCGGTCGCAGCCGATGCCCTGCTCCCGAGCTCGAGCCTGCTCACGGTCGACGGCTGGGGGCACACCTCGCTCTTCCTGTCCCAGTGCGCGGACGCGCACATCAACGCCTACCTCCTGACGGCGGCGACGCCGCCGCCCGGGACCGTCTGCACGCAGGACTTCACGCCGTTCGCGGGGTGAGGACCGGGCTCTGCAAGACGGCGCGCGCGGACGCGGGCGCGATGCATACTCGCTCCCCATGCCGGGAAGGAGACGATCATGAAACGGCTGGCAGGCCGCGTCGCGCTCGTCACGGGAGCGGCGAGCGGGATCGGGCGCGCCGCTGCACATCGGCTCGCCGACGAAGGAGCGGTGGCCGTCGTGACCGACGTGCAGGACGCACTCGGCGGGGAAGCGGTGGCGGAGATCCGCAGCCAGGGCGGGTCGGCGCTCTTCGTGCACCACGACGTCACCAGCGAAGAGGACTGGCAGGCCGTGGTCAAGCGGGTGCTCGCAGAGCACGGCCGGCTCGACATCCTCGTCAACAACGCCGGCATGGGCGACCTGGCGACGATCGAGGAGACGTCGCTCGCGGACTACGAGCGGACGATTGCGATCGACCAGACGTGCGTCTTCCTCGGGATGAAGTCGTGCGCGGAGGCGCTTAAGGCCTCAGGGCACGGCTCGGTGATCAACATCAGCTCGATCTTCGGGACATCCGGCGGCTTCGGCACGTCACCGGCCTACCACGCCGCGAAGGGCGCGGTGCGGACGCTCACGAAGAACGTCGCCCTCCACTGGGCGACGGCGGGCGTTCGCGTGAACTCGGTGCACCCCGGGTTCATCCGCACGCCGATCCTGGACGCGGCCAAGGGGACGGAGGTCGAGCAGGGGATGATCGACACGACGCCGATGGGCCGGCTCGGCGAGCCCGAGGAGATCGCAGCCGCGGTCGCGTACCTGGCGAGCGACGACGCGTCGTTCGTGACGGGGTCGGAGCTGTACGTCGACGGTGGGTTCATCGCGCGCTGAGCCCTGCGGTGCCGGAGGAGCGAGCTGGGCGTCAGCGCTCGCGCTTCAGCTTGCGCCAGCCACCGGCCCTGTTGTCGGCGATGATCCGCTCGAGCATCGCGGAGAGGGCACGCGAGTTGATCATCTCGCCCTCGCGGATCGCCACCGTCCGGGCGGTCGTGTTCCCGTGGCTCCGGTGACGATGTTCTTCGGGTCCGGGACGATCGCCCGTCGGAGAGGAACACGTTGACGTGGTCCTTCGCGGCCAGGAGCGCGCAGACAGCCCGCGATCAATCAGGACGTCCTGGCCGCCGGCGGCGTCTCTCGCCCGTTCGAGCGCGGTTGCGATCCCCTTCGTCGAAGTGGAACGGGCCGGCGACGAAGCCGTCGAGCGACATCGTGAGGGTGAGCCTCACCTTGCCCATGTGACCTCCAGGTCGCGTGGCGTTGCCCTGGTTGGACCGGGCTGGGGCCTGGAACTCATCGCTCCCGATCTGCCTTCGCGGCCAGCGTTCAGGGCCCGGCTACGTGGCGGGCGCACAGGGCGAGCCACGGCGAGCGCCAGACAGCCTCGGGGTCGCCGGCGATGTCGGCGATCCACTCCTCCGGAGTGCGTGTCGACGGTGCCGGCTCCTGGGTGCCGGTGCGATCGCGCCGCACGAGGGGGAGCGCGACCGCTGCCTCCTCACGCGAGATGGCGACGTCGAGGGCCTCCACGCCGAGTGCGCGGCGTGCGCCATCACCGTGATCGACGACGCGGACGGCCTCCCGGATCCGTTCCCCGTGCCGCAGTGCGAGCACCTCGATCACGAGCCCGCGCGCGAGGTCGATTTCGTCCTCGAGCGCCCGGGTGAGTGGATCCCCGTGCCCGGCGAGCGCGGCTCGGGCGGCCAGAGCACGACCCGCATGCGACGAGGCATCGTGGAAGACGTCGTCGAGGACGGCCGCCGGGACGACCTCGGCTGCGCCTGCGGCGTCGAGCGCCCCGAGGGCGGTGAGCACCACCGCGCGGTCGGAGCTCCGAAGCGCCGGCGCAATGATGCCGACCCCGTGCTCGGCCGCTGCCGCGGCGGCCGCCCGGACGAGCGAGGCACGTCTGGGCGCGCCGTCTCGGGCCAGCGCGGCGCCGAGGAGGGGGACGGCTGCGTCGCCGAGCCGCCGGAGTGCGGTGGTCGCGCTGCCTGCGATGCGCGGCTCCTCGACCGCTGCGACGACCCGACGGACGACCTCCGGGACGGTGGAATCGTCCGGCAGGACGGCGTCGAGAGCCGCGGCTCGCACCGACAGGTCGGGGTCGTCGAGGAGGGAGAGCAGCACGCCGGGGTCGATGGCCACCACTCCCCGCGACCCGCACGCTGCTGCCGCCGCGCGCCGATCGGCGGCGTCGCCGGAGTGAGCGAGATCGTCGACGAGCGCTTCGACGTCGGCGGCCGCACGCGTGTCGCCGTTCGCTGCGAGCTGTGCGAGCGCGCGCACACGAACCTCCGGGTTCGCGTGCTCCGCCACGTGGCGCAGCTCCACGTCGGATGCGGGCGAGGTGACGCCCGCGAGCAGGTCGAGGCCGAGCCGCACGTCGCGAGCGTCGTCGGAGCGGAGGAGCGCCCGGACAGCCGCCGCGTCGTCTTCCGCGAAGTCGAAGCCGCTCGCGACGAGCGAGCGGCGGCGCATCTCCTCAGCGAGCGCACGCGTGTACGACCGGTAGACGCTCACCGCGATGGCGGTCCAGATCAGACCGAGCACGAGGCCGAACGCGATGACCGCCCCGGTTCCGAGATCGAGCACGCTCAGTGCGAGCAGGAGCACGCCGGTGGCTCCGATCGCGACCGGGACGCCGATGCCCTCGACGACGGCCTGGACCGCGAGTCGCTCCTCGATCGGGACGATCTGGTACGCGGCGTTGATCGACGTGCGCGTGGTGCCGTCGGTCGCCGCGATGTCCGCGATGCGAAGCACGCCCGCCAGCACGAACAGTCCGAACGCAGCGGCGCCCGGGCCGGCCGCGACGACGACCATGACCGCGAGCACTCCCGCGACGACGACGGGGTTCAGGAGCAACCCGAGACGCAGCCCGAACCGCCGCATGAGCGGGCCTGCGACGAGTGCGAGAAAAAGGATGTCCACGAGGTTGAGCGCCGCCGTGTACACGGAGAGGAACTGCGTCAGGTCGTCTCCGCTGTACTGCGCCGCTGCGCGATCGAACAGCAGGAAGTCGACCACCTGCGACCCCATCGCGGACAGCACCTGGTAGACGAGGAGCAGGAGTGCCAGGCCCGAGGCGAACATCGTCCGCAGGGGCGGTCGAGCCACGGCCGGCGTGTCGTCCGCCGGGGCCGCGCGCACCTCCGGGAACCGTCGTTCGGTCACGACCAGGAGCCCGAGGAATGCGAGCTGCGCGACCGTCGTGGCGAGCAGCAGGTGCTCCGTCGAGCCGAGCAGGGTGAGGAGCGGGACGCCGAGCAGGCCGCCGACGAGGAACCCGACCGCGAATCCCGACACCACGCGCGGGAACAGCTCCTTCATCTGACGCACGTCGAGGAGGCGGCCGGCCTGGCCGCCGATGAACACGAACCCGACCTGGAGCGCGATCGGGAACAGCACGAGGAGAAGGGCCGACACCCAGACGCCGCCCGCGACGAGGATCACCCACGACCCGGCGTACAGCGCGGCGAGGGCGCCGAGGCTCGCCGTCGCAACCCGAACGAGGCGTGTCCGGCGCGCTGCGCGGGCGATGAGCGCGGATGCGCCGCTTCCGACCACCGCGATCGCGATGTACGTCGCGGGCAGCCACTCCGAGCCGTACTCGTCGAGGAACAGCGCGTTCGCCGGGATGATCAGGAGCGCGAGCGTCACGCCGAACGCGAGGGCCTGCCCGGTCAGCAGGCCGACGACGCCGCGCGGCGGTGTGTCGTTCACCGAGCCTGGTCTGCGTGGTCCGCGATGGCGACGAGGCGCGCGACGAGCGCCTCGATGACGCCGTGGGCGAGCTCTGGCCAGTCGACGAGGAGGTCGTCGAGCACCTCCTTGTCGAGGCGCAGAAGGAACGTCGGCTCCATCGCCGTCACCGACGCCGTGCGTGGCTGGGGCACGAGCGCTGCGAGCTCACCGACCGTGGTGCACGCCCCGAGCTCCACGAGCGTCTGTTCACCCCGATGCACGCGGACGCGGCCCTCGACCACCGCGAACAGGTGGGCCTCGACCCCGCCCTCCTCGATGAGCACGTCTCCGGGAGCCGCGCGCACCTCTGTCGCGGCTTCCGCCACCGCAGCGAGGACGCGCCCTGGCACCCCGGCGAAGAGGTCGAGGCGGTGGAGCGCAGCCACGCGCTCGACGAGCGCGAGCGACGCGCTCATCCTCGTCCGCCTCCTGCGAGCACCCCGTACGGGCGATCCGGCATGGTCGTGCAACGTATCCCAGTCAGGGGGCACCTGCGTAGACTCGGACAGTGCACAGCTGTGGGGCCTGTGGCGAGCAGAACCCGGATCGGGCGCGGTTCTGCCTGGCCTGCGGCGCGCCGCTCGAGGACCAGTCCTCGGAGCGCTTCCGCCGGGTCGTCACGATCCTGTTCTCCGATGTCGTCGACTCGACCGGGCTCGGCGAGCGGCTCGACCCGGAGACCCTCGACCAGGTCCTGACGGAGTACATCGAGGGCGTCGGGCCGGTCGTCGACCGGCACGGCGGGATGATCGCGAAGTTCATCGGCGACGCGGTCATGGCGGTGTTCGGCCTCACCGAGCTCCACGAGGACGACGCGCTTCGAGCCGTCCGGACCGGCGTCGAGATGCGAGAGACGCTCGAGCGCCTGAACGAGGGCTTCGAGCAGCGCTACGGAGTCGTCCTGGCGACCCGGACGGGGATCAACACTGGGACGGTCGCCGGTAAGGGCCTCGTCCCCGATCGCAACTTCGTCGCGGGCGATGCGGCGAACAGCGCTGCCCGGCTCCAGCAGCACGCAGAGCCCGGCGAGATCCTGTTGGCCGAGTCGACGTTCCGGCTCGTTCGCGCCTCGGTCGACGCCGAGCCGCTGCCGCCGCTGGAGCTGAAGGGCAAGCAGGGCTCCGTCGCCGCCTACCGGCTTCTGGCCGTCACGGAGCGATCGGAGCTGGCCCCCCGGCTGGAGGCTCCTCTCGTCGGCCGCCACGACACGCTCGCTCAGCTCGAGTGGGCGCTCGAGCGAACCGAGTCCGAGAACGGCTGCCGACTCGTGACCGTCGTCGGCGCGCCGGGGATCGGCAAGTCGCGCCTCGCCCACGAGTTCGTCACCCGGCTCGGCGAGCGCGCCACCGTCCTCCAGGGCCGCTGCCTTCCGTATGGCGAGGGGATCACGTTCTGGCCGCTCGCAGAGATGGTGAAACAGGCCGCGTCGATCGACGAGGGCGACGGAGGCGACGATGCGGTCGCGAAGCTGGAGACGCTCCTCGCGCCGGCCGAGGATGCCCGGATCGTCGCCGAGGCGATCGCTCACCTCACCGGCCTCATGGAGACGAGAGGCGTCGTCGAGGAGGGCTTCTGGGCCGTGCGGCGGCTGCTCGCGAGCCTGGCGGAGGATCGCCCTCTCGTCGTCGTGCTCGACGACGCGCACTGGGCCGAGGCGACGCTCCTCGCCTTGATCGAGAACATCGCGCGCCACGCGGAGTCCGTGCCCATCCTGCTCGTCTGCGTCAGCCGGCCCGACCTTCTCGAACGCCGTGCGGACTGGGGCGCGAGCGCCGAGCGAAGCACCATCGTGAAGCTCGAGCCGCTGGACGAGGCGGCCTGCGACCGGCTGATCGGCGAGTTGCTCGGGGAGTCGGAGCCGACGCTCGAGGTGCGGGATCACGTGGCGGCCAGGGCCGAGGGCAATCCGCTGTTCGTCGAGCAGATGATTTCGATGCTCATCGACGACGGAAGGCTCGAGCAGGTGGACGGACGCTGGGTGGCCGCGGGCGACTTCGAGACCATGGACGTGCCGCCCGGGATACATGCCCTTCTGGCCGCGCGTCTCGAGCGCCTCGGCGCCGACGAGTGCGCGGTGTTGGGCCGCGCCGCGGTGATGGGGCAGGTCTTCTACGTCGGGGCGCTCGAAGAGCTCGCGCCACAGGCAGTGTCCGGCCGCGTCTCGTCCCTGCTTCACGAGCTCGTGCGCAAGGAGCTGGTGCGCCCGGGTCGCTCCGACCTCAAGGACACGGAAGCGCTCGAGTTCCGGCACCTCCTGATCCGCGACGCCGCCTACGACTCGCTCTCGAAGCAGTCCCGGGCCGACCTGCACGCGCGGTTCGCCGATTGGCTCGAACAGGCGGCGGGCGAGCGACTTCCGGAGCACGCCGAGATCGTCGGGTGGCATCTCGAGCAGGCGCATCGCAACCTCTCGGAGCTCGGCCTGCTCGACGGGCAGGGGGTTGAGCTCGCGCGACGCGGCGCCGACCATCTCGCGGCGGCGGGCTGGACGGCCTCGGCGCGCGGGGACGTCTCCGCAGGCGTGACGCTCCGGACACGGGCGCTCGCGCTCATGACCGCGGACGACTCGCGCCGACCGAAGCTCCTCGCGGATCTCGGCGACGCGCTGCTCTGGAGCGGGCGCTTCGACGACGCCGAGCAGGCGCTCGCGGAGGCGATCGCGCTCGCAGACCGGGCGGGTGACGAACGCACGCGCACACGCGCGCGGCTCTCGCAGATGCGGCTCCGGTTCCAGGTCGACCCGTCGGCGGACTACGAGCAGCTGGAAGCCGAGGGGCTGGAGGCGGCGACGCACTGCGAGGCGAACGGAGACGACTTCGGAGCGGCTCGGGCCTGGCGCGTCGTCTACTGGGCACGCTGGGGCCTCTGCAAGCTCGAGGGGCTGCGGCCCGCCGCCGAGCGCGCGTACGAGTACGACCGTCGCGCCGAGGATCAGCACTACCCCCAGGACGACCTCATCGGCGTCCTCGCCTCGATCTGCTTCGGGCTCACTCCCGCATCACTCGCGCTGACCCAGGGCGAGGAGATCCTCGAGCGGGTGCAAGGGCACCGCGGAGCGGAGGCGTACGCACTCTGCTTCCTCGGCCAGATTCGCGGCATGCTGGGCCAGCGGGAGGCTGCCCGTGAGATGATCCTCAAGGGCGTCGCCGACCGGAGAGAGCTCGGTGACTTTCCCGGCGCGGCGATGGCCCGCGCCGAAGGGCTCGGGTACTTCGTCGAGATGGCTCGCGGCGACTGGGTGGCTGCAGAGCACGAGCTGCGCCAGGGTTTCGACGAGCTCGTCTCGATGGGCGACAAGAACTACCTCGCGCTCACCGCGGGCTGGCTCGCGCACTGTCTCTACCAGCTCGAGCGATACGACGAGGCCGACGAGTGCGCCGCCCTCTGCGAGCGCTCGGCCGCGAAGAGCTGGGTCGCCGCGCAGGTCGTCTGGAGGGGCGCGCGTGCGAAGCTGCTCGCACGTGGCGGAGACGTCGGCGCGGGAGAGGCGCTTGCGCGGGAGGCGGTGGAGCTCGCTCTCCGGACGGACCGGGCCGACACGCAGACCGACGCTCTCATGGATCTGGCCGAGGTGCTTCGGCTCGGCGGCCGGGATGCCGACGCGGTGCCCGTCGTCGCGGATGCACTACGACGGTACGAGGCGAAGGAGGTCCTCCCTGCAGCGGCACGTGCGCGGGCGCTCCTCGAGGAGCTGGCACCAGGCGCCGCCGTGGAGGCCTCGCGTGACGCCGGTGCTCCGGTCGTGCCGTCCGAGGGCTCGACCGTGACGATGGGAACGCAGTAAGCAGAGCGTGACTGTGGGCGTCGGCTCGGTGGGTACGCTCCTCGGCGTGCCCGGGCCGGACACCGTCGTTTTCATCCCTGCCTGGAACGAGGAGCGGAGCCTACCGGCCGTCCTCGACGAGCTCCGAACCGGGCTGCCGGCCGCCGACGTGCTCGTCATCGATGACGGCTCGACCGACGCCACCGCGGCAGTCGCGAAGGAGCGCGGCGCGACTGTCGTCTCGTTCGGCGAGAACCGCGGCCTCCGCGCGGGGATCGCGGCGGGCTACCGCGAGGCGCACGAGCGCGGTTACGCGTACTGCGGTCGGGTCGACGCGGACGGGCAGCACCCCGTCGACGAGTTGGCCCGGCTGCTCGCGTTCGTCCGTTCGGATCGCTGCGACGTCGCCGTCGGCTCGCGCTTCGCCGAAGGCACCGACCGCGGTGCCGGGCGCTACGAGCCGTCGGCGGCGCGCCGCTTCGGCATCGGCTTGTTGCAGAAGGCGATGCGGGCCAGGCTCGGGCGACCGTTCCACGACCCGACGAGCGGGATGGCCGCGGTGAACCGTGCGGCGATGCCGATCATGGCAGAGCCGTACGTGAGCGGGGCTCCGGAGGTGGAGGCGTTGCTGCGGCTGAGACAGGCCGGCCTCCGCGTCGACGAGGTGGCCGTCGCCATGCGCGAGCGGACCCACGGCGAGTCGAAGCTCCAGGGGCGCAAGGCCGTGAAGCTCGTGCTGACGGTCGTCGGCACGCTGCTCTTCTTCGGCTGGTTGCGCCGCCGCCGGGCATGAGGAGCACGACTCGGCCGTGACCGCGACGCGGGTCGTCCTCGTGCTCGGCTACTCGGACGGGGGCGGCCTGGGCGAGCTCCACCCGGTCTGCGCTGCGCGACTCGCACGCGCGGCCGAGGTCACGACCTCCGACGACGTCGTCGTCCTCTCGGGCTGGGCCCGCGTGCCGCACACGCGTTCCGAAGCGGAGCTGATGCGCGCTGCCTGGCGTGGGGAAGCACGCGAGGTCGTCGTCGACCCGGATGCGCGGACCACCGTGGACAACGCCGCGAACGCACTGAACGACATCGTTCGCAGCAGGGCGCGTGAGGTGCTCATCGTCACGTCGTCGTGGCACGCGCCTCGCGCACAGGCGGCACTTCGCTGGCTTCTTCGCTCGACCGAGATCCACGTGCGGGCGGTCACCCCGCCCGAGCGCTCCGTGCGAGCTGCGCTGCTCGAGCTGCCGCTCTGGTTGCTGCTCCCGTTTCAGCTCTGGCTGGCCCGGCGCAAGAGCCGCGCACGATAGAGCTTCAGGCCGCAGGCAGATGCCCCGCTCTGAGTCGGTCGGGCGCTCGTCGTGACCCGCCCGGTCGCCGCGCGTCCGGCTCGAAGAGGCCGTCTGGTATGCGAGCACGACTGCCTGGACGCGGTCGCGGAGGTCGAGCTTCTGGACTCGCTCTCGTCACCACAATCGTGGGAGCGGCGGTCGGCGGAAACCTGACCCTGATCCTCCTCGACGTCGCCTGGGATCGGCGGGCTCACGATCGCTTCGCCGAGATGAAGTCGAGCGCGCCACTGGAGGCGCGCCCCTCGAACAGCTGACGGCGCACCGGGTGGGCGCTCGACCACGACGCCTCGTATGGCACCGCGCCTCGTCAAGTCCTGCGAACCTCCGGCTCGCGGGACTTGACGTCTCGCGGAGTCTCGCCGTACCAGGCTGTGACTTCAGCTGATCCGCTTGCGGATCCACCAGACGGAGAAGGCGAGCAGGCCGACCGCGAGGGCGACGAAGATGCTTGCCTCGATCGCTTGGAACAGCCAGAAGCGGCCCTCCGGGTGGAACGTGGCGAACGTGTAGTAGCCGATGTCGTGCTGGGCGAGGCAGGCGGCGTCGACGCCCTTCCCGGGCGCCATGTCGGAGAGGCACGTGTCCAGGACCGCGGGATCCGGCGGCTGCTGCCCCTGAGCCAGGCGGAACTCGCCGCCCTCACGGAAGACCCAGGCGCCGTGTAGCTCGGGGCCGGGATCACCGACCCACGTCTGGTGGACCGGGGTCTGGTAGTGGGGGCGTGCCCAGTTCGCGATCCCGATCCGGACTGCAATGAATGCGACGAGCGCGAGGCCGATCGCGGCTGCCGTGCGTCGCGTGGTGACCCCGAATGCGATCACGAGCGCCGCGGCGAAGAGCGTGTACGCGGCCGGGGCGAGGCCCTCGAGCTCGAAGCCGTCGATCATCCGCCCATCGACGGCGTCGAGCGGGCCTCGCCACCAGGTCATGAGAAGCGTGAGCACCACCGACGTCGCGATGGCAGCACCGACGATCAGGGCGAGTCTCGTGGCGAGCCACCGGCCGCGGGTGATGCTCTGGGTCCACGCCAGCCGGAACGTGCCGCGCTCGAACTCGAGGACGAAGGGAGCGGCGAGCAGCGCACCGATCAGCGCGGGCACGAGGTTGAGCCAGCCGACGAAGGTGAGCAGCGAGTTCGAGCGCTCGAGGAACACGCTGATCCGTTCGCGGCAGTCGGGCGACTGGTCCGTCAAGCAGGCGGCGATGCCGTCGCTCTCGTAGATGGAGGCCAGGTGGAGCCCGGTCGGGACGAGCAGTGCGGCCACGAGCGCGAGCAGCAGAGCGGCGATCAGCGTCTCCGTGCGCTGCTGGCGCCACGTCAGCCAGATCACGACGCCAGCTCCAGCGCGTCGGGCTCAGGGGCCGGCCGTGACGCCTGCTGGCCGAGGTATGCGAGCACGATCTCCTCGAGCCCGACCTCCTCGACCTGCCACGTCGCGTCGGCGACGTGGCCGTGGGTTCGCACGAGGAGCGTCGTCTGCCGCTCGCTGTGGCTCTCCTGGACGACGGAGTGGGCACGGGCAACTGCAGCCGGATCTCTCCGCGGCCCGGACAGGAGCCGGTGCGAGGCCAGGATCTCGTCGATCGACCCGGCGAGCTGGACTCCACCGGCAGCGACGATCACCAGGTGATCGCAGACGCGCTCGAGCTCCGAGAGGATGTGCGACGTGAGCACCACCGTCACGCCCTCCTCGGCGACGGCATCCATCAGCGCCTGCAGGAACTCGAG
>JBOHBB010000168.1:0-8886 GCA_050698135.1 Gaiellaceae bacterium
GAGGAGTACTTCGAGGCCGCGAAGAGCGCGATGCGCCCGGGCGCCACGTGCCACGACGTCCACCAGGCGGTGGCGGCGGGGTTCCTGGAGCGCGGCTTCCGACTCGGGCACGTGACCGGCCACTCGATCGGGATGACGATGATCGAGTTCCCGAAGGTCGGCGAGGGGGTCGACACCGAGCTCAGGGAAGGGATGGTCTTCTCGATGCACCCGCACGCGATCGCGCAGAACGGGGAGGACTGCCTGTACATGCAGGAGACCTGGCTCGTGACCGAGGGCGGCGGCGAGCCGCTCTCCACGCTCCCGATGCGGGCCTTTCGTGCATAGACCCGACTGGAGAGCCTTGCGGATCGGGCTACAATCCGGCCTGTGAGCTGGCCGTGGCTCGTGGCGCTCGTCCTCGCGGCCGCACTGATCGTCGCGGTCGAGTGGCCGCGCCTGGGAAGGCGCATCGGCGCCGACGCGCGCAGGAAGCGCGAGCGCCAGAAGCGCAAGGCGCGCCTGCACGTCGTCTCCCCGGACGAGGAGAGCGAGGAGTTCATCCGCTCGGTGCAGAGCGACCTCGACTCGCTGCCTACGATCGAGGAGCGCGACCGCAAGACCTAACGGCCGCGCACGGTGACGGTCGCCGTGAAGACCCTCGCGTTCGGGAGGATGCGAGCCACGTTCTCGGTGTTCTTCGTCTCCTGGTAGTCGTGCAGCGTCAGGCGCAGCCGGTGCTTCCCGGAGGCAAGGCCCTCGCCCGCGGTGGCGACGCTGACGACCCCGTTCCGGTAGCGGGTGGTCGCAGGAAGGCCGTCCCAGCTCGCGACCAGGGAGCCTGGATCCACTCCCGAGCCGCTGTCCGTGACCCGGATCCGGACGCCCTCCCCTCGCACGACGGTACGGTCGAGCAGGCGCGCGTTCGGCGGGGTGACGTCGTTGACCCAGTACCGGAACATGAAGCCGCCCGCGCCCGCACGCGTCGCGCTGTCGAAGACGACCGCGTAGTCGCCCGGCGCCGGCGAGAGCGCCGCCACGACGGCCGAGCGCGACTGGAACCCGAATGGGCCCGCGAGGTACGGGTTCGACGCGAAGGGGAGGCCTGCATAGCCGGCGATGCGATTCTCGTCGAGCCCGGCGACGATCCTCGGCTCGACGAAGCTCCCGTTCGCGCGGCGCAGGATCACGACGCCGAAGTTCGCCACGCGGCGCGTGAGCCGAACGCGGTACACGGTCTCGGGCCCGTTCAGCGCGGTGGTGACACCGACGCCCCGTGGGTTCTCGGGGTAGCGGTAGCCCCTGACGAGGCTCGGGCGGCCCCTCGTCGTCCCCGTGTGCACGCCGGTTCGGCTCAGGGGGATGACGCGGTGGCGGCCGAGCATCGGGGCCGTCACCCGCCCCCAGTACGGCACGCGGCGCACCTCGGTCCCTCTGCGGAGCTCGATCGTGCCACCGACGACGCCCTCGCGCGCGGCGGCGGGCACGACGATCTCCCAGGCGAGCGTGCCGGGCGCGTCGACCGAGGAGGGCAAGGTGAGCGTCGCGCGGCCGGTGGAGGAGGACGCGCGCGCATCGGTCACGTGCCAGGTGCCCGCGCCGTCGCCCGCGTCCGCGAGCTCGATCGACCCGCGTGTCGAGGTCGCCCGTGTGAGCAGGCCGAACGAGAGGCTGCTCGGCTCGGCGAAGAGGAGCGGGCGGTCGGCTCTCGCCAGGGACACGAGGCCGCCCCCCTGGAACTGTGGCCCGAGCGCGCGGCCGCGCTCGTCGCTGAGCGCCGTGCCGGTCTGCACGAGCGCCGACTTCACCTGCGCGACGGTCCAGCCCGGATGGCGCTGCACCAGCAGCGCGGCGGCCCCGGCGACGTGCGGCGACGCCATGCTCGTGCCCGAGGAGGCCGTCCAGCCGCTCGGCACCGAGGAGAAGATGTCGACCCCTGGGGCCGAGACGTCGGGCTTCATCCTGAGCGAGATCGCAGTCGGCCCGACCGAGGAGAAATCCGCGAGAACGGCCGTCGACGGCGGGCCGCCGATCTCGGCTGCGGCCACGGTGATCGCGCGCGCCGAGCTCCCCGGGGACGAGACCGACCCGGGTCCGACACTCCCGAAGTCGTTCCCGGCCGCCACGACGGGCACGACCCCTGCTGCTGCGGCGGCGTCGAGTGCCCGCGCGACGAGGTCGCGCGTCGGCTCGATCTCCGGCTCCCCGAGGGAGAGGTTGATGATGTCCATCCCGTCCCGTACGGCCGCCTCGATCGCAGCGACGAGCTCCGGCGAGTTCCCGTTCGGGCTCAGTCCGACGTCGGTGCGGACGAGAGCCTTGTAGTTCCCGATGTAGGCGCGCGGCGCGACTCCGGAGACGGTCCGGTCGCCGGGTGCATCGGTCCCGTTGTTACCCGCGGCGATGCCTGCGACGTGCGTCCCGTGGCTCGACTCCTCGGGGTCGAACGCGTCCCGGGCAAACCTCGAAGTCGCTCCCGGGGGCGCGAACGCACGCGCGACGATGACCTTGGCGCTCGTGAACCTCGTCTGGCCGCGCGGAAACCCGGGTGGCATCGTGTAGCCAGCCGGAGCGAGGAAGGGATGGCTCGCGTCCACGCCGGTGTCGATGATCCCGATCTTCACGCCCTGGCCCGCGGTTCCGAGGCCGGAGCCCCAGAGCCCGGGCGCTCCGATCTGGCCTGGGCTGCGGTCGAGTTGCGGCCCGTAGCGGGTGGAGGCGAAGACGTCGCGGACGCCGGGGATGCCGCGCAGCCGCGGCATCTGGGAGCGCGGCACGTCGACCGCGAAGCCGTTCGCGACGAGGCGGTAGCGCCAGCGCACACGGGCGCCGGGGACGTCGCTGGCGAGCGCCCGGCGGAACGCCCGCTGCTCGCGGGCGATCCGGCTCGCACCCCCTGGGGCGAGCCCGAGCGCGGGAGAGGCGAGCGTGACGACGACCTGCGCACGGTCACCCGTCGACACCGCGGCGGTCCGCGGCTCGACTCCGCCCAGCGTGAGGACGCCGGCGGCGAGAAGCACGAGCGCGAGGACACGCGTCATCGGGAAGTGAGACGGCGTCCTGGCCGGGAAGACGGGGAGGAGGGTGCGGTGGTGCATGCGGATGAGAGGACTTGAACCTCCACGCCCTTACGGGCACACGGACCTGAACCGTGCGCGTCTACCAATTCCGCCACATCCGCGCGGAGTGCCGCATTGTAGCCGTGTCCCGGCGGCAGTCCTTCAGGCAGGAAGGGCGGCCAGGACGTCGTCGACGTGCGTGTCCGGCTTCACCCGCCGCATGACCTTCGCGACCTTTCCGTCCGCGTCGATGACGAAGGTCGAGCGCTCGATCCCCATGTATTTCTTCCCGAGCATGCTCTTCTCGACCCAGACCCCGTACGTCTCGGACACGGCGTGGTCCTCGTCGGCGAGCAGCGTGAACGGCAGGCCGTACTTGTCCTTGAACTTCACGTGCTTGCGCGCGCTGTCCGGGCTCACGCCGAGGACGACCGCGCCCCGCCTCTCGAACTCTCCCCACGCGTCGCGGATCCCGCACGCCTGCCTGGTACATCCCGGTGTGTCGTCCCGCGGGTAAAAGTAGAGAACCACAGGCGAGCCTCGGAACTGCGAGAGCGTAACCCGCCCGCCGGAGTCCGAGGCAAGCGTGAAGTCCGGTGCCGGCAGTCCCTCCTCGATCATGAGCGCGTTCTCACTGTGCGAGGTCTGTTTCTCGACGGTGACCGACCACGATCACATAGCTGGCTGGGCGACCCGACCACGTGGCGAGCATGTCTTCGACTCGGACTCGGAGGGCGGCAAGCCGCTCGGGCGGTAGCGTCGAGGCAAGCGTTCGCAGCTCGCCTGATTGGTCGAGAGCCTCGTCCCAGGTCGTCGCGCCGCCCGGCTCAGCGGGGATCTCCCTTCGGCGCGCTTCGAATTCGAACGTGTCGTCCAGGAGCTCTTCGAGGCGGTCGGCGAACGCCGCGGGATGGTCACCGCCGTCGCTGTCCCCGAACTCCCGGAAGATCGACACAGCCTCAGACGAGCGGGAGTCCGGCGGCATCAGCGTGAGACCCAACCGACCGCCGGCCTTGCAGACACGCGCGAGCTCGCGTGCCGCTTGTCGCTGGTCTGTCGCGAAGATGACCCCGAAGGTCGACAGGACGACGTCGAAGGCAGCATCCGCGTATGGCAGGGACTGCGCATCGCCAACGTCGAAACGGATGTTGAGGCCCTCGTCCTTGGCACGGGCCCGAGCACGCTCGACGCCATCCTCGGCGATGTCGATCCCTGTCACGGCCGCACCGGTGCGCGCGGCCAACAGCGCAAGCCCCCCCGATCCCGTACCGACGTCCAGGACGGACTCGTCGCGCCGCGGCTCGACGAGCTCGATGAGCGCTGTCTGAGAGCCGACGTTCCCGCGCTCGAGACGCTCCCAGGACCAGGACGGCGTTGTCATGGTGCCGCAGAGGTTGCCGGGCTTGAGGGTCGACTACTGTTGAAACGAGACCGCGTGTCGTCCTTCGGATAGAAGTAGACGACGACGGGCTTGCCCCGGAGATCCGAGAGCCTCACCGCCGAGCCGTCGTCGGACGCGAGCTCGAAGTCCGGGGCCTCGGTTCCTTCGTCGATCATCTGTGCCTCCTCGTGGTGTCGTGTCGAGCGAGAACGTGCTTGCCTAGAAGTCGATGCGCATGACGACGCGGCGCTTCGTCGGGTGGCTGACCTCGGCAAAACCTGGCTTGCCTCGAAGACGCTTCGGCTGCCGACGTGGAGCTCGTCCCAGGTGGGCTCCTTGCCGCGCTCCGTGATCAGCGGGTAGCCCTCGAGCGACCGGGCGCCGCGCCGCCGCGCGAAGTCGACGGCAGCCCGCGCGAGCGCGTAGCTGACGCCCCGGCGCCGGAACCCCGCCCGCGTGAAAAGGCAGGTCACGGCCCAGACCCTGTCGTCGGCCTTGTCCTCCGCGCGTCCCTCCCAGGGAACCCGGTAGACGCGCACCAGACCCGGGTAGGCCGTGCGCGGCTCGACCGCGCACCAGCCGACCGGCTCGCCCTCCAGGTAGGCGACGAGGCCGCTCGTCGTCTTCGACGCAGCGTGCCCGCACTCGGTCTGCATCCGCAGCCGGTGGGCCCGCTCCTTGGCGGGGAACGAGCCGAACGACTCCCTCGGCTGCAGCTTGTACCGCTGGCACTGGCACGTCGCTGCTGCGCCGCGGGCGCCGAACACGACCTGGAGATCCTCCCAGCTCGCCTCGTTGGCAGGCACGATCGTGACCTCGGGCGTCGTCGCCGTGCCTCTCCGGATCACGGGCCGATCCTAGCCAGCGGCGTCCGATCGAGTGTCAGGCTTGCGGAATGGACTCGCGGCCGACCGACCTGGCGTCACTGGTAGGTGCGTGGCGACTGGCGTTCGCGTCCGCGCAGGGCGCGCTCCAGGCGGCGGCGCGCGATCTCTCGCCGAGCGAGCTGCGCCTGCGCTCCACGCGACTCGCGGAGGAGAGGAACGCCACGGTGCGATTGCTGGAGGCGCTCGCCGGTGATCGCCGCGAGGAACGGCTCCTCGTCCGGCTCGTCGGCTCCACGTGGGATGCGCGGCGCCTGCTCGGGCTCCCGGCGGAGGTCGCTGCATGTGTCTTCAGCGTCGACGGTGTCCTCGTCCCGAGCGCCACCACGCATGCGGAGGCGTGGCAGGCGACCTTCGACGCGCTGCTCTCGAGCACGATCGACCGGACGGGGAGCTCGTTCGCTCCCTTCAGCGTCCAGGCCGACTACGAGCTGCACGTTCACGGACGGACGCGCCACGATGCGATCCGGGGGTTCCTCGCGAGCCGAGGGGCGACCCTTCCCGAAGGCTCCGCTGGCGAGGGACCGGGCGTCGGGACGGTAAACGGGCTCGCCAGCTACAAGAACGAGGCGCTCCGTCGCCTCCTGGACGTGCGCGGCGTGAAGGCGTACCAGGGGACGCGACTCTTCCTCGAGTTGGCGCACGAGGCGGGTATTCGGTGTGCCGTCGTCTCAGGCAGCACCACCATGACCTACCTACTCGAGCGGGCGGGCATTTCGGACCTCGTCGACGAAGGCGTGGACGGGACGACGGTACGCACGGAGGGGCTGCACCGGAAGCCGTCCCCCGACATGCTGCTCGCCGCCGGGCGCCGGCTCGGCGTCCCGCCCGAGCACACGGCGGTGTTCGAGACGTCCGTCGACGGCGTCGTGGCCGGACGTGGCGGCGGCTTCGACGTCGTCGTAGCCGTCGACCACGGCGGCCAGGCGAGCGCCCTACGGTCTCGGGGCGCGGATCTGGTGGTGTCCGACCTCGGCGAAATCCTTGCGCGATCGCTCGCTGCGTAACGCTGCGGCGCGTGCGGCTCCTCGAAGTCGCATTTCGGAGGTCGCGCGGGGGGTGCGCCACGCCGGCCCCCGGCCGGTCTACCAGTCCAGGGGCCGAGACGGCCGGTCCGGTCCCGAACCTCCCCGGTAGGGTGCGCGCGATGGTATCCGTGCACGTCGTCCTGGGCGTCGCGGTGCTCGCCGTGTGCGGCGCCGCGGCAGTGGTCGGGTTCGTCGCGTACCGGCGCGGGGAGGCGGGGAGATGGGTCGCACACGGGCTCGCGCTCGCCCAGACCGTCCTCATCGCGCAGGCCGCGGTCGGCCTCCTCCTCCTCTCCGACGGCCGCCGGGCGCCGGACCGCCTCCACTACTCGTACGGCGCGCTCGCGCTCGGCGTCGCGCTCTCGCCCTGGTTCTACGCGCCGGTGGAGGGCTCGAAGCGGCTCCTCTGGTTCGCCGGCACGACACTCCTCGCGGGTGCGCTCGCCGTGCGCGCGTTCACCACGGGCTCGTGAGAGCGCTCTGGGACCGCATTCCGCCGCTCGCGCGGGGTCTCGGGATCGTCGCCCTGATCGCGGTCGTCGTCATCGTGCTGTCGCTCGAGCCCGTGCTGGCGACCGTCGGCGGGATCCTCCGCATCGCGTTCTTCCTCGCCGTCGCGTTCTTCCTCTTCCTCGTCTGGCGCGAGCGCCGCGGGGACCTCGAGGCCTGGTCGGACTGGAGTCGGCGGGTCTTCTACGCGGCGATCGGGCTCGCGGTCGTCGCGATCGGGATGGCGCTCGGCTACGGCCTGCCGGAGAGCCGTGACGCTCTCGTGCTCGTCCTCGTGCTCGCAGCATGCGCGTTCGCCGTCGTGCGCGTCTGGCGTCGCGAGCACCGGTACTGAGGAACGCGGGGAAACTGTGGGCCGGCCCGCGGCTTACGACGCTCTAGGGCAGGCGGAACGGAGGGCCCTGGCGCAGGGTCGGCGGAGCGGGGTTCACCGGGTGCTGGAGGCGGAGCGTGTACCGGTACGTGCCGCGAGCGAGGCGCCGCGTGCCGAGGTCGATCTCGACGAGCTCACCGACTGCCGCCCGACCGCGGCGCGACAGCTTCGTACGCCCGGTTGCGACGTTCTCGACGCGCACCCGGTAGGCGCAGTCAAGGCTGCAGCGGAGCCTTGCGGTGAACGTGCCCTGGCGGGCCGCGGGCCGGCCGGAGAAGCGGAGGAACGTGGGCTGCACGGGCAGGCGGAGGCCCGCGCAGCGCGCGACCGAGCCGCCGGTCGAGCGGTCGAGCGCCTCGGTGACGCGCGCGAGGCTCGACTTCGCGGTCCCGTCGACGTAGTAGACGCCCGACTGCCAGGTAGGGAGGGCGCGCTCGTCGCGCGAGAGGAAGATCAGCGTCGCCTCGACCGTGGGCTGGCAGAAGGCGAGGCCGAGCGCCTGCTGGTAGTACGACGCCTGCGTCTCCTCGGCGACCGGCCGCGTCGTCGCCGGCTCCGTCCCGGTGTAGAGGGCCGCCTTGCTCTCCGGGATCTGCGACTCGACCCCGTACTCCCCGTAGACGATCGGGAGGTCGGAGCCGCGTTGCGCCGTCCCGTCGAACGCCTCGCCGAGGAGCGCGACGAGCTTGGTGTAGTCGGCGATCGTGATCGTCGTGCTCAGCGGATGCGCGAAGGTCGGCGGCTGGCTGGAGTTGTCCCCGTACGGATGGATGACGAAGGCGTCCATGACGGGCCGCGTGCGCCCGCTCGCGCGGTAGGCGAGGCCGAGGTCGCGAATGAACGCCGTGGGCGAGTGGGTCGGGCGGGAGCCGCCCGGACGGTCGCTCCCACGCGGGGAGACGGCGCCGCCGTAGACCCTCACGCTCGAGGACACGGCCTTGAGAGCGTCGTATGTCTCGGCGAGGAGCTGCAGGTAGGCGGGTGAGGCGGCGTTCGCGCCGTCGAGGCCGAACTGCGGAAGCCAGAAGCGGTTGATGTTCGGCTCGTTGCCGACGATCACGTGGCGGACGCCCGGCACGGCGCGGACGATCGCGGCGGCGTACGAGGCGAAGTCGGCACGGGCATCGGAGGTGAGAGGCGTGGTGCGCGATCCCGGACTCATCACGGTCACGTACAGGCGCACGCCGTTCCGCTCGGCCGCGCCCGCGGCGTTCTCGAGGACCCCGAGCTCGTCCGCGGTCGGCGCGCTCCGCCCTGGGTTCCAGTAGCTCGTGATGCGCACCGCCCGGAAGCCGGACACGCGAAGGAGCTCCATCCGCGTCTCCGCCTGGACGAGGCTCGTCGAGCGCACATCGTCCTCGACGGCACCGACGACCATGCCCGGGCCGGCCTCTACGACGGCAGGCGCGACGAGCGCCGCCGCGAGCAGGAAGACGGCCGCAAACGCGGTCGGGAGCCCCAGGCGCATGGGGATACGCTAGCGACGGAATGCGTGAGAACCTTGAAGAGAAGGTGCGCTCACTCCCGCGCGGCTCGGGCGTCTACCTGTTCCGCGACGAGGCCGGCGCGGTCCTCTACGTGGGAAAGGCGAAGTCGCTGCGCTCCCGCGTGCGCACCTACTTCCAGCGGGGCGACGCGCGCCCCGGGATGGACCAGCTCGCGGCGCGAACCG
>JBOHBB010000169.1:0-3374 GCA_050698135.1 Gaiellaceae bacterium
ACACGTCGTACCGGATCACTCCGGCACCCGAGCCGACCGAGTCGAACGCTCGCGCGAACACCGGTCCTTCGAGGAGGATGAAGTCCTCGGAAGCCAGGATGAGGACGCGATCCTCGTTCGTGCCTGCCCAGATGGTCGGGATCGGCTGCCACTCGCAGCTCGAGGCCGTCGCCGAGGCGCGGCGGACGGGCCTCCTCCAGGCCGGGCTAGGAGCGGTCGTCGGTCAGCCCGCGGGCTTTCAGCGCCGCATCGACCCGTGCGCGGATCTTCTCCTCCAGCGATGCCGAGCGGGCAGCGATGTCCTCGACGTCCTCGTCCTCGTCCTCGTCCGCCGGGCGCGAGGGCAGTGACTCGAGCTTCGCGAACGCGCGCTCGAGCCGCTCGGCGACCTGCTCCTGGATCCCTGCGGCGAGCTTCTCGCCGAGGTCCTCGAAGCGGCGCTCGATCTCGTGCTCGGTCGCCTTCGAAGCGGGCGGAGAAGGCGCTCGTGGCGGGGGCGGTGCGGGAGGGGCCGGACGCGTCGGCTCCTCGGCCACCGCCTCGTCCACGGTCTCCACGCCCTCGATCTCGAGCTCGTAGACGCGCTCCGGCTCCTCGATCCCCTTCAGGTGCCGTTCCCCGAGCGGGAAGACCGACACGCCGTCGGGCAGGGCCGTCCCGAGCAACGCGCGCGTCGTCTCCGAGAGGAGGACGTGACCGCCGTGCGCCGCCGTGCAGATCCGCGCCGCGCGGACGACGTCGAGGCCGACGTACCCCTCGTCGTGGACGGCGGGCTCGCCCGTGTGCATGCCGATGCGGACGCGCACGACCGCGTCCTCCGGCCACTCGCGAGTGGCGTGGGCACGCTGCACCTCGACCGCGGCCGCGACCGCCTCCCGGGCCCGTGGGAAGGCGAAGAAGAACGCGTCGCCCTGCGTGTCGATCTCGACCCCGTTCGCGCCGAACGCGTCGCGGACGATCCGTCGATGCTCGGCGAGGACGCCGGCATAGCCGTCCCCGAGCCTCTTGAGCAGGGCCGTCGACTCCTCGATGTCGGTGAACACGAAAGTCACCGTCCCTGAGGGCAGCGAGGGCATCCAGGCATCCTAGGGGCCTGGGCGCGGCGCCCGTCGCACGCGTCCTCGGTCTCTGCGTCCGAAGCGCACAATTGCGGCGTGGAGGAGCACGGGCCGGTTCTCGACATCCGCACGTACCTGCTCCTGCCCGGTACACGCGACGAGTTCGACCGGATCTTCCGCGAGCACGCGCGGCCCCTGCTCGAGCGCCACGGGATCGACGTGGTCGCCGCCGGGCCGTCACTGCTGGGAGACGACCTCTACACGCTCGTCCGCTCCTTCGACTCGCTCGAGCAGCGGCGCGAGCAGCTCGAGGGGTTCTACGGCAGCGACGAGTGGCTCGAGAACTACGACGCGGCGGTGACGGCGCTGATCGAGACGTACCACGTCGTCGTCGTCCCGCGCCCGCGGGGCTGAGCCTGCTCAGGCGCTCTCGGCGAGGCGGTCGGCGAGCGCTCGCACGCTCACTCTGAGCTCCTCGGGCTCCTCGACGGCGAACGTGCAGCCGACCCCGGCGAGGACGCTCGCCATCCAGTCGAGCGAGCTCACGCGCATGCGCAACCGGGTTCCGCCGGCGGCTTCGACCAGCTCCGCCAGCGTCGCGGGCAGGCGCCGCGTCGCCTCCTCGAGCGGAAGGTGGAGCAGCACGACGACCTCGTGGCGCCACGGCGTCCGCGCGAGGGAGCGGCTGATGTACGTGACTGCGTCGAAGCCCTCCGGCGGGTCGACAGCTGGCTCTCTCGCCACCGCGGGCCGCCGCATTCGGTCGACCCGGAACGTGCGCAGGTCGTCGCGGCCGTGGTCGTACGCGGCCAGGTACCAGCGCCCGGAATGCACGACGAGGCCGAGCGGGCTGAGCTCGCGACGCGTCACCTCTCCCGAGAACGCCCGGTACCCGGTGCGGACGCGCCTCCGGCCGCGGATCGCCTCGGCGAGGAGAAGGACCCTTTCGCCGGCGACCGGCGCCCCCGCTGGAGCGCTCCGGGTGAAGTCGAGTGTCGCCTCGAGCGCCTCCACCCGCCTGCGCAGACCGTCGGGGAGGACACGGTGGATCTTCGCGAGCGCGGTGTCGATCGACTCCGCCGAAGCCGTCAGCCCCAGCTGCCCGGACGCGACGATGCCGAGCGCGACGACGACCGCCTCGTCGTCGTTCAGCATGAGCGGCGGCAGCCGGTAGCCGGGCCGAATCCGGTACCCGCCGCCGACTCCGCGCTGCCCCTCGACCGGGATCCCCAGGTCCTGCAGGGCGGTGACGTAGCGCCGGACGGTGCGCGCGTCGATCCCCAGCCGGTCGGCGATCTCCCTTCCGGTCGTGAGCGGCCGCGCCTGCAGGAGCTCGAGGAGCTCGAGAAGGCGTGCGGTGGGCGCGAGCACAGCGTTCAGTCAAGCAGAGATAGAGGGCCTAGGTCGCCCTATTTGACCGCTACGTTGATGCGGTCGTCGAGCAAGCGCACGGGAGGTCGTGATGACCGAGATGGCACAGGCACGGGGAACGGCACGTGACTTCGACTTCTGGATGGGCAGCTGGAAGGTCCGCAACCGGAGGCTGCGCGAGCGGCTCGCCGGATCGGACGAGTGGGTCGAGTTCGACGCGACGGTGACCGCGCGGCCCCTGCTCGACGGCCTCGGGAACGAGGACGAGTTCCGGACCGACTGGAACGGCGGCTTCGTGGGGATGTCGTTCCGCTTCTTCGATCCCTCGTCCGGGCTGTGGGCGATCTACTGGGCCGACAGCCGACAGTCGGGGATCATCGACCCGCCCGTCATCGGCTCGTTCTCGGGCGACGTCGGCGTCTTCGAGGGGCGTGACGTCTTCGACGGCCGCCCGATCGTCGTCCGCTACACGTGGTCCCGCGTGACGACGCCGACCCCACGCTGGGAGCAGGCGTTCTCGGACGACGAGGGCGAGACGTGGGAGACGAACTGGATCATGGACTTCACGCGGACGGAAGGGGAATCGTGAGCGCACTCGAGCAAGTCGACACCGGCTACGAGCACATCGCGAAGGTGGCGCGCCCGCAGTCGAGCCTCACGCTCAGGAGCACCGTGCTCAAGTGGTACGAGATCGCGCCCGAGGACGCGCCCGTCCCGCTCGTCATCCGCGCGCTCGCCCGCCGGAACCTGCGCGACGCGTCGAAGTGCGGCGACCTGCGGCTCGGCGGCGACTTCGGCTTCGTGATCCTCCATCGCTGCGGCGAGGACTTCTACTTCCTCCTCGTCTCGACCTGGCAGAACGAGAACGAGCTCTGGGAGACCGTCTGGGCGAAGGACAGCAGCGAGTCGTTCTTCTTCCGCCCCTGGACCGTCGAGGGGACGCAC
>JBOHBB010000170.1:0-5283 GCA_050698135.1 Gaiellaceae bacterium
CAGTCGAGGACCTGGCGACGGCGGAGCTCGTCGTTCGGCGAGCGCGCGAGCAGGGAGTCGGAGTGGAGGTCGACTTCTGATCCCGCTCGACGAGATCGAGCGTGCGCGAGAGCGCCTTGCGCACACGGTGGTGCGGACGCCCGTCGTGCGCCTCTACCACGAGGACGCACCGGCCGAGATCTGGCTGAAGCTCGAGAGCCTGCAGCCGATCGGCTCCTTCAAGCTCCGGGGGGCGGCGAACGCGATCCTGAGCGCGCCGCGCGCGGATCTCCAGCGAGGCGTGGTCACGACCAGCACGGGGAACATGGCACAGGGCGTGGCGTGGATGGCGCGCGAGCTCGACACGGAGACGGTGGCGAGCGCATCGCTCTTCGTCGACCGCCGCGAGTCGACTCTGAACGAGTCGGGCGACTACCTGATTCCACTGGCGGAGGGTGCGATCGGACCGGATCACATCAAAGCCGAGCTCGGCGAGGTGCTCGTCGGCGAGCATCCTGGTCGCGAGCACGAGGACGAGCTGACCGTATTCAAGTCACTGGGCATCGCCGTCGAGGACCTCGCCTCGGCCGAGCTCGTCGTCCGTCGCGCGCGCGAGCGGGGCGTCGGCGTCGAGGTCGACTTCTGATCCCGCTCGCGGACATCGAAGCGGCACGCGAGCGGATCGCGGGGACGGCGATCCGCACACCACTCGTCCGCCTGCAGGTCGACGACGCGCCGGCGGAGATCTGGCTCAAGCTCGAGAACCTGCAGCCGATCGGGTCGTTCAAGCTGCGCGGCGCGGGGAATGCGGTGCTGAGCGCTCCCCGCGAGGCGCTCGCCGAGGGTCTTGTGACGACGAGCACGGGGAACATGGCGCAGGGCGTCGCCTGGATGGCGAGAGAGCTCGGGGTACCGGCGACGATCGTCGTCCCCGACAACGCCTCGATGGCGAAGCTCGCCGCGGTCGAGCGGCTCGGCGGCCGCATCGTCCGCGTGCCGTGGGAGCAGTGGTGGGCCGCGGTCGAAGCGGGCTCCGCCCGCGAGGCGGCCGAGGACGTCGACGGCTTCTTCGTCCACCCGGTGCGCGACGAGCTCGTCATGGCCGGCAACGGGACGATCGGCCTGGAGCTGGTGGAGGAGCTCGAGGAGATCGACGCGGTGCTGATCCCGTGGGGCGGAGGCGGCCTCACGACCGGGATCGCGAGCGCGTTGCGGGCCGTGTCTCCCGAGACGAAGGTGTACGTGTGCGAGCCAGCGACAGGGGCTCCGGTCGCAGGAGCGATCGCCGCCGGCGGCGTGCCGACGCCCGTGGACTTCACGCCGTCGTTCGTCGACGGCGCGGGGTCCGGGTCGCTCCTGCCGGAGATGTGGGAGCGCGCGAGGTCGCTCGTCGGTGCGTCGTTCGTCGTCTCGCTCGAGGAGACGGCCGCGACCATCCGCCTGCTTCTCGAGCGCGCCCGCATCGTCGCCGAAGGCGCCGCCGCCCTGCCGGTCGCGGCCGCACTCGAAGGACGCGCAGGGCACGGACGGACCGTGTGCATCGTCTCGGGCGGGAACATCGACGCCGCGCGCCTGCGCACGATCCTCGGCGGCGAGGTGCCCGAGTGAGTCAGCCCGCGGGGTCCCAGGGCGTGAGCCGAGGGACGAAGCGCGGGACGTTGGCCCGGTAGATCGCCCACTCCTCCCCGAAGCGCCGTTCGAGGGAGCGCTCCTCGACCAACGGGAGGTAGACGGCGTTCACGCCCACGGCGATCGCGAACCAGACGAGCAGCGGTGAGGACCCGAGCAGCGCCGCCTCGCCGAGGAGGATGGAGGCGACGCCACCGATCATGGGGTGGCGGACGTGCCGGTACGGGCCGCGCACGACGAGCCGCGACGTCGGGTCCCAGGGGGCGAGCGTCCCCCCGCCCTCCTTCACGAACAGCGTCACCGTCCAGGCGACGAGCCGAGGCCCGCCCCGATCAGCGACACGCCGAGCAGCATCGCCAGAGCGGCGAGGCCGCCCGGGAGCCCCCAGCCGACGCTCACGGATCCCGTCCACCGGAGGACGAGCGCGGGGACGACGAGCGTGACGACGACCGGCAGGAGGAGGATCGCGCGCACGTGACGCCACGGCGACACGCCTCGATGATGCACGGCGCGAGCCGGAGCCCCGTCGCTAGCTTGCGGACATGCGGACGATCTCGCTCACCGCGGCGCGGCGGCTCGCCATCGCGGCCCAGGGCTACGCGTCCCGCTCGCGGCGCGGGAGCACGCGGGAGGTCGAGGAGACGATCCGGGCGCTCTCCTGCGTCCAGCTCGACTCGATCACCGCCGTCGAGCGAAGCCACCGCATCGTCCTCGGCTCCCGCGTCGGGGAGTACCGCCGGGAGACCGTGTCGCGCCTGCTCGCGCAGGGCCGGGTGTTCGAGTACTGGGCGCACGAGGCATGCCTCGTCCCGGTCCAGGACTGGCCACTCTTCCGCCCGACGATGAGGCAGCACCATCCCTGGCGCGGCGACGTGCTCGGCCGGGACCCCGAGCTCGCCGAGGAGGTGCGCGCCGCGATCCGGGATCGAGGCCCGCTCGCATCCCGCGACTTCGAGGGCGACGGGGGTGGAGGGATGTGGAACTGGAAGCCTGCAAAGGTGGTGCTCGAGGCGCTGTGGCACAGCGGCGAGGTCGTCATCGCCGGCCGGACGAATGGGTTCCAGCGGCAGTACGACCTTGCGGAGCGCGTGCTTCCGCGCGACGTGCTGGAGGCTCCCGAGCCGGACGAACGCACCCGGCTGCGCGAGCTCGTGGTGCGGGCGGTCCGCGCGCGCGGAGCGCTCACGGACTCCGGCGTGGTCGAGCACTGGCGGCTGAAGGGCGGCGCCGCCCGGATCCGCCCTCACGCCGACGCGCTCCAACGGGAAGGCGTCCTCGAGCGCGTGGAGATGGACGACGGCGGTCCGAGCCTTCTCGTTCCTGCGGAGGCGGACCTCGATCCCGCGCGCCCCAGCGCCGCTGTGGCCCTGTCGCCGTTCGACAACCTCCTCTGGGATCGCCGGTTCGCGCGCCGCGTACTGGGCTTCGAGCACGTGATCGAGGTCTACAAGCGCGCGCACGAACGCAGGTACGGCTACTACGTCCTCCCGTTCCTGTGGCGCGACCGGATCGTCGGTCGAGCCGATCTCAAGTCCGAGCGGGACGAGGGCACGCTCGTCGTGAAGGCGTTCCATCTCGAGCCGGGCGTCCGTCCGTCGGCCGCCCTCGAGGACGCGCTCGACCGCGCGCTCGACCGGCTACGGAGGACGATCGGGCTCGAGCACGTGCGCCGCTGAAGCCGGCGCTCGCCCGGTCGGCTCGACCCGGCCGCAAAGCGGCCGGCTTCAGGGGTTGTCGCGCGGGCGGGATCGGCGCGAGACGATCCCGCCTCGTGCAGAGTCAGCGCTCTGCGAAGCTCCGCGCGTGCACTGGCAGCTCGCAACGCTCGCGGCAGTGCTCCTCGCGTTCGCGGCCGTGTCGGCGCGACTCGAGGGGACGTCGCTCACGGCGCCGATGTTCTTCACGGCGGCCGGCCTCGTCGCCGGCGTCGAGGCGCTGGGGCTCGTCGACCCGGAGGCGGACGGCCTCGAAGTCAAGATCTTGGCCGAGGCGACGCTCGCCGTCGTCCTCTTCTCCGACGCGTCGCGAATCGACCTGCGTGCGTTGCGGAGCGAGCTCGGCGTGCCCGTACGCCTGCTCGGGATCGGTCTGCCGCTGACGCTGCTCGCCGGCTTCGCCCTGGCGCTCGTGCTCCTGGACGGGCTCGACTGGCCAGAGGCGCTCGTGCTGGCGATCATCCTCGCGCCGACCGATGCGGCGCTCGGCCAGGCCGTCGTCACGATGACCCGCCTCCCCGTTCGCATCCGCCAGAGCCTGAACGTCGAAGCCGGCCTGAACGACGGCATCTGCGTACCCCTCTTCTTGATCGCGCTCGCCGTCGCGCAGGCGGAGGAGGGGGCGGTCGGGCACGGCGAGGCCGCCAGGCTCGTCGCGGAGAAGATCGGGTACGGAGTCGTCGGGGGAGCGGTCGCGGGCGCCGCAGCGGCGGCGATCGTCGTCTTCGCCGCGGGCCGCGGCCTCATCGCTCCTGCGTGGCGGCAGGTCGTCCCGCTCGCAGGCGCAGGGCTCGCGTTCGGGCTCGCCGAGGCGATCGGCGGCTCGGGCTTCATCGCCGCGTTCGTCGGAGGCGGCGTCTACGGGGGCCTGCGCAAAGCGCGGGGAGGCGAGGTCTCGTACCTGATCGAGCAGGCAGGCGCGCTCCTCACGGCCGTCACCTTCGTCGTCTTCGGGGCGGTGCTCCTGGGGCCGGCTCTGGGTGACCTCACGTGGCAGATTGCGCTCTACGCCGTGCTCAGCCTCACGCTCGTCCGCATGATCCCGGTGGCGGTCTCGATGCTCGGCACGAGCGCCCGCCGGCCGACGGTCGCCTTTCTCGGCTGGTTCGGGCCACGCGGGGCGGCGTCGATCGTGTTCGCCCTCCTCGTCGTCGAAGAGGGCGGCCTGCCGGGCGACGAGCTCATACTGACGACTGCCTTCGTCACGGTCGGGGTGTCGGTCCTCGCCCACGGCATCTCCGCCGCACCGCTCGCCGTCCGGTACGCGGACTGGCTCGACGCGAACCCGCCGCCCGGGCGAGCGGTCGAGTCGCCCGGAGGTCACGAGGTCCGCTGGCGCCTGCAACCCCCGGTCGAGGAACGGGGCGGATGATCGAGGTCTCCAGGGCGGAAGCGCGCCGGATCGCCGTCCGCGCGCAGCTCCTCGACGGGTCGGCGACGGGCATCCTCGACACGGTCCGACAGCTCGGGTACCTGCAGATCGACCCGATCTCGACGATCGCTCCTCCGCAGCAGCTCGTGCTCTGGAGCCGACTCGGGCCGTACGACCTCGCCGAGCTCGACCGCCTCCTGTGGGTGGAGAAGAAGCTGTTCGAGTGGAACGCGTACGTGTGGCCGATCGAGGACCTCCCCTACGCACGGGCACGGATGGGCCGACGGCGCGGGAAGTACACGTTCGAGCGCAGGGCCACTGAGTTCCTGCGGGTGAATGCCCGCTTCAAGCGCCTCCTCCTCCGGGACCTCGAGGAGAACGGCCCGTTGCTCGCGCGCGAGATCGCCGACCACTCGGTGACGCCGCGGGAGTCGCACGGCTGGATGGGCGGTCGCGGTGTCACCGAGATGCTGGAGATTCTCCACAGTCGCGGGATCGTCGCGATCGTCGGGCGCCGCGACGGCCAGCGGCTCTGGGACTGGCCGAGCGCTGGTACCCGGAGACGGAGATCGTGTCCCTCCGCGACGC
>JBOHBB010000171.1:0-16186 GCA_050698135.1 Gaiellaceae bacterium
GAATGACGATCCCGCAGCCCACTTCGCGTACGAGCCGTGCCGTCTCGCTCGAGTCGTCGGCCGCGACGAGCACGGGGCGGCCCGCGGCGAGAATCCGGTATAGGCGGCTCGGCACGACGTAGCCCGCGAGCCCCTTCGCGAGCCCGACGACATGGACGTCGGCGCTCGAGAGCGAGAACGGGAGCCGGTCCCGCTCCTGGTAGGGGAGGAAGCGCACCATGTCCTCGACGTCGAGCCGCGCCGCGAGGTCGACCATCTCAGCGTGGCGGGCGCCGAAGCCCGCGATCACGATGCGGATGTCCTCGCGGTCGCGCAGGAACGTCGCCGCGCGGACGAGGCTGTCGAGATCCTGCGCGTGGCCGACGTTGCCGGAGTGCATGACGACGAACCGCGACGCGAGCCCGTGGCGCTCCGCCCAGGGATTGTCCCGCGGCTGCGGCGTGATCGCGCGGGTGTCGACCCAGTTCGGGATGACGCGCAACCGCTCCGCGGGCGCGCCCTTCGCCTCGAGCCGCTCCCGCATGGTCTCGCCGATCGCGACGATGCGGTCGGCGCGGCGCAGGTAGGCGCCCACGAGCGTCCCGAGGACGCCGACGACGGCGGGGTTCTGGAGCCGGTGGAGCTCCGTCGCGATCTCGGGGAAGACATCCTGGCTGATGACGAGGACCGGCGCGCGGAAGCGACGGCCGACGGCGACGCCGAGGTCTCCGACGATCGGTGGGTCGGTCATGCAGAGGACGAGGTCGGGGGCCGGGCGCGAGAGCGCGTAGGCGAGGGCGTAGCCGAGGTACGAGAAGTAGTTCGCGGCGCGCCTCGCGAGCTCGGAGCGCTCGTAGGAGGTGGAGGCCACCCGGACGATCCGCACGCCGTTGTGCTCAGTCTGGCGCGGCTCGTCCTCGTGGCCGTGCAGGACGCCCGTGACGACCTCGACCTCGTAGTCCTCGGCCAGCGCCTCGCAGAGCTCGGTGAGAAGGTGCGCGGTCGCCTCGACGCCGGGCCAGTAGTACTGGTTCAGGACGAGGATCCGTGGACGCGCGCCGTTCCGGGACATCGGACCAGGCTACGCAACTGCTTCCCGGACCGCCGCGAGGAACCCCTCGACGCTCGGGCCGTAGCCCCAGTCGCGCGCGAGCTCACGAGAGCGCGCGCCCTGGGCCAGCCGGAGGTCGCGGTCGCTCGCGAGCTTTCGGAGAGCCGCGGCGGCGGCGTCGACGTCTCCGGCCGAGAGGAGAGTCCCGTTCTCGCCGTCCCGCAGGAGATCGTGCGCGGCGCCGACCCGGTCGGAGAGGACGAGCGGCAGGCCGCAGGCCGCGGCCTCGTTGACGACGACCGCCCACGGCTCGCGGTCCGAGAGGAGCGCGAAGACGTCCGCTGCGGCGTACGCCTCGACGATCCGCTCCCACTCGAGATCGCCCGCGAGCACGAGCGGCACGCCCCGCACGTCCGCGAGGTCCTGCAGGCGCTCCCGCTCGGGACCGTCGCCGGCGACGACGAGCCGGATTCGCGGGTCGTCCGCCTCGGCGACCGCATGGACGAGGGTGTCGAGGCCCTTCTCCGGCGCGAGCCGGGCGACCGAAAGGACGACGACGTCGTCGGCGCCGGCGCCGAAGGCCTCGCGGAGCGCGGCGCGACGGGGAGCGAGGCGGTCGACCCGCGCGCCGAAGCCCTCGACGTCGATCGTGTTCGCGAAGACGTGCACGCGCTCGGGAGCCGCCCCGCGCGCAACCATCGAGCGCCGGGCGAGCGTGCCGGTGACGAGCACTCCCGAGGCGCCGCCCACGACGCGCGGGACGACCGTCCCCTTGACGGCCCGCCGCCAGCCCGCGCGCGGGCCCTCGTCGTGGCTCTCGACGACGAGGACGTATGGGACGCCCCGGACACGGCACCACGTGAGCGCGGCCTGCGCGGCGAACGTGCTCCAACCCGAGATCACGACGACATCGGGTCGCGCGGCGCCGAGCGCGCCGACGATCCCGGGCGTGAGCGGGTACTCGTGATGGAAGAGCCTCTCCGCGCCGGGCACACCGACCCCGCGGAGGAACACCGCTCGGTGGCGCGGCTCCACGCGCCACGTGCGGCCCGCGACGGTCTCGGCTGCGTAGACGACGGTCAGGTCGACCTCCTCGAGGGCCGCGACACGGTCGAGGAGGGGTGCCCGGTACGGCGTGGGCTCCGGGAAGACTGCCGCGACCCGGATCGGGAAGTGCCCGCGGCCTGGCTCTCCGAGCTCGGCGAGCCAGGCCTCTGCCTCGCGGTGCGCCTCGCGTGTCCGCGCCCGGCGGCGGGCACGCCGCCGGGCGACATGCAGGTGGAGCACGGGATCGAGCCGTGCCGCCTCGCGCAGCATGCCGGGACGGTCGACGGTGTCGGCCCGACGCGCGGCGTGCGATACGGCCCGGGCGGCGGCCTCCCGTACCGGGCGAAGCTCATCGTCCCGGTAGCGGCCCGTACCCGCGAACCGCTCGAAGAGGCGGACGAAGTCGTCGACGCCGGCCTTCGCCGCGGACGGGCGGAGCTCCGCCCCGAGGGCGACGCGACGCGCAAGCTCGGCCCGCTCCGGGGCCAGGGAGGGCGCGAGAGCGGCGATCTCACGGAGCGAGACCTCGAGCGCGAGCGAGCGCTGAAGTCCCCCGCGGAGGCGGGACGCCTGCCCGGGATGGAGCCGGTGGAGGACGAGCGGCGCGTCGACTGCGTCTCCCTCCGTGACCTCGAGGAGCCGGGTCCACAGGTCGTAGTCCTCGCTCTCGCCGAACGCCGTGTCGTAGCGAAGGCCGTGCCGCTCGAGGAGCTCCCGCTCGAGCACGACCGTGTCGTGGAAGACGGGGGCGCTGAAGAGCGCGCGCCAGCGCATCGCGGCGCGGCCGCTCTCGTGGACGTGCAGGCGTCCGGGCCGGCCGGCCTCGTCGATGTCGAGGACTCCCGACCCGACGAAGCCGACGGTCGCGCGGGGCTCGAGGAGCGCGAGGCTGCGCGCGAGCCAGTCGCGCAGGGCGACGTCGTCAGCGTCCATCCGCGCGAGGAAGCGCCCCCGGGCCTCGTCGAGCCCACGGTTCAGCGACGCGGCGAGGCCGCGGCGATCCTCGTGCCGGAGGACGCGCAGCCGGTCGTCCTCGACCGCCTCCAGGATGCCCGGCGTCCTATCCGTCGAGCCGTCGTCGACGACGAGCAGCTCGAGGTCCGCCAGGCTCTGGCGGAGGACGCTCTCGAGTGCCGGGCGGAGGTATCGCTCGCCGTTGGCGACGGCGACGAGAACGGACACGAGCGGGGCGGTGGCCACGGGCGTCCCGTAGCCTACGGCGCGTGTCGCAGGGGCTCCCGTCGTTCGACCTCGTCGTCGCGACGACAGGCCGCGTGGACGAGCTCGGACGGCTCCTCGACTCGCTCGAGCACCAGACGCACCCCGACTTCACCGTGCGCGTGGTGGACCAGAACGGGGACGACCGCCTGCGGCCGGTCCTCGCCTCCTACCCCGGCCTCGACATCGCCCATCTGCGTGCGGAGAAGGGCCTGTCGCGCGCTCGGAACGGGGCTCTCTCATCACTCGCCGCCGACGTCGTCGCGTTCCCGGACGACGACTGCGCCTACCCCGACGACCTGCTCGAGCGCGTCGCGCGCAGGCTCGACGAGGAGCCGGCGCTCGACGGCGTCACCGGACGCGCGCTCGCGCCCGACGGCAGCTCGTCGGCGTCCTGGAAGGAGGACCCCGCGATCCTCACCCGGGACAACCTCTGGAACCGGGCGATCTCGTTCACGATCTTCCTCCGGCGCGACGTCGTTTCCCGCGTCGGCGCCTTCGACGAGGCGCTCGGCCTCGGCTCCGGCACGCCCTGGCACTCGGGCGAGGAGATCGACTACCTCGTCCGCGCGCTCGACGAGGGAGCGCGGGTCGAGTACGACCCGTCGCTCGTCGTGACCCATGAGATGGGGGAGCCGAACGGCGAGCTCGGGTTTCGGGACGGCGCGAGCGTCGGCTATCTGCTGCGGAAGCACCGGTACGCGCCGCGCACGCTCGCGCGGATGTTCGTGCGGCCGGCCGGAGGCGTCGCCGTCGCGCTGGCGCGACGGGACCGCGAGCGCGTCGGGTACCACGCCGCGACGCTCCGCGGTCGGATCGCCGGCTACCGGGGAGCGAGGCGCTCGAACAGCTCGCGGTGACGCTCCAACCAAGGCTCGAGTGCGAAGCGCTCGACCGCCCGCGCCCGCGCCCGCGCCGAGTACGCGGCGAGGTCGGCAAGCACGTGGTCGACCGCGTCGGCCATCGCCTCCGGGGCCGGGGGCTGGTCCCGCTGCCAGGTGTCCGGGTGAGCGACGCCGATGCCGGCCTCGTCCCCCACGAGCTCGACGGTCCCCCCGCTCGCGGGGTGGATGACGGGCAGCCCGCAGGCCATCGCCTCGATGACGAGCGTCGGGCAAGGATCCTTCACCTTCGGGTGCAGGAGGACGTGCCCGCGGCGGAGCACAGCGGGTGCGTCACGCTGGGCGTACTCGCCGAGCAGGTGCACGCGACCGCGCAGCCGGAGCTGCTCGACGAGCGGCTCGACCGGCACGACGAGTCGCCCGGTGACGAGGAGCCGCGCGTCCGGGTGGCGGGGAAGGAGGGCGGCGAGCGTCCGCAGCGCGAGCTCGAGGCGGTAGGCCTGCGTCTGGTCGCCGCCGAGGAGAAGGGTCGGGCCGCCGTGCGGCGGCGCGGCCGCGGGCGTGAAGTGCTGCACGTCGACGGCGTTCCGCAGCACCTCCCAGGAACCGCGCGGCTCCCCCAGGAAGAGGTCGGCCGAGCGCTTCGAGAAGTCGCTCTGGTAGACGACGTGGTCCGCGGCGAGGACCGCCTGCCGAAGCGGCCGGTTGAGCTCCTCGGCGGCGTCCCCCGCCCATCCCGGGTACGCCACGCCGTCCTGGTTGACGACGATCCGCGCCCCACGCCGCCGCGAGATCGCGAGCAGCGGCGCGAGGTCGCGGGGCAGCCAGGTCGTGCCGAGGTACAGGAGGGAGAAGTCGCCCGGGCTGTTCGGCCAGCGCTCGCTCAGCTTCTGGGCCTTCGCGGTACCCCCCGCGGCGCGCTCCCCGGGAGCGGGGACGCGGTCGTGCCCGTAGAACACACGTAGCCCCGGCTTCGCCCTGCGGGAAGCGAGGAGCCGCGCCCAGCGGGCGGCGGCGCGCCCGTACCTCCCCATCCTGGCCGAGCTCAGGTCCACGCGCTCACTCCGAGGGGCCCGGCAGCGCGACGAAACCCGTCAACAACTGGCGCCAGCGCGGCCGCAGAGCGACGTACGAAGTCTCCTCCGCGGTGCTCCGGCCCGCCTCGAGCACGCGCTCGAGCTCGGCTGTGGGCGCGGTCGCGACGTGGGCTGCGCGGTCGACGAGAGCATCGACGTCCTCGACGTCGACCAGCCAGCCGTTCCCGCCGTCCCGCACGAGGTCCACCGCCTGGCCGACCCGCGTGGAGACGAGCGGCACACCTGTCGCCATCGCCTCGAGCACGGCGCGCGGCCCGCCCTCGTCGCGCGAGGCGACGACGCAGAGGTCGATCGCCGCGTACGCCTGTGCGACTGCGTCCACGTCCGGTAGGAGCACGTGCCGGTACGGGATGCCGAGCCCGTCGAGCCCGGCGCGCACGTACCCGCGCGACGGCCCCGTCAGGAGAAACGCCAGCTCCGGGACTCGGTCGCAGAGCCGCTCGGCCGCGGCCAGGAGGACGTCAGGGCCCTTGATGAGCTTCGGCTCGAGCCCGTCGCCCCAGCCGACCCCGTCCTTCTGGAACGACCCGACGACGAACGCCGACTCGGGCAGGCCGAGCGCCTCCCGCGCCGCCGAGCGGTCGGCGTCGGTGCGGACCGGGAAGGCCTCGACGTCGATCCCGATCGGGATCCGATGCAGCTTCTCTGCCGCGACACCGGTGCCGAGGACGAGCTCCTCCATCGCGCGGTTCGTCACCTGGACGCGGTCGATCTCCGTATGCCGCCTCCGCATCGTCTCGAAGCAGGCGTCGAACTCGGGCATGCCCGGCGTGCCCGGGCGGCCGTGGAACCAGGCGAACCCGAGGTGGTTGCCGTTGCGCTCGAAGCCGTGCAGGAGCAGCGTGAACTGGCTCAGGTGGAAGATCGCCTGGGCACTCACCCCCTTCGCCCACCCGGGTGGCCCGAGCTCGACGCCGAGGGCACGCGCGGTCCGCTCGAGCTGCCGCGCCTCGTAGGCGAGCACCCACTGTGCGGCCTCCTGCTCGACGAAGAGCCGCGAATGGGGGGGCCAGCTCCGCGTCCGTAGCCCCACGAGCGCACGCCGCAGAGGACGCCCGACCGCCGCCGCGAGGCGGCGGGCATCCGCGAGCACGGACATCTCAGCCGTCCGCGAGCGTCTCGGCGGGCGCGAGCTGCGAGCGGAGGCGCTCGAGGTCGGCGTCGACGAGGTGCCGGACGAGACCGTCGAAGTGGATCGTCGGCGACCAGCCCAGCCGCTCACGCGCCTTCGAGGCGTCCCCGACGAGGTCGTGCAGCTCCGCCTTCCCGCGTTGCAAGGACTCGTCCACGCGCACGTGTTCCTCCCAGTCGAGGCCGACGTGCGCGAACGCGGTGGACGCGAGGTCCGCCACGGAGTGGCTCTCGCCGGTGGCGATCACGTAGTCGTCCGGCTCCTCCCGCTGCAGCATCAGCCACATCGCACGGACGTAATCCCCTGCGAACCCCCAGTCGCGGCGGGCATCGAGGTTGCCGAGCGACACCTCGCGTTCCAGGCCAAGGCTGATCGCGGCGGCGGCGCGCGCCACCTTGCGGGTGACGAAGTCGAGAGGGCGCCGCGAAGACTCGTGGTTGTAGAGGATCCCGGACGAGGCGTGGAGCCCGTATCGCCGGCGATAGCTCAGGGTGATGAAGTGCGCGTACGCCTTCGCAACTCCGTACGGCGTCACCGGGGACAGGGGCGTGTCCTCGTTCTGCGGCACCTCCCTCGGCTCACCGAAGATCTCGCTCGAGGACGCCTGGTAGAAGCGGATCTCGTCGTCGACGCGGCGGATCGCCTCGAGCAGCGCGGTGCAGCCGACCGCTGCGAACTCGGCCGTCAGCACCGGCTGCCTCCACGACATCGGCACGAACGACGGGGAAGCCAGGTTGTAGACCTCGTGCGGTCGCGAGGACGTGAGCACGTCCACGAGGGACAGCTCGTGGAGGACGTCGGCCTGGACGAGCTCCACGTCGTCCCGGACGGCCTCGAGGTTCTCGAAGCGAGTCGACGTCGGCTGCCGCACGACTCCGAACACCTCGTACCCCTCGGCGAGAAGGAGCTCGGCGAGAAGCGAGCCGTCCTGACCCGCGATTCCGATGATGAGAGCTCGTCGCCGATACACGATGTCGCCGGACCTTAGCGAGGCCGCCGCGACCGGGCGGGTGCGTCGCATCTGACATCGAGGTGCCGCAGAGCAACACCGGACGCATCCCTGAGCTGCTCTACCATCGCCCGGGTGAGCGTCGAGCCCCGATCCCTGGTCGTCGTCGGGGAATCGGCGTCCGTCAAGCCCGCGCCGGCGAGCGCGACCCCCGTCGAGGCACGGCGCGGCTCCGCGCCACTCCTCGTCCTCGCGGGCATCGTCGTCGCCGCGTTCGTCCTCTACACCTGGATCGCTTCGCTCGTCGACGTCCCGCGCGTCCACCCCGACGAGGTGCGCTATCTGATCGCGGCCTCGTCCCTCGTCGAGGGCGAGGGCCTGACGCTCCGCGGCGACGAGTACGGCTTCGGCCCGCTGTACGCCCTCGTCCTCGCCGCCATCCTGTGGCTGACCTCGAGCGTCGATGCCGCGTACGACGTCTTCAAGGCGGCGAACGCGCTCTTCTTCGCGTTGACCGCGGTTCCGGTCTACCTGCTCGCCCGGCGCCTCGTCTCTCCGTGGTGGGCGGTCTGCGCCGCAGGCCTCGCGGTCGCGATCCCGTCGTCCATCTCTGTGGCGACGGTGATGACGGAGAGCCTCGCCTACCTCGCCGCCGCCTGGGCGCTCTATGCGACGGCCCTCGCGCTCGAGCGGCCGACGCTGCTCCGGCAGCTCGCCGTACTGGGCACGGTCGCTGCCGCGTTCCTGACCCGAGCGCAGCTCGGCGGCCTTTACCTGTCGTGGCTCCTCGGCCTCGCGGTGCTGTGGCTGATCGCGCCCGCGCGGAGGCCCCGCACGCGACGTGATCTCTACCGCCTGTGGCCGAGCGCAGTTCCGCTCGCGCTGGCCGTGCTCCTGTTCGCGGGCAGGCTGATCGGCGGCGCCTCGCCGTCGGAGTCCCTCGGGGCCTACTGGGAGCTGTGGCGCGGCTACGACCCGCTCCAGGTAGGGAAGTGGCTCGTGTACCACCTCGCCGACGTCGAGGTGTACCTCGCCGTGATCCCGCTCGCCGTCGCGCCGATCGTCCTCTGGCGCCTCCTGCGGAGCGGTCGCGCCGGAGCGGAGCGCGAGGCGTCGTTCGCCGCACTCTTCCTCTCGGCGAACGCGGTCGGCCTCCTCGTCGTCGCCGCCTTCACGAGCACGCCGTGGGGCTACGACCGGCTCCACGACCGCTACGCCTTCTACCTCCTCCCGCTCTGGCTGATCGTCCTCGTCGTCTGGCTCGCGGACGGCCTGCCGCGCCCGCTCGTCGCGACCGCGACCGGGGTCGGCATGGCGCTCGTGCTCCCCGCCGTCCTCCCGTTCCACCAGCTCGCGAACGAGGCGGGGATCGACACGGTTCCCGGCGCGCTCTGGGTCTGGGTGGAGGGACGCGTCGCCGGTCCTGGGTTTCTCTCGGGGAGCCGTCTGCTCGCGGCGTTCGTGATCGCGCTGTTCGCGGTCGCGGTGCTCCTCCCGCGCCGCCTGAAGCTGGTTGTGCCCGCCGTCGTCCTCGCGGTGTTCGCGGCGACGGGGATGCTCGCCTGGGACCGGATGATCGGCGCGCCCGAGGACGCGGTGTTCGCCGGGGGGCTCGAGCGGGCTTGGGTCGACGAGCTCGTACCGCAGAACGCGAGCGTGACGAAGCTCTATCTCGAATCCGCCGCCTGCCCGGCGTCGGCGACCACGCGCCACGCGCTCTTCCTCACCGAGTTTTTCAACTCGACCGTCGACCGCGCCGCGTACATCGGTGACTCCATCCCCGACGGGCTGCCGATCGACCGAGTCGAGGTCGAGGACCGCCGCCTCGTACTTCCAACGGGCGCACCGCTCATCGCCGACTACGTCTTCACGCAGCCGGGGATCGAGCTCGACGGGCGGCGCGTGGGCACCGGGACCGCGGCCGGGCTCGTCCTCTGGGAGACAGGCGGCGAAGTGCGAATGGCGGGCGCGCGGACGACCGCCGACGTGCGGACCGCCGACTGCCCCGCCTAGCGCACGCGGCGCAGATAGCCGCTCGGGTTGAACGTGATCAGGAACTTCTCGCGCCCGCGGTCGACCTCGAACTCGTCGTTCCCGTCGAGGAACGTCTCGATCGCCTGCAGCGGCCCCGGCATCAGGTCCTTCCGGATCTGCCCGATGTTCGAGTCCTCGACGATGACGTAGCAGCCGACCGGGACGAGCGGTGCGTACGCCTCGAGCTCGGCCTCGACGTGCGCTTGCGAGTGGTCGGAGTCGAGGACGACGAGCGCCGGACGTCCCTCGGCGCGCGCGCGGACCTCTGCGAGCACCTCGGGGTCGGTAGACGAGCGGCCACCCAGGTACGTGATGCGCGGGTGCTCCGGGTAGAGGTCGCGCACCGGCTCGATGTCGATCGAGACGATCTCGCCGGCACCCAGGAGGTCGCACATCGACGCCAGGAAGAGAGCGCTGCCGCCGCGGTAGGTGCCCGTCTCGACGACGAGCTCGGGGCGCGTCTCGAACAGGATCTCCTGGTAGACCCAGAGGTCGAGCGGGTTCTTCAGGGCTTGCGCGCCGAGCCACGTGGCCCTCGTCCAGGCGTCGGACTCGTAGAAGACGTCGTGTGCCCTCGTGATCGCCCGGCGATCGAGGCCGCGATCGATGCGGAACGTGGCCGCGTCCTTCGCACGTCGCAGGTAGTTCTCCACGGCGCGGGCGATTCTAGGCCGGCGCCACCCGCGCGAGGCCGAGAACCTCGAGGTACCGGTCGGCGACCGAGGTGATCGACGGAGTCGCGATCCCGGCACGGAAGCCGTCGAGGCCGGCGACGAGCAGGTCGAGCACGTCCGGCAGCTCGTCGTCGGTACGGAACGGGAGACCGCCCTTCCCCACGAGCTCGGGGTGACCGCCGCAGTCCAGGTATGCGGTCGGGAGCCCGCACGCGAGAGCCTCGAGGAGCGCGTTCGAGCAGGGGTCGTCGCGGCTCGCGGCGACATAGAGGTCGCTGCGACGGAGCTCGGCGGCGACGGCGTCGGAGCCGAGCGGGCCAACCGCCCTGATCCACCCGAATTGCGCCGGCGCCTGGCCGAGGTAGGTGAGCTCGTACCGGTCACGATCGAGGTGCCGGTCGAGCCACGCGAACGTGTCGGCCCCTTTACGCGGGTTCACGGACCAGCTCGACGCGATCACGCGGATCTTCCGCCCGTCGAGCGGCTCGCGCACCTCGGGCGGGTGGAAGATCGCCGGGTCGACGGCGTTCGGGATCACGACGGGCGCACGCAGTTCGTAGCCGAGCTCGAGGTGCTTCTCGAGGCTGAAGCGGGACTGGAGGATCGTCGCGTCGGCGAGCTTCCGGTTGACCTCCGCGATCCTGCGGTCGGTCCCGTCGTCGAACCCGCGGTACGCGCCGATCGGGCCGTCGACGCGGTGCACCATGCGACAGTCGGCGCGCGCGAAGCGGCGAAGCCGGGAGACGTCGAAGTTGAAGGAGTTGAAGAGGCACGCGCTCGTCACACCCGAGATGCGGTTCAGCTCGACGTCGACGCCGCGGTCGCGAAGCTCGCGGAGGAGCGCGCGCAGGAACTGGTGCCCGCCGCCCGCGGGAGGCGGCTCGAGCTCGTGGAAGAGCGCGAGGTCGGCCCAGTCGTGTCGCGACGCGAAGCGGTCCGCCTCCGTGCGCGCGCGGCGCGAGAGACTCCGCCCGGCCCGGCGCGCCGCCCGCGGAACCGTGCGGAGGTCCACGCTGGACAAAGTAACCTCGCTCGAGGACCGATGCCTTCGGCGCGCCGTCTCCTCCGCCAGCTCACGGACCGGCGCGTCCCGCTCCGAACGCGGCTCGGCATCCTGGCTGCCGAGGCCCGCCGCAGGCTCCGGCCGAGGGCGCGCTACGCAGTGCGCTACGGGTCGGGTGTACTGCTCCTGTCCCACGACGACTTCGCCGTCGACCGGAAGTCGCTCGACTTCGTGCTCGAGGGCTCGTACGCGACCGACTACCGCGGTGCGGTCGTCCTCGACATCGGCGCGCACAAGGGATACTTCGGCGCCTACGCGCTCGCTCACGGCGCGCGGGCGGTCGTCTCGTTCGAGCCGGAGCGCGCGAACGTCGCGCTGCTCGAGGAGAGCGCGGCCTCGTTCAGAGCACGCGAAGCGGACTGGCGTGTCGTCCCCGTGGCCGTCGGCGCGGCGGCGGGCGAGGCGGAGCTGCACGTGATGAGCGCGTCCTGGGGCCACGCGCTCCATCCTCCCGACGCCTTCGCCGAGTACGAGGTCGGGACGCAGGTGGTCCCGGTCGCAGCCCTCGCCGACGTCCTCGCCGACGCGGATGGCCTCGCCGACGGAGCCCGAGTCGTGGCGAAGGTCAACATCGAGGGCGAGGAGTGCTCGACCGTCCTCCAGACGCCCGCCCGAGCCTGGGAGGGCGTGAGCGAGGCCTTCGTCGAGACGCATCCCTGGGCCTCCTGCGACGCCGCCGAGCTCGCGGCTCACCTCGCCCCGTCCGGGCTCACGCGTGCGAAGAGCGCGGCCGAGGTCGTGCTCCGGCTGCGACGAGGAGGAGCTCCTCGATCCGGTCCACGTACCGGTCCCAGCTGAGGTCGCGCTCGACGGTCGCCCGGGCGCGATCGCCAAGTGCCTCCGCCCGCGCTCCGTCGCGCAGCAGGTCGGCGAGAGCGAGCTCGAAGGCGCTCTCGTCTCCCGGCGGCACGAGGCTGCAGTTCTCGCCGTCGACGAGGCCGTAGCCGCTCGCGATCGCCTGCGTCCGCGTGACGACGACCGGCTTCGCGAGTGCCATCGCCTGCAGGAGCACCGTCGTCGCGCCCGAGTAGCTGTTCTCCCGCACGGGCAGCGCGACGACCCGGGCCTGCGCCAGGCGCTCGCGCATCTTCTCGAACGCCACGTCCGTCTCGATCGCGACGTTCGCCGGCAGCGAGGGCAGCGCACGCGCATGCTCCACGGTCGTCACGATGCGGAACGACGACTCCGGTAAGCGCGCGGCGACGCGTGTGAGTAAGCCGAAGTCGCGGTGCGGGTCGGCGCCGATCGACACGACGTCGTCCGTCGGAGCCCCGCCCCTCGGTCGAAACCACTCGGTGTCGACCCCGAACGGCACGAACTCGACGCGCACCTTCCCGCCGTGGCGCTCGACCCAGGCCGCGAGCTCCTCGGCCTCGTGCTCGCTGTAGGCGACCACGCTCGAACACGAGGCGAGCGCGGAGGCGTAGAGCCGCCGCATCCGCTCCGTCTCGAGCCGGGCGAGCCGCTCCGGGAGCCCGATCGCCGCGTACACGAGCGCTGGCCGCAAGCGCCCTGCGCGCTTCACCAGCAGCGCCGGGATCCCCACCGTGTCGACGGTGGAGAAGACGACGTCCGCGCGGTTCGCTCTCCGGAGCGACGCGAGCACGGTCGCGAAATCGCCCCCGTAGCCGCCGGCGCGCTCGAGCGCCCACTTGAGCGACCCTCCGGCGGCCCTCGCCCACGCGGGAGGCCGCCCCCTCTCGAGGTTGTGCTCGACCTCGAAGCCGCGCGCCCGGAGCTGGTCGAGCCCGGCGAGCACGTATCGCTCGGCGGACCCGGGCTCCGCCTCGAGCGCGCGACGCCGTTGCGCCGCGTCGCGGAACAGGTAGAAGACACTGGTCACGAGCTCACGAGGTCGCTTGTAAGGTAGGCCTTACATCGAGGCCCGAAACGAGAGGGAGCCGATGCACAGGCGGAAGACGAAGTTCGCGCACCGCGTGAACAGGGTCGGGACGGCCCTCGAGCGCCGGGGGATCAGGGCAACGTACGAGCTTCACGACCGGATCCTCTCGAACCGGAGGAGCCGACGCCTCTGGGCCGGGGACCACGTCGAGCTCGACGGCGTGCAGCAGCACATCCTCGGCGAGCTCGACGAGCAGGGCTACTCGCTCCTCACCTTCGGCGAGCTCTTCCCCGACCCGCAGCATTGGCAGGACGTCGAGGCGATGCGCGACCGCTTCGTCGCGGAGACCGAGGCGGACCTGGCGGCGGGCGGCGAGCACCTGCGGGTGCGTGCGGGCAAGGAGTTCGTCGTGCGTATGCACAGCTACGGCGTCGACGTCGGCCTCGACGACCCCTGGTTCCGGGCCTGCGCCTCGCGGACGATGCTCGACATCGCGAACGGCTACCTGCGCATGTGGTCGAAGCTCGAGTACCTCGACGTCTGGTACTCGGTGCCCCAGCCGGCGACCGGCGAGCGGATCTCCTCCCAGCTCTGGCACCGCGACTACAACGACAAGCACCTGCTGAAGGCGTTCCTCCACCTCGTCGACGTCGAGGACGACATGGGCCCGTTCCAGTACGTCCCCGGCAGCCAGCCCGGAGGCCCGTACGCGGACGCCTGGCCCTGGAGCCCGCTCGGCCAGAACTACCCGTCGGAGGAGGAGCTCGAGGAGCGGATCCCCGCCTCGGACGTGCGCACGTTCACCGGGCCTGAGGCGTCGCTCCTCTTCTGCAACACCGCCGGCTTCCACCGGGGCGGCTTCTCGACGAGCGCGCCGCGCGTGCTCGCGACCGTGACGTACTCGTCACCTGCCTCGCTCGCGTCGCTGACCGAGCGCAGCTTCTCGTTCACAGGGTCGCTCGAGGAGCTCGACGCGCCCACGCGGTTTGCGCTGACGTAGGTCGTCGACCGACCGGATCTCGAGAGCGCCCCGGCGGAGCGGTGGAGCGAGCCAGGAACGACCTTCGCGGACGAGGTCCGACCTCCGGCGCCTAGCGCGTCACGACGAAGGTGCGCGTCCCGAGCAGCTTTCCGTAGCGCGTTTCCGATCGCGGGCCGAAGCCGGGCCAGACGTACCAGCGGTAGACGCCGGGCGCCAGCCGGTACGTACGGCCGTCGTACCTCCACGAACGCTGCAGGCGGAATGTCGTCGCGCTCGGCCACGCGGTGAGGATCTTCCGTCCCCCGCGGTAGAGCTGGACGTTGTAGTACGTCGCCCTCGGCACGGCTCTCCACGCAAGCAGTGGTGGCGCGGTGACGCGGGCGCCGACGGCAGGCCTCGTGAGCGCAGGCTTCGCCGCCGCCGGCTCGTTCGTCGTGGGTCTCGTCGCTCCCGCCTTCGCCACGGAGCCGTCCGGTTTGACGAGGACGCCCTTGACCGCCGCGTTCCCCGCCTCGTCGTAGGCGGCGACGGTGTAGTGATACTTCACGCCGCTCTTCATCCTGCGATCGGTGAAGGCCGTCGCGCGACCGGCGTACACCGTCGTCGGCTTCGACCCCCGCAACCCCGGCCGGCGGAGCACCGCGAACGAGTGGGTGTCCTTCGACGCGCGCCACCTCAGCACGACGCCCCGCTTGGTGATCTCGGCGCGGATCCGGCCGAGCGTGGGCGGCTTCGTGTCGTACCGGAGCTCGAAGCCCACCTCCTGGCTCCGGTTCGCAGCCTTGTCCTGGCAGCTGCCGGCGACTGACGTCTTCGGGACGTCCGGCCCCTGGTAGCGCACCGGGGCCGCGCAGGAGTCCACTCCGGACGCGGCGTCGGAGCCGAGGAACGTCACGGTCACCGCACGGCGGTACCAGCCGTTGCCGTCCGGGGGCCGGTCGGGCTTCGCCTCGACGCTCGGCGCCGTGGCGTCGTACTTGAACTCGTGGCCGTCCGAGCCGGTGTTTCCCGCGTGGTCGACGCAGTTTCCACTGACGCTCGTACCGCCGGTGTCGGGCCCGCTGTAGATGGCGGGCGATGCGCACGACGCGATGCCGGAGGTGCCGTCGTCTCCCTCGAAGCTGACCGTGACGCCGTGGTTGTACCAACCGTTGTTGTCCGGTCCCCGGTCCGCCGACGCGCGTACCGACGGAGGCGTCGCGTCACGCCGGACGATGACCGACACGGTGATCGACCCGCTACCGTCGGAGACCGTGCAGGGCACCGCGGTGCCGGTGGTGTCGCTCGTGATCGTCACTGAGCCGCACACGCCCCCGCTCCACGACACGGTGACGTCGCTCCTGTGCCAGGCGCCGCAGTCGGCCGGCCCCGGCGAGCAGCTCGGTTGCGGGGTCGGGGGCAGCGCTCTTGTCGCAGAGCTCGTGAACACGAGCGCGGCGAGCGTTGTGAGGAAGGCGAGAAGCGGGAGCCCTCGGCGCGTCATGCTCTCGCCCCGCTCGTTCGCACGAGGAGGAAGAGCAGGCTACAGCTCGCCAGCACGAGCGCGGCGAGCGCGATGCCCGCGAGACCGAGCTGGCGCTCGCTCGTGGAAGCCACGGCCGCCGCAGCCGCAGGAGCGGCGACCGAGTTCGTCGTCTTCTTCGGGGTCCTCCCGGACGGAGCCGTGCGGGCCGGCGTCGTCTTCGCCGGTCGGCTCGCCCGAGGGCCGGGCTCGGCCGTCCGCCGGGCCGGCCCTGCGCGAGAGTCGGCCCCCGTGCTCGGCGTGCTCCTCGTCGACGTGTCCGACGAGCTCGACGCACTCGCCGAGCTTCGCGTGGACGATGAGGACGGAGCGGCCGGCGCAGGCTGGGGCTGGGGGGCCGCCGTGACGCTCGACCCGGAGCTCGTCGCCGACGGGTGCGGATCGGGCGCAGGAGCCGCGGAGCTGGACGGGTACGGGTCGGGACTCGGCGACGCCTGTCCGTATGCCGGCGCGGCGCAGAGCGCGCCGATCGTCAGCGCCAGAGCTGCTGCGGGCAGGTGACGGCGCCGGAGTAAGCCCGCAGGCGATCGCAACGGCCGTGCCGGCCGGAGCCTCTGCCGCAGCTGACTTTCGCTGGTTTCGGCTGCCACGAGCCCCCCGCAGCTCGCTGCGTCGCTCACTGTCCTCGTCCTCGTTGCGTTCCGCACGGAAGCTACTCCCTGTTGTCGAGTCCGTCAAACGCGCCCTCGGCGAGCAAGACGGCGACCGCCGGCCGCACGCGCGGCCGGCGGTCGTCTCGAGCCGGCTAGTCGG
>JBOHBB010000172.1:0-15880 GCA_050698135.1 Gaiellaceae bacterium
AAGATCTCGAAGACGAACGCGGTCACGTCGATGCTCGACTACGACATCGGCGAGAAGAACGTCCACGTCGGCCCGTCGGACTACGTGCCGTGGCTCACGGACCGCAAGTGGGCGTACATCCGGATGGAGGGCTCGTCGTTCGGGGACGTGCCGCTCAACGTCGAGCTCAAGCTCGAGGTCTGGGACTCGCCGAACTCGGCCGGCATCGTGATCGACGCCGTCCGGCTCGCGAAGCTCGCCCTGAACAACGGCATCTCGGGCGCGCTCGAGGCGCCGAGCGCGTACCTGATGAAGTCGCCCCCGAAGCAGATCCGCGACGACGAGGCGCACGAGCAGATCGAGCGCTTCATCGTGAAGAACGCGGTGTCGAAGAAGAAGGCGGCCGCGAAGGCGTGAACCGCCGGCGCCTCGCGCGCATCTTCTGGATCGGCGCGGCGGCAGCGCTCGTCGTCGCCGCGCTGATCGCGCTGGCGGCCGTTCTCCGCGGAGACTTCTCGGACACCGACGGCCGAATCCTCGGGACGCTCGCGGCGCTGCTCCTCGCCGGAGGCACGCTGATCTCCGGCCTCGTGCTCGTCGACCGCGACGACGCGCTGCTCGGCAGGGTCGCGGTCGTCGTCGCCCCGGGCGGCTTCGCGCTCCTGGCGTACGCGATCTGGGACTTCGTGTTCGACGGCGGCGGCGACGCGTGGCGGTATGGCTGGACGGGAGCGCTCCTCCTGATCGCGGCCCTGGTCTCGGTGACCGCCCGCCTGCTCGCCGAGACCGTGTCGATGACGCCGCTCGCGATGCTCACCGGCGTCCTTGCCTCCGCCGCGGCAACGTTCTCGACGTACGCGATCTGGAACAGCGAATCCGAAGGCATCGCCAAGGTGCTCGCGGCACTCTGGATCCTCACCGGCGTCTGCTATCTCCTCATCCCCGTCCTCGAGCGGTTCCGCGCGGAGGCGGACGATCCGGGAGTGCGCGTCCTCGCGACGCTCGACGACGTCCAGCTCGTCCTCACCCGGTCGAACGACGGCCTCGAGGTCGTCCTCGCGCCGGGCGAGCGCCTCGCTCTGCGTCGCAGCCCGAAGCGCTCGGCTCCTTAGGAAGCTCGCGGCTCGCGCTCGTCGGCGGCGAAGCCGACCTCGCGGTGGCTCTTGTCGCAGAACGGCTTCGTCCGCGAGTGCCCGCAGCGGCAGAGCGCGATCGCGTCGCCCTCGGGGCACGTGAGCTCGTTCCCGGCGGCGTCGACGACCCGCGCGGGCCCGGTGACCTTGTACGGGCCGTTCGCCCGGACCTTGATCTCCACGCCACTCACATGGCCACGTTACACCGGTCACCTGCGTCGGCCTGCCCCATTCCGCACCGGAGCGGCGATTCCCCACATGACGAGCTGTCGCTTGCGCAGGAGCGTGCCCCTGGCCGCTCGGGCGAGCCGGGCTACACTCGCTCGACCGTGGCGGCCGCCCTCAGGATCTGCTTCGTCACGCCGTTCGCGTGGTCGCAGCCGCACGAGGTGAACGCGCACGTCGACGGGGCGGCGAAGGCACTTCGCCGGCTCGGGCACGAGGTCACCGTGCTCGCACCGTCCTCGCGGGCTCGCGACCTCCTGGACGGCCGGCGGGCGCTCCATCGCGGCATCGACCGGGAGGTCGTCGCCGTCGGGCCGTCGATCCCGATCTCGCGCCGGACGCACATCGGGGTTCCGGTCGGTGTCCGGGCGAACCTCGCGCTCGCTCTCCGTCGGGGTCGGTTCGACGTCGTCCACGGCTTCGAGCCCGGCCTTCCGAGCCTGTCGTACCTCGCGCTCACGTCCACGGACGCGCTGACCGCAGCGACGTTCTTCTCGACCGAGCGCCTCGGCTATCCGACGCGGAGGTCGCGCAGGGACCGGCTTCGCATCCGCGTCGACGCGCTGCTCGCGACGTCGGAGGAGACGACCGCCGCGGCGCGGGAGCGCTTCGAGGGCGACTACCGCCTCGTGGCGCTCGGGGTCGACACCGACCTCTTCAGCCCGCGTCGCAAGCGCCGTGTGATCGCCGTCGAGCTCGAGCCCGGGAGCCGAGCGACCACGCGCACGCTGCTCCGCTCGCTGCCCGAGCTCCCCGGCTGGGAGCTGCACCTGCTCCACACGAAGCCGCTCGCCTACCGCCCGGCGATCCCTCGCGCGCTTCGCGAACGGACGCACGTCCGGTCCGTGCGCCGCGCCGAGCAGCGCTCCTCGGTCCTGAGCGAGGCGTCGATCTTCGTGCCGGCTGCCGACGGCGAGGAGCGGCTCGCTCTCGAGGCAGCCGCATGCGGGGCAGCGATTGCCGACGCGGCGTCCGTCGCGGCGCTCGTCACCGACGAGGGGCGCCGCTCGAGGCTCGCGGCCGACGGCCGAGCGCGCGCCGAGGGGGCGAGCTTCGAGGTCGTGGCCTCGCAGCTCGCCGAGGTCTACGACCGCCTCACGCGCAAGCGACGCCAACGCCGCCCGGCGCACGACGAGGACCCGCTCGCCGACCGCGACTGGATCGTCGTCGACCTCCACATGCACACCGACTGGTCGCACGACTGCTCGATTCCCGCAGCCGAGCTCGTCGACCATGCGGAGGAGATCGGGCTCGGCGGGATAGCGGTCACCGACCACAACGTCTTCGGCGGCGCGCTCGAGGCCGTCGAGCTCGCGCGCGGGCGCGAGCTCGTCGTCATCCCGGGCGAGGAGGTGAAGACCGACGGACAGGGGGAGGTGATCGGCCTCTTCCTCGAGCACGAGATCCCGCGCGGCATGTCCTTCGCGGAGACGATCGCGGCGATCCGGGACCAGGGCGGCCTCGTGTACCTCCCCCACCCGTTCGACCGGCTGCATGCGATCCCCGACCCCGCGACGCTCCACCGCCACCTGGGAGAGATCGACGTCTTCGAAGTGTTCAACGCACGTCTCCTTCGCGACTCCTTCAACGACGAGGCGCTCCGCTTCGCCCGCAAGTACCGGCTGCTCCAGGGCGCCGGCTCGGACGCGCACGTCCTGCAGGGCGTCGGCACCGGAGCAGTGAGGCTGCGCCGCTTCGAGGGGCCCGAGGAGTTCCTGCTCTCGCTGCGAACGGCCGACGTCCTCCGCCGGCCGAAGTCGCTCGCCTACCTGCAATCGCTGAAGTGGGTCGCCCAGGTCAAGGAAGCATTTTTGGAGAGCGGAAGCGCCGCCCGCTCGTAAGTCGGCAAATCGGCCTTGAGCGTCGCCCCGTCCGCGCCTGTGACCTCTTGCTCGGTCGTCCGCCGGACGGTGACGCCGCACACATCACTTCCCGCTCGGCAGAAGCTAGCGTGGCGCGCGCGGACGCGACGGCCGCATCGGTGGCGCGTCGGACGAACGATCCTGCGAAGCGGCGCGCCACAAGCGAGCTTGACGCCTCTCGACTCAGCTCCCCTTTCTGCGGGGCGACCAGACAGGGGAGCGATCGTTCGCCGGGTTGCGCGTCAGGTTCTGCTGCCCGCTGCCGTCGGCGTTCATGACGTAGACCTCGAAGTTGCCGTCGCGTTCGCTCACAAAGACGATCTTCCGCCCGTCGGGCGACCAGGCAGGATCGCCGTCGTACCCCTGGTGGCGCGTCAGGTTCCGCTTCCCGCTGCCGTCGGCGTTCACGACGTAGATCTCGGGGTTGCCGTCGCGTTCGCTCACGAAGACGATCTTCTTGCTGTTGGGCGACCAGCTGGGAAGGCCGTAGTCGACTCCGAACGCGTTCGCCATGCGCGCCAGCCGCCGTGGCTTGCTCCCATCGGCATTCATGACGTAGACGTAGCGGGCCGCTGGTTCCTTACCCACGCGGCCCACCCGCACGAAGGCGATCCTGCGCCGGTCGGGTGACCAGCGCGGAGTGCCATCGCCGGGGGCGAAGGCACCCGAGTTGCGCGTGAGCCTGCGCTGACCGCTGCCGTCGGCGTTCATGACGTAGATCCCGGGGCCGCTGCCGTCGCGCGCGCTCGCAAAGGCGATCTTCCGCCCGTCGGGCGACCACGTCGGACTCGAGCTCGAGTCGTCGCCCGTCAGGTTCCGCTCTCCACTGCCGTCGACGTTGATGACGTAGACATCGGGCTCGTTTCCATTGTTTCTGTCGAAGGCGATCTTCCGCCCATCGGGCGACCAGACCGGCCGCTCGTCGTATGCCGGGTCGCGCGTCAGCCTCCGAAGCCCGCTCCCGTCGGTGTTCATGACGTAGAGGTCGGAGTTCGGCGGCAGTCCGCGCCGTCGCTCGAAGACGATCTTCCGCCCGTCGGGCGACCAGATCGGCAGACCTTGGGCCGCCATCCTCCGCTGACCGCTTCCGTTGGCGTCCATCACGTAGATGGCGGATCGTCCTTCGCGGACGCTCTCGAAGGCGATCTGCGAGTTGACAGGCGGGCCGAGGAGCAGATCGCGCACGGTGCCGAACGCGGAGGCGGTTCCGACGACGAGCACGAGCGCCCCCGCGGCGAGCACGAGCACAACGCGCCTCGAATGGGGCCTTCGAGAGGATCGCTGGGTGATCTCGGAGAGGAGGTGCTCTCGGCGCTGCGCGAGCCGGTCGGGCGGCAGATCGCGCGAAGGCGGAATCGGGTAATCGCCTCTCATGGTTCGACTGCTTCGTTGATCATCGGCGTTCTCTCCTCGTCATGTCCGATGCCGGGGTTGAGTTCCCGCAAGCGGGCCCTTGCGCGTGAAAGTCGTGAGCGAACCGTCCCGACCGGAATCCGGAGAGCGACCGCGGCGTCCTCGTAGCCGACCTCGGACCAGGCGCAGAGCGCAAAGACCTCCTGCTCTCGACGGGGAAGCCGTGCCAGTAAGGCGAGGGCGCGGCCCATCAGCTCTTCGTCGTCGATCCGCTCGTCGCTGTCGTCCGCGAAGCTCGGCTCGGGGTTTGGCGCCGGGAAGCGCCCTAGTGCGGCGGCGTGGCGACGCTCCGAGCGGCGGCGGTTGCGGACGACGTTGGTGGCGATCCCGAGGAGCCAGGGCACCTCCTTTCCCCTCGGAAGGGGCTTGTTCCGTCGTCGCCACGCCTCGAGGAAGACGATCGAGACGAGATCCTCGGCGGCGTCCCAGTTCCCGACGCGGCGAAAGCAGTAGTTGTAGATCGTCCGGGCGTGGCGCTCGAAGAGCATCCCGAAGGCCTCGGAGTCACCCGAACGCGCCCGAGACCAGAGAACGGAGTCGTCGACCTCCACCGCTTGTTCATGTCCGACCACGAGGGTCAGGTTCCCGACGCGACCGCCGACATGGGCACTCATCACTCAGGCGTCACCGCACTCACTGTGAGGCGATCATGACCGAGAGCCGACGCAGCTTCGCCGAGCGGCGCTTCGATGGCTCGAGCGGTACCTGACAGAAGGCTCCCCGAGGCTCCAGCACTTCGCGGAGATCCGACTGGACACGTCCGCTGGAGACATCTGGTCGCGCGCCCGAGAAGCTGGCACCCTCCACTGGGGCCGGAGCCACCGTGTGAGAGCCGAGGCGTCAGCGTTCAGCTAGCCCTCCGGCCCCGCGCCCGCGCTTCGAAGGCGGCCGGTATACGGTGAGAGCCACCTGCCAGAGCCGATAACAATGCGACCGTGACGCAGGTCAAGGAGAAGGTCCGCTAAGCGAGAAAGGTCCCCCGACTTCCGTGCCCGCCGCCGTGCCCACCGACGAGATCTACGAGCGCTACCTGCAGAGAGCCATCGCCGAGATCAACGAGCTCGGCGACGAGCTCGCCTACGCCGGTGACGAGCTCCGCGTCCCCGTGCTCGGCTCTGGCCATCCGCTCGCGGACGTCTTCCTGCTGAAGTTCACGCCGCAGGCGACGGAGATCCAGGAAGGGGTGGCCTTCTTCGGCCGCTCCGGGCAAGCGGTCCTGAAGTCCCTCCAGCGCCTTCGCGTGGACCCGCTCGCGGTCTACGGCACGAACTGCCTGAAATTCGGCACCGAGGACCCCGCGGACGCCGCGGCCTGGCTGACGCGAGAGCTGCACATCGTCCAGCCGAAACTCGTCGTCGTCATGGGCGACCGCTCGCTCGCGTTCCTGAACGACCTGCGCTTCCCGCTCTCGGACGCGCTCGACGGCAGCACCGAGGGCGTCCTGCAGCGGTTCACGCCGACGATCCAGGCGCTCGTGACCCCCGACGTCGACGAGTCGCTCGACGACGCGCCGGCGAAGACCCGCTTCTGGAACGCCTTCAAGGCGCTCGGCCCCTGGTGGGCGGAGCAATCGCCGTTCTGAGCCGCCGTCGACTCTTCGCCGTCGGCGGACTGCTCGCGGCGCTCGTCCTCTACGGCGCGGTCGCGAGAGAGCTACCCGGGCTGCCCTCGGGGCTGGACGTCGCGTTCCACAGCGCTGTCGTCTTCCCCGTGTTCGCGGCCGCGATCTGGCTCGCGCTCCCGCTCGCCCGCGGCCGGGCGTCGTATCTGATCCTCGCGGCCGCTATCGCGGGCACAGCGGCACTCGGCCTCTCCGCGCTCGAGGTCGGCTCCGGAGCGAACGTCGCCAAGCTCGCCTGCTACGCGCTCGTCGGGTTCTGGTTCCTCACGCTCTTCGAGGAGCTGTGGTGGGTCTCGCTCATCGCCGTCGTCGTCCCGTGGGCCGACGTCTGGTCGGTCGCGGCCGGCCCCACGCGCTATGTCGTCGAGGAACAGCCCGGCATCTTCGAGCGCCTCGCGGTCGCGTTCCCGAGCCCGGGCGAGACGGCCACGGTCAACATCGGCCCGCCCGACATCCTCTTCTTCGCCCTCCTGCTCGCCGCGGCCGACCGCTTCCACCTTCGCGTCGCCTGGACCTGGGTCGCGATGACCGCACTCCTCTCGGTGACCCTCGCGCTCGTTTGGGCCTGGGAGGACGCGCCAGGGCTTCCCGCGCTGCCCGCGATCTGCCTCGGTTTCCTCCTCCCGAACGCCGATCTCCTCTGGCGCGACGCGCGGGCCTCGTGGATCGAGAGGACGGATCCGACCGAGTAGGCGCTCTCAGGGACGCGCCGGTGAGCAGGGGCCGTCGGGCGGTCGAGGACGACGTGGAACGTGCGTCGTCAGCCCGCGCTCGAGCTCGACTTGGCGAGCAGGGAGACGGACTCGACGTGCGGCGTGTGCGGGAACATGTCGACGGGCCGACAACGGCGCAGCTCGTAGCCGTATTCGTCCCGCAGGACCTGGATGTCGGAGGCGAGCGTCGTCGGGTTGCAGGAGACGTAGACGATCCTGTCCGCACCGAGCGCGCCGGTGCGCCGGAGCGCCTTCCCGGCCAGGCCGGCCCGTGGGGGGTCGACGACGACGACGTCCGGGGCCCCCGACTCCTGGACGAGCTCCTCGAGCGTCTGCCCGACGTTCCCGGCGAAGAAGTGCGTGTTCACGATCCCGTTCAGGTCGGCGTTCTCGATCGCGCAGGCGACGGCCTCCTCGGAGATCTCGAGGCCCCACACGGCACCTGCGCCGCGGGCGAGGGCGAGCGCGATCGTGCCCGTGCCGCAGTAGAGGTCGAGCACGTTCTCCGCTCCGGTGAGCGCCGCGTACTCGAGCGCGAGCGCGTACAGCTGCCCTGCCATCTCGGTGTTCGTCTGCAGGAACGCGCCCGGCCGGACGCGGAAGCGGAGGCCGAGGATCTCCTCCTCGATCGCCTCCTCGCCCCAGAGGAGCTTCGACGGGAGACTCGTCCGCTCGGCCGGCGTGTCGTTGATCGCCCAGTACACGGAGCGCACCTCGGGGAACCTGCGCAGGACGTCGACGAAGTAGCCGGCCTCGAAGCGCTCGCCCGGCGCGGTCACGAGCAGGACGAGGGCCTGGCCGGTGTTCCTTCCCTCCCGCACGACGAGGTGGCGGAGGTAGCCCACGCCGGTCGCCTGGTCGTAGGGCTCGAGCCGCTCCTCCCGGGCCCAGTCGCGCACCGCGAGCCGGATCGCGTTTCCGACGTCCGTCGTCAGAAGGCACTCCTCGATGCCGACGACCTCGTCCCAGCGACCGGCCCGGTGGAACCCGAGCTCGACGCCCTGCGCCCCCGCCGCGAACGAGTACTCGAGCTTGTTCCGGTACCCGTAGACCGACGCGGCGGGGACGATGGGCTCGAGCGGAGGGTCGACGCAGCGCCCGATCCGGACGAGCGCGTCGCGCACCTGCTGCTCCTTCGCCGCGAGCTGCGACTCGTAGGCGAGATCCTGGAAGCGGCAGCCGCCGCACACGCCGAAATGCCGGCACGGCGCCTCGACCCGCTCGCTCGAGGGCTCGAGCACCGACTCGGCGACGGCCTCGGCGAACCCGCGCTTCGTCTTCGTCACCCGAGCAAGGACGCGATCGCCGGGAAGGCCGCCGCGGACGAAGACGACGAACCCGTTCGCGCGCGCGACGCCGTTCCCGCCGTAGGCGAGCGAGTCGATGCGGAGATCGAGCTCCTCCCCCTTCTTCACGGGCGCGGCCATCGCGGCCAGCCTAGCGGCGCCCTCAGGTCACGTCTTGCCGCGACATGCGGAGGTAGCCGAGGATGCCGAGCCCGACGACCCAGGCAAGGGCTACTGCACCCCCCGCGAGCATCGAGAGCCCGTCCTCGACGGACCCGTCGAAGGCCGAGAGCGCCCGCCCGGGCAGGTAGTCCGTGAGGTACTCGAGATCGACGAGCCCCAGCAGGGCGCCGATCAGCCCTTCGGCGACGAGGACCCAGAGGATCGCCCCGACGAGCGCGGGCGTCTGGCTCTGCACGAGCGCGCCGAATCCGACGCCGAGCACTCCCCACAGCATCGAGGCGAGGACGATCCTGCCGGCGAAGGCCCACACGTCGCCGTCCACCTCGAAGGAGGCACCTTCGAACGCGAGCCAGGGAACCGCGATCCCGACGACGAGGAGCAGCCCGATCACCGCCAGGCCGGCTGAGAACAACGCGATCCAGACCTCCTTCGCGACGAGTACCCGCCAGCGCCGCGGTGTGACGAGCAACGTCCGCGTGACCGTCCCATGGCGCCACTCGACCGTGACGCACAGGATCCCGACGAGGAACGCGACGAGCGCGGCGAAGAGCGAGCTCGAGACGATGTCCCGCGTCAGCTGCGTCGTCCCGAGCTGGACCTCCTGGGCGGTGCCGACCGTGCCTGCCGCAGCGATCGCGATCAGTGCGACGGCGGAGAGCATGACGCCGATCGCACTGCGCGTCGTCCGGAACTTCAGAAACTCGGAGGAGACGAGCGAGCTCACGCTGCTGCCTCCGCCGGCTCGTCCGCCTCGGTCAGGCTCAGGAAGACCTCTTCGAGCGTCGCCCGCTCGGTCGTGAGCTCGTGGAGCACGATTCCGTGCTCGGCCGCGAGCTCGCCCACCCGCTCGGGTGCGGCCGCGACGCCCAAGGCGCCGTCGCCGATCGAGTGCGACTGGAACCCCGCACGCGCGAGCACGTCCGCGAGCTTCGTCGGATCCGGGGTGCGGACGCGAGCCTCGCCGGCCGCCATCGCCTCGACCTCGGCCATGGTCGCGTGCCGCACGAGCCGCCCGCGATGGATGATCACGACCTCGTCGACGGTCTGCGCGGTCTCGGCGAGGATGTGGCTGGAGAGGAGCACCGTGCGCCCTTCGCTTGCGAGCGAGCGCAGGAGGTCTCGGAGCCACCTGATGCCCTGCGGGTCGAGCCCGTTCGCGGGCTCGTCGAGGACGAGCACCTCGGGGTCGCCGAGCAACGCTGCGGCCAGGCCGAGCCGCTGGCGCATGCCGAGCGAGTACCCCTTCGCGCGCCTGCGCGCGGCACCCGTCAGCTCGACGAGGTCGAGCAGCTCGTCGACGCGGGAGGTCGGGATGCGCGCCGCCGTCGCCAGCACGCGCAGGTGGTTCCGGCCCGACCGCCCCGGATGGGCATCGAACGTCTCGAGGACCGCGCCGACGCGATGAGGGGCTCCCACGAGCTCGACGTACGGCACACCGAGGACGGCCGTCCGTCCGGAGCTCGGGTGCACGAGGCCGAGGACGGCGCGCAGGGTCGTCGACTTGCCGGCACCGTTCGGACCGAGGAACCCGGTCACCGTGCCGGGTGCGACCGTGAACGAGAGCTCTTCGACGGCCAGCGTCGAGCCGTACCGCTTGGTGAGGTTGTCGACCTCGATCATCCGCTCACTCTACGAACGTGCGAGGCAAGGGCGAGCCCCGCCGTGCCAGCGGCACTCCTCGCCCTACGTGAGGACGCTGACGTAGACCTGGCGGTCGCGTGGCCCATCGAACTCGCAGAAGAAGATCCCCTGCCAGACACCGAGCTCGACCGAGCCGACGCCCACGAGCGGGATGACGACGCTCGACCCCACGAGCGACGCACGGACGTGCGCGGGTGCATTCTCCTCGCCCGGCTCCACGTGCTCCCACGACCAGCCGTCGTCGACGATCCGCTCGAGCGCTGTCTCGAGATCGCGGGCGACGGCGGGGTCCGCGTGCTCGTTGATGGTCACGCCGGCGGTCGTGTGCGGCACGTACACGAGGACCGCGGTGCCGCGCTCGCCGCCAACGACCTCGCGCACCTGGCGCGTGATGTCGACGAGCTCGGTTCGCCGCTCGGTCCTGAGCCTGATCTCGCGCACGTCAGAGAGCGCCGCCCGCGGCGGGCGGCGCGCTCGCCTCGAGCGGGTTCTCGCCACCGAATGTGCGACCGACGTGCTCCTCGACCTGGAGCAGGTTGTCCTTGCCTCGCTGGACGACCGCGAGCAGCTCCGCCATGGACGCGACTTCCTCGCGCTGCTCCTGCAGGAACCAGTGGAGAAACTGCTCCCCGACGAGCTCCCCCTCGTTCCGCGCCAGCTTGACGAGCTCGACGATCTGGTCGGTCACGCGCCTCTCCTGCTCGAGTGCGAGCGCGACGGGGGCGACAGCGTCCGGGAAGGCAGTTTGCGGGGTCTCGATCCCAGGGGTCGCGACCGCCTGGTCCGCGTCGAGGAGGTACTGCACCATCATCATCGCGTGGTTTCGCTCCTCGACCGCCTGCCGGTAGAAGTTCGCGGCGAGCTGCGGGAGGTTCTCGGAGTCGTAGTAGACGGCGATCGCGATGTACTGCTGCGACGCGGCGAACTCGTGGCCGATCTGATCGTTCAGCGTGTCGACGAAGGAGGCCATGGCTCCGACTCTAGCGTGGGGTGCCGGCTCGGGCAGTGCCCATCTAGCATCGTCGGCGTGAGCTTCGAGGAGCAGGTACGTGCGGCGCTCGACGGGCTGCCGCCGCACATCGCGGGCGCGCTCGAGAACGTCGCCGTCGTCGTCGAGGACGAGAACCCCGAGGATCCCGACCTCTTCGGCCTGTACCACGGCGTTCCGCTCCCCGAGCGCGGCGACGTGAGCGGCCTCCTCCCCGACAAGATCTCGATCTATCGCGTCCCGCTCGAGGAGAGCTTCCACGATCCCGAGCAGTTGCGCGAGGAGATCCGCATCACCGTCCTCCACGAGCTGGCGCACTACTTCGGCCTCGACGAGGAGCGCATCGCAGAGCTCGGCTACGACTGAGGTTTCGGCGCCTGCTGGCCCGGGAATTCCCCCCGCCATCGATCCGTTTAGGAGAGTCGTGACCCCGAATCAGATCCATGACACGATCGAGCAGCTCTCGGAGGAGCGCCAGGAGCTCTGGCAGCGGCTCTCCGACGGGCTCGATCCCGCGGTGAAGGACGAGATCAAGGACATCGACGCCCGCCTCGAGGAGCTCTGGCAGTCCCTCCGCATGGAGAAGGCTCGGCTCCGCTTCGGCGAGCGCGAGGAGATCGTCCGCCGGGCGCGAGCCGAAGAGCGCCTCGAGCGTGCCGCCTGACGCTCGAAGCAGGAGAACGCCCGCGGCGCGCATATCATCGACGCGTGGCCCTCTTCGGCGAGCGTGACACACCGACGGGCTCGGTGGAGACCGAGTACGAGCGCGTGCGCGCGATTCGCCGGGCCGCCGAGGAAGAGCTCGGCCGGCTCCGGCGGGAGCTCGGCGAGCGGGTCGCGTCGGTCGAGCGCAAGGAACGCGAGCTCGCCGACGCCCTCGCCCAGATCACGCGGAGCGGCGGCCGCCTTCCCCCGGGTACTGAAGGCGCGTTCGTCCAGGCCCAGGTCGGCCTCGCGAACCGCGCACAGGAGCTGAACCGGAGGGAAGCGGAGCTCGCCGCGCGCGAGCGCGCGATCGTGCAGGAAGAGGCCGACCTCGCCCGCAGGGCCGGTGATCCCGACGCGCAGAAGCGGCTCCGGCAGGTCGAGACGCGCTTGGTCGAGCTCCAAGAGGCGGAGAAGGCGTTCGCGCGTACCCAGGCGGAGCTCGCCGCCCACAGCGACGACCTGGCCCGGCGCGAGGCCGAGCTCCTCGAGCGGCGGCGAGCCGGAGCGAAGATGGCGGGGCACGACCTCGACCGCGCCGCGCTCGACGAGTTCGACGAGCGCCTGCGCCGGCTCGAGCGCGAGACCCGCGAGGCCGGCGAGAGCACCTTCGACGGCGGCCTCCGGACGCTCGAGGAGAGAGGCGTTCGCGGGCCTCCGCCGAACGCGTAACCCCCTACACTTGACCCGCGCGGGGCGTTAGCTCAGCTGGGAGAGCGCCGGCTTTGCAAGCCGGAGGTCACCGGTTCGATCCCGGTACGCTCCATTCACGAGAAAAAGAGCCTATTTGCAGGAATTTTGCGTACCGCGATCTCAGGGCCGACAAACACCCGTGCGAGCGCGGTGCGAGCGGACCGTGTCGATCCGGGTCACCTCGATGTCGAGCCCTGTCAGTCCGGGTCAGGTGACGACGGCGAGCCCTTCGATCCGAGTCAGGTGAGGTCGGGTAACGGTGCCGGCGTTGCACGCCGGAGGTCGCGGCTGGACTCTCGTTGCTCCCCCCTCTCCTGGTGCGCGCGGCATGAGCGGGTCGGACCGGTCGGGGCGGATCGAGGTCCGACCCGCGGAAAGCTGGCGTTCCCACGGCCGCTTCACTCGGCTCCGCGACCGATTTCAGTTGCCGCGGATGCCCGATCAGCGGCCTCTGCGGGTGCAGGTACCGCTGTAGTCGAACGTCGGGTTCCCCTCAGGTGTCTGACCGGTGCCGACTACCACGAGGTCGCACTCGTACCAGGAGCCCTTGTCCGGTGCGTCGTTGCTCCGCGTCAGGTGCACCTTGCCCGTCTCCGCGCCCGTGGCGAGGTCGACTTCGAAGCGCGACTCGTCGCTTCGCAGGATGACCGGATCCGAGCCGGCGATCGTGCCCGAGAAGACGTTCTCGCCAGTAACCACGAGCGTGTTCGCGACGAAGTCGAACTCCTGCCTCGCCTGATACAGCACCTTGCCGTGCAGGTCGCCAGTCAGCTCGACGATCTCGGTGAGCGTCCGAACCATTCCCGTCGGTGTGCTCTCCTCGGAGTGGACGATGGCCTCGCTCGCGATGTCGGCTCCGCTTCCGGAGACGGCGATCGTCTCCTGCCCGCCGGCGATGGCGGCAGACGAGGTCAGGATCGCAGTACCGGCCAGCGCGGCGCCGAGGGCCGGGATGAAAGTAGTGGCTCTTATGCTCCTCCTTTCGTTCTCGTCGAGCGTAGGAGCGAGCCGCGCCGAAGAAATCGGCCACCTGGCCGATGTTTCGAGACGCCGGTGGACCCAGACTCGCTCGGGTGGACGTACTGATCCGCCTCGAGCGCATGGAGCCCCCCGGCGGCACTGTTCTAGCGCCGTGCGATGCGACTAGGGCCAGCCCGGACCCGCTTCCATTCGTCGGCTGGCTCGGGCTTCTGCGCGTCCTGGCAGAGGTCGTGCGCGCAGCAACGGAGCCAGCGAAAAGCGAATAGCGCGTCGCACCGGGCTGTTCGTACGATCTGGGCACGTGCGACCATCCGTCGAAAGAGGCGTCCTCCCAGGGCGCGGCGCCGAGCTGGAGGTGCTGTCCGCGTGCCTCGAGCAAGCCGCGAGCGGTCGCCTCCAGACCGTGCTCGTCGAGGGCGAGGCAGGGATCGGGAAAACTCGTCTCCTGGAGGCGGGGCTCGAGCGGGCCCGCGGGCGGGGCTTCCGTACCTTCGCCGGCCGGAGCGACGAGGTCGAGCGCGGCCGTCCCTTCGGTCCGCTCTCCGACGCGCTCGGCTGCACGCACGGCATGGACGATCCGCGGAGGGTCGAGATCGTCCGCCTGCTCACCTGGGACCAGGGATCTCCGGAACAAATCGAGCTCACGCGTGACCCGGGAGTCCAGTTCCGCCTCGTCGATGCCTTTGTCGGCCTGGTCGAGGAGGCCGCGTTCGCAAGTCCCGTCGCGCTCGCCCTCGAGGACCTGCACTGGGCCGACCCGTCGACCGTCGTCACATTTCGGTCGCTCGCTCGGCGGCTGACCTACCTGCCCGTCGCGCTGGTCGCGACCCTGCGTCCTGTGCCGCGTGCGCCCGAGCTCGACGTTCTCGTCGATGCGCTTGCACGGGATGGCGCACAGCGGATCGCGCTCGGCCCACTCCCCGAGGGGGCTATCACACGATTGGTGGCGGATCTCGTGCGGGCCGAGCCCGGGCCCTCGCTGCTGGAGCAAGTAGCAGGGGCCGCAGGCAACCCGCTCTTCATCGGCGAGCTGGTGAAGGCGCTCGACGAAGAGGGCGCGATCCATCTCGTGAACGGACGCGCGGAGGTTCACAACGTCTCGCTCCCGCCCTCGCTCCGCCTGACGATCCTGCGCCGGCTCAGCTTCCTCGAGGAGGAGGCGCTCGAGCTGCTCCGGGTCGCATCCGCCTTCGGCTCGATCTTCTCCCTGCGGGACGTGGCGACCGTGCTGGATCGCTCCGCGACCGAGCTGTTGCAGCCCGTTCGCATGGCGATCCACGCCGGAGTGCTCGAGGAGCGCGACGCGCGACTCGGATTCCGTCACGACCTCATCCGGGAGGTGATTTACGCGGACCTCCCGGAAGACGCCCGCGCAGCGCTCCATCTCGAGGCCGGCCGCCGTCTCGCTCAGGCACGGGCTCCCGCGCTCCAGGTCGCCGAGCAGTTCACCCTCGGCGCGCAGCCGGGCGACACCGACGCAGTCGAGTGGCTGCACACCGCGGCGCACGAGACAGCACGCAGGTCTCCGGCAGTCGCGGTCGAGCTGCTTGAACGCGCGCTCGACCTCGAGGACAGAGACGACCGCCGTATCAGGCTGCTCGCAGATCTCGTGCCGACGCTGCTCTGGTCGGGCAAGCCACAGGAGGCCGAGGCGCGGGCACGGGAGGCTCTCGCGGCGCCTGCTCCACCCGACCTGGAGGGAACGTTCCGGCTCGGCTTGGTCAGCGCGCTGACGGCCCAGGGGCGGGCCGAGGACGTAATCGACGAGGCCCGGAACGCCACCCGCACGTCGCTCTCCGCCGACGTCTGCTCGGAGCTCCAGGCCGAGGCGGCGAACGCCCTCGCGTTCGCGGACCAGATCGACCTTGCAGAGCAAGCGGCCCACGAGGCCGTGACGCTCGGCGCGCCCGTGCAGAGCGAAGGCGCGGCGATGGGCATGCTCGTGCTCTGCGACCTCGCGCGCGTCCGTGGCGCGCCCGAGGAGGCACTCGCGCTCGTCGAGGAGGCACGCGCGCTCGCCGCCGCCCGGAGCGCGTCACGTCTCCGCTGGCCGCCGGAGGTCTTCCTGGCGATGAGCCTCCACCAACTCGACCGGTTCGAGGAGGCGCACGAGGCACTGCGCGAGGGCCAGCGTGCCGACGAGCGGCTCGGCAACGTCTCGTACCTGCCCGTCTACCACTACGAGGCTGCCTCGCTCCTCTTCAGCGCCGGCCGCTGGGAGGACGCCATCGCCCAGGCGCATGCCGGACTCGGGCTCGCCGACGAGGTCGGTCTCGAGATGCTCCTCCCCTGGCCGCACGGAGTGCTCGCGGTGATCGCGGTCCGCCGCGACGAACTCGAGGCGGCAGCCACGTCGCTGGCTGTCCTCGAGAGCCGCCACGGCGCGGAGCCCGCGGCGTTGGCGCGCGGGCTGCTCGCCGAGGCGCTGGGCGATCCCGCCGGTGCGCTTACCACGCT
>JBOHBB010000173.1:0-8521 GCA_050698135.1 Gaiellaceae bacterium
CCGCGCTTGACGACGATCTCGACGACCGCCGAGTGCAGCGAGTCGGACGAGTAGATGGGCGCCGTGCAGCCCTCGACGTAGTGCACGTAGGCGTCCTCGTCGACGATGATCAGCGTGCGCTCGAACTGACCCATGTTCTCCGCATTGATGCGGAAGTAGGCCTGGAGCGGCATCTCGACCTTGACGCCCGGGGGCACGTAGATGAACGAGCCACCCGACCAGACCGCCGAGTTGAGCGCCGCGAACTTGTTGTCGTTCTGCGGGATGATCGTCCCGAAGTACTGCTTGACGAGCTCCTCGTGCTCGCGCAGGCCCGAGTCCATGTCGAGGAAGATCACGCCCTTCGCCTCGAGGTCGGCCTGGAGCTTGTGGTACACGACCTCGGACTCGTACTGGGCGCCCACCCCGGCGAGGTACTTCTTCTCCGCCTCGGGGATCCCGAGCTTGTCCCACGTGTCCTTGATGTCCGCGGGCAGGTCCTCCCACGAGTCGGCCTGCTTTTCCGTGGGCCGGATGTAGTAGTAGATGTTGTCGAAGTCGATTCCCGAGAGGTCGGCTCCCCAGCTCGGCATGGGCCGAGCGAGGAAGTAGTCGAGGCTCCTGTGCCGGAACTTCCTCATCCACTCCGGCTCGTTCTTGTGCTCGGAGATCGCCTCCACCACCTCGTGCGAGATGCCTCTCCCGGACTTGAAGAAGTAGTCCTCCGCCTGGTCCGGGTTCGAGAACCCGTACTGGTAGTCCGAGCGGATCCCCCGTACGACATCGGTCTCATGTGTGCTCATGCGTCACCTCCGACGCTCGCCGGAGTGAACGCCTCGTAGCCCTCGGCTTCGAGCTTGTGGGCGAGCTCCGGACCTCCTTCGGCCACGATACGCCCGTCGACGAACACGTGCACGAAATCGGGCGTGACGTAGTTGAGTATGCGCTGGTAGTGCGTGATGACGAGCGCGCCCATGTCGGGGCCGACGAGGGCGTTCACGCCGTTCGCGACGATCTTGAGGGCGTCGATGTCGAGACCGGAGTCGGTCTCGTCGAGCACTGCGATCCGGGGCTTGAGCAACGCCATCTGCAGGATCTCGACGCGCTTCTTCTCGCCGCCGGAGAAGCCGTCGTTCAGGTACCGCGACGCGAGCTCGCGAGGCACCTTGAGATCGGCCATCGCGGCAAGCAGCTCGGTGCGGAACTCGGGGATCGGCACCGGGTTGTCCTCGCCCCCGTTCGCGGCCTTGCGCTGCGCGTTGATCGCGCTGCGCAGGAAGCTCGTCACCGTGACCCCGGGCACTGCGTGCGGGTACTGGAAGGCGAGGAACAACCCACGCTGCGCCCGCTCGTCCGCGCCGAGCTCGGTGACGTCCTCGCCGCCGAAGAGGATCTGGCCCTCGGTCACCTCGTACGCGGGGTGCCCCATGAGCGCGTAGGCGAGCGTCGACTTGCCCGAGCCGTTCGGGCCCATGATCGCGTGCTTCTGGTTCAGGTCCACCGACAGGTCGACCCCCTTGACGATCTCGGGGCCTCCCTCCAGCGAGACACGCAGATTCGTGATTTCGAGTAGAGCCATCGGAAAATGGGCCTGAGTGAGCCTGTGGTCCACAGGCTTCACCCGCCTCGAAGCATGGTAGCCGGACCCAGGTTCTCGGGACCCCGGTGGTAAGGTTGGGTCATGCCATTCGGCATCTCGATCTGGGAGCTGCTGATCCTGCTCGTCGTTTTGCTGCTGATCTTCGGCGCCAAACGCCTACCGGAGATGGGCAGGTCACTCGGCAAGGGCATGCGCGAGTTCAAGGACTCGGTCACAGGCGTCGAGGAGTCGGTCACGGGAACGACTCCGACGAGCACCGCTCCGACGAACCCTGTGCCCGCGCCGCCGGCCGAGCTCCCCTCCGCCTCCGGCGACCCGGCCCCTCCGGCCGAGAGCGCAGCCGAGAAGACGGAGCGGGAAACCGTCACCTAGGAGCGGCGCTCCTGCCTCTGCGGTGGCTCCCGCGCCGCCTCTCACACGGTGAGGAGGCCACGCTCGTCGAGCACCTCGACGAGCTCCGCTCGCGGCTCATCATCGCGCTCGTCGCGATCGTCCCGGCGTTCCTCCTCGCCTTCGCCTTCCACGAGCAGATCATCGACTGGCTGATGGAGCCCCTCCCGGACGACAAGCGGCTCGTCACGCTCGGCGTCACGGAGCCGTTCACGACTTCGGTCAAGGTAAGCCTGCTCGCCGGGATCGCGCTCGCGCTCCCCGTCCTGCTCTGGCAGGTCTGGTCGTTCCTCGCGCCGGCGGTCGAGGTGCATCAGCAACGCGTCGTCCTCGGCTTCGTCGCGCTCGCCACCGGGCTCTTCGCGTGCGGCGTGGTCTTCATGTACTACGTCGTCCTGCCGCGAGCCCTCGACTTCCTGACCACTTTCGACGACGAGATCTACGACAACCAGATCCGGGCGAGCTACTACCTGTCGTTCGTCTCGTGGACGCTGCTCGCCGGTGGACTCGCCTTCCTCATGCCGATCTTCGTGCTCGGGCTCGTCCGGCTACGCGTCCTGACCTCCTCGCAGCTCCGTGCGAACCGGCAGATCGCCTTCGTCCTCCTCCTCGTCTTCGCGATCCTGCTTCCCACCGTCGACCCGGTCTCGCTCGCGTTCGAGGTCGTCCCGCTCGTCATCCTCTTCGAGCTCTCCATCTGGCTCTCCGTGCTGATGGAGCGCCGCTGGCAGCGCGCATGGGGAGACGACCTGGCCGCCGACCTATGAGGATCCTCTCGGCGGACTGGGTGGTCCCCGTCGAGGGGGCCCCGATCCGCGAGGGCGCAGTCGCGATCGCGGACGACGGGCGACTCGCTGCGGTGGGAACGAGCGCGGAGCTCGGGGAGGGTGAGCGCTACCCGGACGCCGTCATCCTCCCGGGGTTCGTGAACGCCCATAGCCATCTCGAGTACGCGGTGTACGCGGGCTTCGGTGACGGGCTCTCGTTCGGTCCCTGGATCGCCCTGCACGTGGAGCGGAAGCAGCGGCTCGACGTCGACGCGATGGAGGCGATCGCACGGCTCGGCGCGCTCGAGTGCCTGCGCTCGGGAATCACCACCGTCGGGGACTGCAGCTTCGGCGGCGCGGCCGCGACCGCCTGCGCCGAGCTCGGCCTCGGCGCGATCGTGTACCTCGAGGTCTTCGGGGAGGACGAGCGCGCGCTCGACCGGTTCCACCGGATCCACGAGCGGGTCGCCGACGCGTTCTCGGAGCGAGTTCGTCTCGGGATCTCACCGCACGCGCCGTACACGTGCACCGTCGACGTCTACCGCGCGAGCGCGGAGCTCGGGCTCCCGGTCGCGACGCACCTCGCCGAGAGCGAGGCGGAGACCGAGTTCCTGCGTACGGGGTCCGGCAGCTGGCGGGACTTCGCCGAGCTCCTCGTGCCACCGCCCGTGACCACCGGCATCAGGATGCTCGCCGAGGCGGGCTTGCTCGGGCCGCACGTCCTGGCCGCGCACTGCGTGCAGGCGGACGCCGAGGAGATCGAGCTCCTCGCCGCCAACGACGTCGCGGTCGCGCATTGCCCCCGCTCGAACGCGCTCCTCGGGTGCGGCATCGCGCCCCTCGCGGCGCTCCGAGACGCCGGGATCCGGGTCTGCATCGCGACGGACAGCCCGGCCTCGACGCCGTCGTTCGACATGTTCGACGAGCTGCGCGGGGCGATCGCAGCGGCGCGCGCCCGGGAGCGCCGCCCCGACGCGCTCACCGCCGAGGACGCGATCGAGCTGGCGACGCTCGGCGGAGCGCGCGCGCTCGGAATCGCCGACGAGACGGGCTCCCTCGTGGCGGGCAAGCGGGCGGATCTCACCGTCCTGTCGCTCGCCGACACGCCGTTCCTCCCGTGGGAAGATCCCGTTACGGCGACGGTTCTCGGAGGATCCCCCGAGCGCGTCGTCGCTACTCTCGTGTCCGGCACGACGCGCTACGAGAAAGGAGGGAAGGCATGGCACGAGCTGATCGGCGCCGCGCACAGCGCCCGCGCCCGGCTGCTGTCACACGGCGACCCGACGTCGTGATCGAGGACACCATGTTCTTCCCCCGCCTTCGGCGCCAGGCGAAGTGGGTCTTCCTCTTCCTCGCCCTCGTCTTCGCGCTCGGCTTCGTCGGCTTCGGGGTCGGCGCCGGAGGCGTCGGCGTCGGCGACATCTTCCGCGACGCCGGCGGCGGCTCGGGGGTGCCGTCGGTCTCGGAGGCCGAGAAGCGCGTCTCCGAGAACCCCACGGATCCTCAGGCGTTCCGCGACCTGGCGACCGCGCAGCAGGCCGAGGGGAACGCCGCCGGCGCGATCGAAGCGCTCGAGGAGCTCGTCGCGCTCCGGCCGAAGGACGTCGACGCTCTGCGCGAGCTCGGCAGCCTCTACCTCTCCCAGGCGGGCGAGGCGCAGCAGCGCGCGCAGATCGCGCAGCTTCGCGCTGCGTACCTCGCGCCGAGCTCCAGCGTCACCGGGCTCTTCCAGCTCGACGGCAAGACGCTCGATCCGGACCCGATCTCGAGCGCGGTCAGCGGCGAGCTCTCGACGGAGTACCAGCTGGCGCTCTCGGAAGCGCAGCAGGCGGCGTCGAACGCCGTCGGGTCCTACCGCAAGATCGCCGCCGCGACGCCGAAGGATCCCAACGTCCAGCTCGAGCTCGCGCAGGCGGCGCAAGGGGCTGGCGACTTCGGGACCGCGGCCGCGGCCTACGAGGCATTCCTGAGGCTGGCGCCCGACGACCCGACCGCACCCGAGGTCAGGCGCATCCTGAAGCAGTTGCGCCAGCAGATCGCCCCGTCGGGTTAGACTCGCCCTCCGTGAGGATCGCCGCACTCCTGGGAGCCGCGTGTGCGGCGGCCACGGTCGCGCTCGCCGGCTGCGGCACCGGCGGCTACACGGCGGGCGGGAGCCAGGGAGCCGGAAAGCAGCTCTTTCTCGCGTCCGAGACCCAATGCGGTGCATGCCACACGCTCGCCGACGCAGGAACCAGAGGAACCATCGGGCCGAACCTCGACGACGCCTTCGCCCAGGCGCGAGCGGACGGGATGACGACCGATACGTTCATCCAGGTCGTCCGTGACCAGATCCTCTTCCCGATCACCCAGACGTCGACCGGAGCGACGGGGATGCCAGGCCCGGATACGACACTCCCGGAGTGTGGTGACGTCGAAGGCGACGCTTTCTGCGTCGAAGACCAGCACCAGGCCGCCGAGGACATCGCCGCCTACGTCGGCTCAGTCGCCGGTACGGGCGTCGCGCCGGCTCCGCCCGGAGGCGGGGGAGAGGCCGACGGCAAGTCGATCTTCACCGCGAACTGCGCCGCGTGCCACACGCTCGCAGACGCCGGGACGACGGGCACGATCGGCCCGAATCTCGACGCGTCGAAGCCTTCGGAAGCGCTCGTCGTCGACCGCGTGACGAACGGGCGGGGCGTCATGCCTTCGTTCAAGGACTCGCTCGACGCCGATCAGATCGCGGCGGTCGCGGAGTACGTCTCCGGCGCGGCCGGGAAGTAGCACTAGGGCCGCGAGCAGGTGACCGTCACCAGGAGGTGACGTCACACGATTCAGCGTGCGACGTCGGTCTCGAGATCGACGACGACGTGCGTCACCGGCACGTCGAAGCGCTCGCGGACGGCGGCGACGACGCCGCGCTCGAGCCAGTTCGAGCGTCCCGCAGGGTGGGTGGACACGACGATCTCGTCGGGGCGGAACATCCGGACGCCGTCCTCGATCGCGACCAGCGGATCGACGTCGCCGACCTCACCGCGCGCCTCGATCCCGACGGACGAGAGGCGGGTGAGAGTGGCGTCGAGCCGCTTCTGGGCCTCGGCCCGCGCCGGGTCCTCGTCCGAGGTCCACGTCTTGAGCCTCGAGTTCAACGCGGGGCAGACGACGTAGAACTCGGTCGTGCCGCTCAGGGCGAGCTCCGAGATGGCGCTCATCAGCTCCTCGCCGCCGACCGTCTCGTTCGCCACGACGAGGACGCGCCGCTCGTCCGGACCACCGACGTGCTCGATGGTCTGGGGCGGCGTCGCAGGCGGGCGCTGGCGGAGGTAGAGCCAGACCGCGCCGGCCGTGAGGAGGAGGAACGTGAGGAGGCCGAGCCACGGCGCGACCCACGACGCCGCGACGATGAGCGCGAACGCCCCGATGGTGACGAGCAGCAGCCGGAACGCCGCCGCCTCACTCCGGAACGGGCTCTCCATCGGACTCTCCTCAGATGAGGTAGACGGCGGAGTACACGACGATCCACATGATGTCCACGAAGTGCCAGTAGATTCCGGGAAGCTCGACGCCGTGATGGTGCTCCGGCGAGTAGTGGCCCCGGAAGCCGCGGATGATGACCATCCCGAGCAACGTGAGCCCAATGGCGACGTGAGCGCCGTGGAGCCCCGTCAGGCCGAAGAAGACCGAGGCGAACGCGCCGTCGCCCGTGTTGAAGCCGACGTTCAGGTACTCGACGACCTGGGTGAGCAGGAACGCGAGGCCCATCGAGAACGTGAGGACCATCCCGGCGAGGAACGCCTTCCGCTCCCCGCGCTTGATCGACTGCAGCGCCCAGTGCATCGTGAAGCTGGACGTGACGAGGATCGCGGTGTTCACGCCCGCGACGAAGACCGGGAAGTGGTAGGGCTCGGGCGGCCACTCCGCGGGCGCCTCCGGGTTCACGACGCGGACGAAGAAGTACGCCGTGAAGAACGAGCCGAACAGCATCGCCTCCGAGGCGATGAACAGGAACATCCCGAGCACGCGGGCGTCGACGCGCGAGCTCCGGTTCGCCTCGGGCGGGCCGTGATGCTCGTGCAGCGCCTCGACGTGGCTGGTCACGCCGGAGCCTCGACTTCCTCGCGCTCGACGACGACGTGCTCGACCGGAAGGCCGCTCTCCGACCGCAGGCGCCCGACGAGGTCGCGCCGGAGCCACGACGAGCGCTGCTCGCCGGGGAAGGTCGACACGATGATCTCGTCCGTCCGCTCGTCGTGGACCTCCTGCATCGCGGCCGTGAACGGGTCGGGGTGCGCGATCTGGCCGTGGACCTCGATCCCCTCGCCGCGCAGCGTCGCGAGAGCGGCCCGGAGCCGGCGCTCGGCCTCCGGGTGCTCGGCCCGCGTCGGGTCGCTCTGCGGGCACACGATCAGGAAGCTCGCATCGCCTTCCCGCGCACGGGCCCGGATGCGCTCGAGGAGCGGCTCCCCGAGCACGGTCTCGTTCGCTACGACGAGGACGTTCGTGCCGACCCGCGCGGTCTCGTCGGCGATCACGTGCTCGACCGGGCGGTCGCCGGCGATGCGGCGGATCTCCTCGACGAGGTTCTTCCGGAGCCACCCGGACTTCGTCTCGGGATGTGTCGAGACGATGATCTCGTCGACTTCCTCGGAGGCGAGGATGTCCTTCACGGCAGCGAGCGGCTCGTCCTCGAACACCGCGCCGTGGGCGGGGATCCCCGCCTCACGCAGTGCGGTGAGCGTGCGTTCGAGCCGGCGGCCGGCCGCGGCTCGCCGCGAGTCGCGGTAGACGACGTAGCCCTCCCTCGGCTGCGCGACGGGGGCGACGACGGCGACGCGGATCGTGCCCTTCCGGGCTCGGCGCTCGACCGCCGCCACGAGCTCGCCGCCGACGAGCGTCTCGTTGGCGACGACGAGCACGGAGGTGGGGTCGGCGTCCGTCACGCGTGGACCTCCTGGGCTTCCTTCGCCGGGCTCATCACGGCATGACGGGCGCCGGGGACGCCGTACTCGTACGGGCCGGCGACGACCTGCGGGATCTCGTCGAAGTTGAAGATCGGCGGCGGCGAGGAGACCTGCCACTCGAGCGTGTGCGCGCGCCAGGGGTTCGAGCCGGCGGCAGGACCGCGAGCCCAGCTCATCGTCATGTTGTAGACGAAGACGACGAACGACGCACCGAGCACGAAGGAGGCGGCGGTGATGACGAAGTTGACGTCGCCGAACGCCTCGTCGTAGTCGAATACGCGGCGCGGCATCCCGCGCAGGCCAACGTAGTGCATCGGGAAGAAGGTGAGGTTGAAGCTGACGAAGGTCAGCCAGAAGTGGAGCTTGCCGAGCCGCTCGTCGTACATGCGGCCGGTCATCTTCGGGAACCAGTAGTAGACGCCCGCGAAGATCGTGAATACCGAGCCGCCGAAGAGCACGTAATGGATGTGCGCGACGATGAAGTACGTGTCGGAGGCTGCGATGTCGATGGGCACGGAGCCGAGGTAGATCCCGGAGAGCCCGCCGATCACGAACATCGTCACGAAGCCGAGCGCGAAGAGCATGGGCGTCGTCAGGTGGATCCGGCCGCGCCACAGGGTCGCGGTCCAGGAGAAGACCTTGATCCCCGTGGGCACCGCGATGAGCAGCGTCGTGATCATCATGGGCACACGCAGCCAGTCGGCCATCCCGGCGACGAACATGTGGTGCGCCCAGACCGAGAACCCGAGGACGAGGATCCCGACGAGCGAGAGCGCCATCAGCCGGTAGCCGAAGATCGGCTTCCGGGACATCGACGAGATGACCTCGGAGACGATCCCAAAGCC
>JBOHBB010000174.1:0-4722 GCA_050698135.1 Gaiellaceae bacterium
GCGCACGCCGAGGCGGCGTGGCTGCTCGGCGCGGCGACGAGCTTCGGCGAGCTCCGCCGGATGACGCAGTTCAAGGAGAAGGCCGACCAGCAGGCGTTCGTGTCCGCGGCGCTCTTCTCGTACCCGACGCTGATGGCCGGCGACATCCTGCTCTACCAGACCGACATCGTCCCGATCGGCGACGACCAGCGACAGCATCTCGAGCTGGCACGTGACATCGCGGAGCGGTTCAACGCCCGCTTCGGCGAGACGTTCACCGTGCCCAGGGGCGTCTACCCCGAAGCCGGCGCGCGCGTGATGGACCTCCAGGAGCCGACGAAGAAGATGTCGAAGTCGTTCGGCTCCGAGCAGGGAAAGGTCCTGATGCTCGACGAGCCGGACTCCGTCGTTCGCAAGGTCAAGCGCGCGGTTGCGGACTCCGGCCGCGAGGTCCGTCACGACCTCGACGCGAAGCCGGGCATCTCGAACCTCATCGAGCTGATGACGGTCGCGACCGGCGAGTCGATCGCCGAGGTCGAGGCGCAGTTCGACGGGCAGGGGTACGGAGCGTTCAAGGACGCCGTGGGAGAGGCGCTCGTCGGGCTGCTCACTCCGATCCAGGCCCGGTACCGGGAGCTCCGGTCGGACCCGGCGGAGCTCTCCCGCTTGCTCGCCGTCGGCGCGGACAAAGCCCGAGAGGCGTCCGCTCCGACCCTGGCGGCGATGTACGAGCGCATGGGTTTCGTGACCACCAGCTGACGCGGTGTCAGATGCCCGCCGCCTTCTGCAGCGCAGCCACCTCGCCCCTCGTCAGCTCACGCCACTCGCCAGGCGCGAGCCCCTCGACGCCGAGCCCCGCGTAGCCGCTCCGATGCAACCGGAGCACTGGGTGCCCCACGGCGGCGCACATCCGCTTGACCTGGTGCTTCCGCCCCTCGTGCAGCGTGAGCTCCAGCACGGTTGATCCTGTCGAGTGGCCGAGCACGCGTACCTCGGCGGGCGCAGTCGGGCCGTCGTCGAGCTCGACGCCCTCGCGCAGCGCCCGCACGGCGTCGCCGCCCGGCGAGCCTTCCACCACAGCCTCGTAGACCTTCGGCACCCCGTACCGGGGGTGGGCGAGGCGGTGCGTGAGCGGGCCGTCGTTCGTCAGCAGGAGCGCGCCGGTCGTGTCGGAGTCGAGCCGGCCCACCGGGACGATCCGAGCCTCGTGAGGCACGAGCTCGACGACCGTCGGCCGCCCGCGGGGGTCGCTCGCCGTGGTCAGGACGCCCGCCGGCTTGTGCAGAACGACGTACGCGAGCCGCTGGCGCGCGACCCGCTTCCCGTCGACCTCCACGACGTCGCGGGAGCCCACGACGGTGTTCAGCTGGCCCGCCTGGCCGTTCACGCGGACCCGGCCGGCGGTGATCAGCTCGTCGGCGCGGCGCCGCGAGGCGACGCCGGCCCTGGCGAGGAACGCGTTCAAGCGCATCGGAAGCATTCTCCCGGCGGTAGGGTGACGCCCGTGAGCCAGATCGACGAGTGGACCGACAAGCTCGCGGAGCTCGCCGTCTTCGGCGCGAACGTCCAGGCGGGCCAGCTCGTCGGGGTGACGAGCTTCATCGGGAAGGAGGGTCTCACGCGCAGGATCGCGCACGCGGCGTACGCGCGGGGGGCAAAGTACGTGGACGTTCTCTACTTCGACCACTGGGTCAAGCGGGAGCGCATCGCCGGCGCGGACGAGGAGACGCTCGACTACATCCCGCCGTGGATGTCCGAACGACTGCTCCACCTGTCCGATCAGCACGCGGCCTGGATCTCACTGTCGGGTCCCCACGCCCCGCGCGCGCTCGAGGGCCTAGACCCCGCTCGCGCCGGCCGCGATCGCCTCCCCTCCCTCCCGCAGGTGGGACAGGTCGTGAACCGGATGACGACGAACTGGACGATCGTCCCCGCTCCCACTCGTGCCTGGGCCGAGGCCGTACATCCGGACGCTCCGCCCGAGGACGCCTACGATCGGCTCTGGGAGGCCGTCGCGCACATCTGTCGCCTCGACGCGGACGACCCCGGGGGCGCGTGGGTCGAGCGGGTCGCGACCCTGAAGTCGAACGCGGCGCGCCTGACGGAGCGGCGCTTCGACGCGATGCGCCTGCGCGGACCCGGGACCGACCTCACCGTAGGGCTGCTCCCTTCGTGCCGCTGGAAGTCCGGCGACCAGGAGACGGTCGACGGCGTGCGCCACTTCCCGAACCTTCCCACGGAGGAGACGTTCACGACGCCGGACCCGGAGCGTGTCGACGGCCACGTCACCGCGACGCTGCCGCTCGAGCTCTCGGGCTCCGTGATCTCGGGCATCAGGGTCGAGTTCTCAGGCGGGCGCGCGGTCAAGATCGACGCCGACCGCGGTGCCGAGGCGCTCCGTGCGGTCGCGGCGAAGGACGAGGGTGCGTCGAGGCTCGGTGAGCTCGCGCTCGTCGACGGGGAGGGGCGGATCGGCCCGCTCGAGACCGTGTTCTTCGACACCCTCATCGACGAGAACGCCGCCAGCCACATCGCGCTGGGGAACGGGTACGACCATCCCGTCGAGGACCCTGCCGACAAGGCCCAGATCAACGCGAGCACCGTCCACGTCGACTTCATGATCGGGAGTCCCGAGCTCGAGGTCGACGGGATCACCGGCGCCGGGGACGTCGTCCCCGTGCTCCGTCAAGGCACCTGGCAGCTGTAGCGGGGCGGCTGCGGCAGCGACGTGCGCCGCCCGGGCGAGGCCTACGACGCGCGGGCGGAGGCGACCTCGAGCAACCGGTCGCGGAGCGCGTCCGTGTCCTCGCCGAGGTCGTCGAGGCGCGGCAGGGCGGCGAGGCTCTCGAGCCCGAAGACGCGCTCGAACACGGGCGTCGTGCGGTAGCGGACGGCGCCGCCTGGGGCGTGCTCGCGTCCGGCCTCGACGACGAGGCCACGCTCGACGAGGCTGGCGACCGCCGAGTCGGCCGCGACGCCGCGGATGCGCGCGATCTCGGGTCGTGAGCACGGGCCGAGGTACGCGACGATCGCGAGCGTCTCGAGCGCGGCCTGCGAGAGCCCGCGCTCGACCGGGCGCTCGAAGAGGCGGGCACACGCGTCGGCTGCGTCGCGGCTCGCCCGGAAGGCGTAGCCGCCGGCGACGCGCTCGAGCACGATTCCGCTGCGCGCCTCGGCGTAGCGCTCGCCGAGCAGGGCGAGTGCGGTCTCCACGCGCTCCACGTCGTCCGCCGCGGCCTCCGCGAGCTCGGCGGCGGAGAGCGGAGCGGACGCGACGACGAGGAGCGCCTCGATCGTGCGGGCGAGCCGGTCGACGGGGTTCGGCGCGATCAGGCGGAGCGTGCTGTCCACGTTTTCGTCCTTTCGACGTCGGCTCTGGAAACCCTTATCGGGGCGAACGGCGCGGCCTGGCTTAGGCCGATCTCGTCCGCCTTGCGCAGCTCGAGCAGCGCGAGGAACGCGACCGCCTGCTCGACCCGGGACAGGCCCGCGACCTCCGCGTCGAAGTCGAAGCGGCTGCGCCGGGAGAGCACCGCCCGGAAGCGCTCGAGGAACTGGGAGACGGGCGGGAAGCGGAGGGCCATGTGCCCGAGCGAGACGTTCGGCGGCGGCGCGGCGAGGGCGCGGACCGCGGACGCGAGCGTGTCGGCGTCCTGCGGCGCGAGACGCCGTTCTCCACGTGGAGCGAGCGGCGCGGGCCCGAGACGGAACCAGCGGTCCTTCTCCCCTGCGAGCCGCTCCGCGAGCCACGCCGACGCCTCCTTCATGCGCCGATACTCGGCGAGGCGCCGCGCGAGCTCCTCCGCGGCCTGCTCAGGCTCGAGGTCCGCGAGCTCGGCCGCCTCGTCCGGGAAGAGCGCGCGCGCCTTCAGCTCGAGCAAGGCCGAGATGAGCACGAGGAACTCGCCGCAGGCCTCGAGGTCGAGCTCGTCGCGCTCGGCGAGGACCTCGACGAAGGACACGACGATCGCAGCCATGTCCACCTCGCGCGGCTCGAGCTCCTCCTTGAGGAGGAGCGTCAGCAGCAGGTCGAATGGGCCCTCGAAGGCGTCGAGGTCGAGCTCGAGCTCGCGCACCGGCGTCACGGGCACGGGGCGGAGGCTAGCCGCGAGGCCGGACGCGTCAGGTCGATCAGCGCAGCGACTCGGCCAGCTCGAGCGCCTGCTCGCGCGTGAACTCGCCCTCGAGCCGGAAGGCGAGCCCGCCGGCCTCCCAGAGCAGCACGTTCCCGGCCAGGCGCGCGCTCTCCTCGACCGGGTTGCCGAGCTCGTCGAGAAGCAGCAGGAAGTGCGGATCACCGCTCAGGAACACACCTTCGGCGCCGCCGACCGTGACGGGCTCGACGAGCGTGCCCGGAGCGGCGAGCTTCTTCAGGAGGAGCTCCTGGTCGACCGAGTGGAAGGGGGTCTGCGCGACGAGGAGCCGGACTCGCCCGGGCTCGCCGTAGAGGAACCAGGCGGTCCCCAGGTCTCCCAGGTAGACGCGGTCCGGCGCGTCGTCGAGCTCGAGCAGGTCGAAGCCCGCATCCCGCCTCGCCTCCCCGAGCGAGACGCGGCGGCCGAGCGCGCCCTCGAGGTCGGTCTCGGCCGGGAGCTCGGGCAGCTCGGTGACGAGCTCGATGCGGGCGCCTCCGATGTGGAGTGCACGGAAGAGCGCCGAGCGGGCATCGGGGATCGCGAGCGTCGCCGCGAGCGCGGCGAGCAGGACGAGCGAGGCGACGGCGACGGCGGCGAAGGCGGCGTA
>JBOHBB010000175.1:0-14204 GCA_050698135.1 Gaiellaceae bacterium
CTCCTCGAGCTCTATCGCGTCTCCCGGCTGGGCGTGCTCGCGCTCGAGGCGCGCGACTCGGCGCTGATGCGGCTCGCGAATCGCCTGGGGGTGGCCGAGGAGTACGAGCTCACCGTCGTCGCCGCCGAGGGCTTCCGCGCGGGCGGCGTCGCCAACAGCGCCGTCCCCAACTACGTCTACCGCTGGACCGAGCGCGAGGTCGCGAAGACGATCCGGTCGGCCGCACCCGAGCGTCGGCACCGGTTCCTCTGGTTCAGGGAGCTCGAGCTGCCGGTGTCGATCCTCGAGGCGACCGGGAAGAGCGCCTGGCGTGCCGCGCGCTGGCCGCTCCGTGCGCTCGTGACCGTGTTCCCGGGCCAGGCGAACCTCTTCGCGTTCGCGGTGGTGAAGGGCGACCTCCAGCCCTGGATGCGCACCGAGAGCGAGCCCGACCCGAACGAGATCCGCCGCCGCCTCGGCGGCGCCTGACCCGGCGGACGCCGCCGATAGAATGCCGCGATGCCCTCTGACGGAGCCAGAAATGCGGGATGTGCAGGGGTTTTCGCTCGAGAGAGCCTCACGGGGTAGCACATGCGGATCGCCGTCGTCAGGCCGCAGGTGCCGTTCGAGCGCGGTGGCGCGGAGATCATGGCCGACCGCCTCGTCGAGGAGCTTCGCGCCCACGGGCACGATGCCGACCTCGTCACGGTCCCGTTCAAGTGGTATCCGGGCGCCCGCGTGCTGACGCAGGCGTTCCTCTGGCGGCTGCTCGACCTCGACGAGGCGGACGGCCGCCCGATCGACCTCGTCGTCGCGACGAAGTTCCCGTCGTACCTCGTCCGCCACCGCAACAAGCGCGTGTGGCTCCTGCACCAGTTCCGGCAGGCCTACGAGCTCGACCGGACCGAGCTCGGGCAGTTTGGCGACTCGCCCGAGGATCGCGCGATCCGGCGGAAGGTGCAGGCGCTCGACCGCGTCGCGCTCGGCGAGGCGGCGCGGCTCTTCGCGACGTCGCGCAACGTCGCGGGCCGCCTGGAGCGGACGACGGGCCTCCAGGCCGAGGTGCTCCCGCCCCCGCCGCAGGAGCTCGCCTACCGGTGCGAGTCCTACGGCGACTTCGTCCTCTCGGTCAACCGCCTCGATCGCGCGAAGCGCATCGACCTCCTCCTCGAGGCCGCGGCGATCGACCCCTCGCTCGAGGTCGTGATCGTCGGTGACGGCCCGGACCGCGCGCGGCTCGAGGAGCTCGCCCGCGCACGCTCGCTCGACGAGCGGGCGCGCTTCGCCGGCCGGGTCACCGAGGACGAGCTCGCCGATCTCTACGGCCGCTGCCTCGCGGTCTACTACGCGCCCGTGGACGAGGACTTCGGGATGGTCCCGTTCGAGGCCTTCCTCTCCGAGAAGCCCGTCCTGACCACGACCGACGCCGGTGGCCCGCTCGAGGTCGTCAGCGACCGCCGCACCGGCATGGTCGTCTCTCCGGCGGCGGACGAGGTCGCGCGGGCGGCCGGCTGGTTGCGCGACCATCGCGACGAGGCGGCGACCTTCGGCCGGGCGGGGAAGGCGATCGCTGCGGAGGTCACCTGGAGCCGCGCCATCGAGAGGCTCCTCGCATGAAGGTCGCCTACTACTCGCCCATGCCCCCGGAGCGCACGGGCGTCGCCGACTACTCGGCGCTCCTCGTGCCCGCACTCGGCAGGCGGGTCGACCTCGTCGTCCAGCGTCGGGGTCGCAAGCGAGCGCCGCGCGGGGTCGAACTCTGCCTCTACCACGTCGGGAACAACCCGGACGCGCACTCCTGGATCGTGGACGCGCTCCGCCGCCGGCCGGGGGTCGTCGTCCTCCATGACTTCGTGCTCCACCACCTCGTGGCGGGCTTGACGGTCGGCCGCCGTGACGGGCACGGCTACCTCGACGCGATGGAGCGAGACCACGGTGTCGTCGGGCGCCTGCTCGCGCACGGCGTTCTCGACAAGCGCATCCCTCCCCTCTGGGAGTCCCGGCCCGAGGAGTTCCCGCTCGCGTCGTTCGTGCTCGAGCACGCGACGACGCTCGTCGTCCACTCGAACGCCGTGGCGGCGCTCGCCCGCGCTTCCGGCTACGACCGCAGGATCTGGGTCGTCCCGCATCCCGCCTGGCCGGTTCCGGACGTCAGGCCCGAGCGGAGCGACGAGGCCCTCGTCGTCGGTTGCTTCGGCGTCGTGAACTCGAGCAAACGGATCCCCGAGCTCCTCCGTGCATACGCCCGCGTCCGCGACCGCCATCCGGCTACGCTCCTCCTCGTCGGGCCGACGTCGCCGGGTTTCGACCTCGACCGCAGGATCCAGCGCCTGGGGCTCGCGAACGAGGGCCTCGTGCGCGAGGGCTGGGTCGACGAGGAGCGGCTCTGGGCATTGATGGCCGGCACCGACGTGTGCGTGAACCTGCGCCACCCCACGATGGGCGAGACCTCCGGCAGCGTGATCAGGGCGCTCTCGCTCGGCAAGCCCCTCGTCGTCTCGGACGTGGGCTGGTTCTCCGAGCTCCCGGCGGACGTCGCCCTGAAGGTGCCGGTGGACGAGCGCGAGAAGGACGACCTCGAGGCCGCGCTCGAGCTGCTGCTCTCGCGGGAGGACGTGCGCGGCAGGATGGGTCGCGCGGGCGCGGAGCTCGCCCGCCGCGACCACGACCTCGAGCGGGTCGCGGATCGCTACGCGGCGGCGCTCGAGGAGACGGCGGGGGGCCCCGCGGTCGTCGACACGGTGCTGCGCGAGGTGAGCGAGGCCGCGGCGGACGTCGGTATCGCGCCGGCGACCCGCGAGTCGTCGGAGCTCGCCGAGCGCCTCGCCGAGGTCGACCTTGCGCCGTAGCCTCGACCGCGTCCCCGTCTGGGCCTGGCTCACCGCGATCGTCGGCCTCTCGGCGCTCTTCCGCGTCGTGCTCGGCCGCGGGATCGTCTCCCCGTTCGTCATCGTCGACGAGATCCTGTGGTCGGAGGTCGCCCGCGGCCTCGCAGACGCGGGCGAGCCGCTGGTCCGGGACACTCCCGACCCGGGGCTCGGGATCGTGTACCCGCTCGTCGTCGCGCCCACGTATCTCGCCTTCGACGGCCTCGTCGACGCGTACGCGGCCGTGAAGGTCGTCAACTCGGTCGTGATGTCGCTTGCGGCGATCCCCGCCTACTTCCTCGCCCGGCGGGTCGTCGGCACCCGGCTCTCGCTGTTCGCGGCGGTCCTCGCCGTCGCGGTGCCCTCGCTCGCGTACACGGGCACCGTCATGACCGAGAACGTCTTCTACCCCCTCTTCCTCGTCGTCACCCTCGTCCTCGTCCACGTGCTCGAGCGGCCAACGGCGCTCCGCGTCGCGCTCCTCGTCGCCCTCGTCGCCCTCGCCTTCGCCACGCGCGTCCAGGCCGCGACGTTCGTGCCCGCCATCCTGCTCGCCCCGTTCGTGCTCGCCGTCTTCGAAGGGCTCGGCATGCGAGAGGCGATCCGGCGCTACGGCGTGCTGTTCGGGGCGCTCGCGGGGCTCGGCGCGCTCGCGCTCGCGGTGAGGCTCGTCACCGGGGAGTCGCCCCAGGACCTCCTCGGCGCCTACGAGCCGGTCGGCGAGGCGGATTACGAGCTCGGAGAGGTGCTCCGCTACCTCGCCTGGCACGTCGCCGAGCTCGCCCTCTACGTCCTCGTGATCCCCCTCGCGGCGACGATCGTCCTCGTCGCCCGGGCGCGCTCGCTCGATCGGCGACTGCAGGCGTTCCTCGCCGCGACCCTGGCGTTGACGGTCTGCGTCGTGCCCGTCGTTGCGGCATTCGCCTCAGTCTTCTCGCTCCGGATCGAGGAACGGAACATGTTCTACGTCGCGCCGCTCTTCCTCATCGCCCTGCTCGCCTGGATCGAGCGCGGCGCGCCACGGCCCCGGGTGGTCTCGGTCGCCGCCGCGGCCGCCTGCGCGCTCGTCCTGCTCGCGATCCCGTTCGACCGCTTCCTGACGACCTCCGCGATCACGGACACGCTCATGCTGCTCCCGCTCTGGTCGCTCCAGGACCGGATCGGCGAGGAGTGGATCGCAACGGCCATATTCGCCCTGGGCATCCTTCTCGCCGCCGCGTTCCTGTTCGTCCCGCGCCGCTTCATCCTCGTCCTCCCGTTTCTCGTGCTCGGCCTCTGGGCCGTGTCGCTGAGACCGATCTGGTTCGGAGCGCACGGCTTCGAGCGGTTCTCGCAGGGGGTGCTGTTCCAGGGAATCCGGGCGCCCCAGCGCGACTGGGTCGACCGCGCCCTCCCCGACGGCGCCACCGCTGCCTTCCTCTGGACGGGGCGGACGGACCGGTTGACCGTGAACCTGAACGAATTCTTCAGTCGCGGCGTCGGCTCCGTGTACTACGTCGACGCTCCGACGCCGGGAGCGCTCCCGGAGACCCGGGTCACGATCGACCCGCGCACCGGCGCGGTGACGCTTCCGGACGGCGAGCCCGTCACGACCCCGTACCTCCTCGCCGACGCCACGTTCGAGCCGGCCGGCGACGCGATCGCCTTCGACCTCGGATGGGGCATACGTCTCTGGCGTGTGAGCGCTCCGCTCGTGTCGGCGACGCGGGTCGACGGCCTACATTCGGGTGACACGTGGTCGGGGGAGAACGTCACGTATGTGCGCAGGCGGTGCGCTCCCGGACGTCTCGTCGTCGAGCTCTCGAGCGACGCCGCGCTCTTCCTCGAGCCGCAGACCGTCGTCGCGCGCTCGGGTGGGAAGGAGATCGGCCGGGTGCGGCTGCCGGTGGGCGGGCACGCTGCACTCTCGGTGCCGCTCGCGCCGCCGCCGGGGGCGGACGAGTGCAGGATGGTGTTCACAGTCACGCCGACCGCGATCCCCTCGCAGGTCACCGCCGGCGAGAGCGACGACGACCGCGTCCTCGGTGCCCACTTCGACGGCTTCCGGTACGTCTCGTCGGCCGCCCGATGAGGATCGCCTTCGACGTCTCGCCCCTCTCGCATCCCCTGCTCGGGATCGGGAACTACATCCGCGGCTCGCTCGCGGGCCTCGTCGAGGTCGCGGGCGCCGAGCACGAGGTCGTGGCCTTCGCCCCGACGAGCCTTCGCGGCCCGGCCCGGATCCGCGCGGCGCTCGACGGGATCGACGTCGAGCTGCGGGCGTGGCGGCTTCCCCTCTCGCATGCGCTGCGTACCGCCTGGAGCGGGCTCGGCCGTCCTCCGGTCGAGCGGCTGCTCGGCGAGGTGGACGTGCTCCACTTCAGCGACTGGATGTTCCCGCCACAGCGCTCGGGAGTCCGGGCGACGACGATCCACGACCTCGTGCCGTTGCACCATCCCGAGTGGACGACCGCGAGGACGCGCTCGATGCACACGCGCAAGTACCGCAACGCAGCCCAGACCTGTGACGTCGTCTTCGTGAACTCCGAGTACACGGGGCGGGACGTCGTCGAGACGCTCGAGGTGGAGCCCGGGCGCGTGAAGGTCGCTCGTCCGGCGGTGATGGACGTCTTCCGGGCCGAGGGGCCGGCCGCCGATCTCGGCGCTCCGTACGTGCTCACGGTCGCCACCCTCGAGCCCCGGAAGAACTTGCAGTCGCTCGTCGAGGCGCACCGCTTGCTCGGCGTGGATCTCCTGCTCGCGGTGGTCGGTGCCGAGGGCTGGGGCGAGCAGCCATTCCTCGACGACCCGCGTGTCCGCCGGCTCGGCTTCGTCCCCGACGAGGAGCTCGCTCGCCTCTACCGGGGCGCCGCGGTCGCCGTCTATCCGTCGCGCTTCGAGGGATTCGGGATCCCCGTCATCGAGGCCATGGCGTGCGGCTGCCCGGTGGTCTCCTCCGCGCATCCGTCCCTCGACGAGGCGAGCGGGAGCGCCGCCGTGCGCGCCGACCCGGACGATCCGGCCGCGATCGCGGCGGCCATCGAGGACGCGCTCGGCGACCGCGAGCGGCTGTCCCGCGCAGGCCTCGAGCACGCGACGAGCTTCACCTGGCGTGCCGTCGGCGAGATCTTCCTCCGTGGCTACGAGGACGCGACCCGGTGAGAAGGCCAGAGGAGGTGTTCGTCGTCGTACACCGTCCAGGAGTCGACGGGCCCGAGTTCCTCGTCCTCGAGCGCTCCCCCGAGCGCCAGGGCTACTGGCACGTCGTCGCCGGCGCGCTCGAGGAGGGGGAGCAGGCCGACGTCGCCGCCGGGCGCGAGCTCCTGGAGGAGACCGGGCTGGGGAGCGACATCGCGCCGCTCGGACGCACGTATGTGTACTCCCTCGCCGACGAGCCTCCGGAGGTCCGAGCGCGCTTCGAGCCGGAGGTGGAGGTGATCGTCGTGACCGCGTTCGCCGCGCAGTCCCCGCCCGGCTGGGAACCTGCGCTCGACGACGAGCACGTTGGCTACCGGTGGTGCTCGGCGGAGGAGGCCGTCGCGCTCCTCCGCTACCCGGAGCCCCAGGATGCGGTGCGCGCGGCCGCTCGCTCGCTCGCCGGAGCCCGGTCGTGAGGGTCGGTGTGGACGTCTCACCGCTCGTCCAGACGCGGGCGGGCACGGCGCGGCACGTGCGCGGGCTCGTCGGTGCGCTCCGTGGCCGACCCGGGCTCGACCTCGAGCTCCTGTCCTTCGGTGGGCCGGGACGCTTCGCGAGCGTCACCCGCGACGCGCTCTGGTACCCGGTTGGCGTCGCGCGGCGCGCGCGCGGTCTCGACCTCCTCCACTGCACGACGTTCCGCGGGCCGACCGGAGCCGGCATCCCGACGGTGGTCACGGTGCACGACCTCGCGATCCTGCGCTTCCCCGAGGCCTTCGCGCGCTGGCATCGCCAGTACGGGAGGGCCGGCCTACGGAACGTGCTGCGCGCCGCGACCGCAGTCGTGGCGGTGTCGGAGTTCACGAGGAACGAGGTGGTTGCGCTCGCCGGGGTCGCCGTCGATCGCGTCCGGGTCGTCCCGAACGGCGTCGATGCCGTCTTCACGGCCGACGGCCCGCAGGCGGACGGCGACTACGTGCTCGCGGTCGCGACGCTCGAGCCGCGCAAGAACCTCGCCCGGGCCGTCGAGGCCGCGCGGCTCGCAGGAGTCGAGCTCCGCGTCATCGGCGCTCGCGGGTGGGGCGGCGTGGACGTCGAGGGGTGGGTCGGCGAGGTGCCCGACCGCGAGCTCGCCGCGCAGTACCGCGGAGCGCGCTGTGTCCTCTACCCGTCGCTGTACGAGGGCTTCGGGCTTCCGGTGCTCGAGGCGATGGCGTGTGGCGTCCCGGTGGTGACGTCGTTCGGGACCGCGATGGAGGAGGTCGCGGGTGGCGCGGCCGTGCTCGTCGATCCGCTCAGCCCTGATTCGATCGCGGCGGGGATCGCGGAGGCGTCGGCGCGGCGCGACGAGCTCGTGTCGCTCGGCCTCGCGCGCGCGTCGCAGTTCACCTGGAGCGCCGCGGCCGATGCGGTCGAGGCGCTCTGGAGGGAGCTCGCGTGAACGGGCGCGTCGTCGTCGACGCCGACGTCCTGGGTCGCGAGCGCACCGGGGACGAGACCTACGTGCGGAACCTCCTCCGTGAGCTCGCCCCGCTGGCGCCGGAAGCAGGGATCGCGCTGGCGGCGGTCACGCGCCGGCCGGACCTCGTGCCGGCCGGGGTCGAGGCCGTCGAGCTCCGGACTCGCTCGCAGGAGCTGCGCATGTCCTGGGCCCTCCCGCGCGCGCTCGAGCGGCTCGGCGCCGATCTGTGCCACACGCAGTACGCGCTCCCGCTGCGCTCGCCGTGCCCGTGCGTCGTGACGGTGCACGACCTCTCCTTCGTCCGGCAGCCGGAGCTCATGGGCTTGAAGGACCGGCTCGTGTTCCGCCGGGTCGTGCCGCGCGCGTCGCGCCGTGCCGCGCGCGTTCTCACCGTGTCCGAGCGGTCGAAGCGCGATCTCGTCGATCTCTACCGCGTGCCCGCCGAGAGGATCGTCGTGACACCGAACGGCGTCGACCCCGCCTTCTCGCCCGCCACGACAGGAATTGTCGGCCCAGGCGACTACGTGCTCTCCGTCGGGGCGATCCAGCGCCGAAAGAACCAGCTGGCCGCCCTCGAGGCGGCGAGGTCGGCGGGCTTCTCGTTCGTCGCCGTCGGGCCTGCGAAGGACGCCTCGCTCGCTGCCGAGCTGCGCCGCCGTGGCGCACGGCTCGAGGGCTACGTCGAAGTCGAGCGGCTCGCCGAGCTGTACCGCGGCGCGGCCTGCCTCGTGCAGTCGTCCCGGTACGAGGGATTCGGCCTGCCCGTCCTCGTGGCGATGGCGTGCGGGACGCCGGTCGTGGCCGTCCCCGACCCGGCCCTCCAGGAGGTGGCCGGAGACGCGGCCGTGCTCGTCGCCGAGACGCGGCTCGCGGAGGGAATCCGGCAGGCCGTCGAGGAGCGCGAGCGTCTCGTCCCGGCGGGGCTCGAGCGCGCTCGGGCGTTCACCTGGCGCGCGAGCGCCGAGCGGACGCTCGCCGTGTACCGCGACATACTCGGCCGGTGAAGGTCTCGGCCGTCGTCGTCTCGCATGGGCACGCGCCCGAGCTGTGCGTATCGCTGCCCGCGCTCCTCCCACAGGTGGACGAGGTGCTCGTCGTCGCCAACGCCCCCGGCTCGGCAAGCGCCGTGCCGGAAGGCGTCCGCGTCCTCGAGAACCGGCGCCCCCTGACGCTGTCAGCGAACGTGAACCTCGGGATCGCCGCGACCTCCGGCGAGTACGTCCTCGCCACCAACCCCGACGCGATCGCCCGGCCGGACGCGGTCCAGGCGCTCGCCTCCTTCGCCGACGCTCATCCCCGCTGCGGCATCGCAGGCCCGGAGGTGCGGTGGCCCGACGGGAGCTGGCAGCCCTCGCGGCGTCGGTTCCCGACGGTCGGCGGGACGCTGGTCCGGCGCACGCCCCTTCGCCGTCTCAGCGGCACCTACACGCAGCGCGGCCATTACGAGCTCGACGACCGCCCGAGAGAGCCGGTGCCGGCGGACTGGATGCTCGGCGCGTTCCTGCTCATGCGGCGGACGATGCTCGAGGAGATCGGCGGCTGGGACGCGGGCTATCGCCACTACGTCGAGGACATCGACCTCTGCTACCGGGCGATGCGCGCCGGCTGGGAGCGCTGGTACGTGCCCGCGGCGGTCGTCACGCACGACTACGCCGCGGTCATCGACAAGCGCTTTCTCTCGCGACACACGCTCTGGCACGCACGCGGCATGGCGCGCTTCGTTCGCAAGCACCCCGAGCGGCTTCTCGCCCTGTGAGCGAGCGGGAGCAGTTCGCCCGCCAGGCCGAGGACTGGACCGAGCGCGCGTACGCCGACGCGCGCTCGTACCTCGCGCACCGCGCCGATCTCGTGGTCGGCCTCGGCCCGACGCTCGAGCCCGGGGACGAGGTCCTCGACCTCGCCTGCGGCGACGGCGGCCTCGGCGACGTCCTGCTCGAGCGCGGCCTAGGCTACCGCGGTGTCGACTCGACCCCGGAGATGGCCGAGGAGGCGCGAGCCCGCCTGCACCGTCGCGCACCCGTCGACGTCGGCGACCTGAACGACTACGCGCCCCCCGGCCACGTGGCCGCGACGACGGTCTTCCGCGCGATCTACTACGCACGCGACCGGCGCGCCTTCTTCCGTCACGTCGCGGGCTACACGGAGAAGAAGATCGTCATCGACCTCAACCCGCGCCAGTACCGCCTCGGCGACGTCCTCGCCGACCTGCGCGCCGCGGGGCTCGGCCGGATCGCGGTGCGACCGTTCTTCGTCCCGCAGACCGTCGCGCTTCCAGGCCCGATGCTCGCCGTTGCGAAGGCGCTCGAGCGGTCGGGGCCGGTCGCGCGGGTCGCCCTCCGCTTTCGGTTCACGTACCTCGTCGCGGCGTCGCGCGGCTAGCGGTCGAACAGCGGCTGGAAGCCGACGTCCATCTCCGCTCCGAGCCGTCGCCGATCGGAGTTCGAGGGATCGAGGTCGTGCGGCGAGAACGTCGGCTCGATCGTCACCTCGACGCGCCACGGGACGTTCGGCACGGGGAGGAGGAACGGCGTCGTCACGCACTGGTGGACGGTGTTCACCTGCGTGTCGGTGACCTCGGTGATCGTCGGCTGCCGGTCCTCGCCGATCGCGACAGGTCCGATGCGGACCGTCGCCCGGCCCGGGACGTCACCTCCGCACCAGGCAACGCGGGAGAGCTTGACGAGCGCGAACCCGGGGCCGTCGCGGGACACGTCGTACCGCGTGTACGCGGCCTCCGCGATGCCGTTTCCGTCCGTGTCCCCGATCCACCCGTCCGAGTAGAGGCCGGTGACGGCCGAGGCGAGCTTCAGCGGCCGCCCGCCGAGCCGGTAGAGCGTCGTCGTGCCCCGACGCTCGACGATCGGCGCCTGCAGCTCCACTCCGTTGATCCCGAGCGCGTAGTCCGTCCCCGGAGGCGGCGTCAGCGTCCCGTCCGCCGCCACGAGATCGGGCGTGAGGATGGGCCCGGGGCCGGGCGCGGTGCCGTCGAGGCTCCACATCTTCCGGATCGACGGGTTGAAGAACTCGGTCAGCCACACGTTGGTGGGGTCGGCGACCTGCTGGCCGACGACGACGACCGAGCCGCCGTTCGTCTCCTCCTCGACCCAGTCGTACGGCGCCGGGAGGTTCCTCGCGATCCGGGTCGAGAGGTCGCGCTCGCCCTCGGCGGCGTAGACCTGGGCGGTGAGTGTCCAGGCGAGGACGAAGACCGCGGCCGTCCCGACGAGGAGGCGGTACGCGCCGGAGTCACGGCGGAGGAAGCGGAGTGCGAGGACGAGGGCGAGCGCCAGGCCGCACACGACGAGCAGGGCGTTCTCGATCCGGCCCTCCGGCCACTCGAGCTCCCGGTTCGCAAACGCGGCGATCGAGAGCCCGTGTGCCTCGTAGTACGGGTAGTGCTCGAGGTGGAGCGGCGTCGAGACGACGACGTAGAGCGTGAAAGCGGTCGCCACCGCGATCGCCCAGCCCCGTCCGACCCCTCGCTCCACGGCCAGCGCCGTGGCTGCGTAGAGGACGGGCGCGAGGTAGATGACGTTTCGCTCCACGACGAGGGTCGCGAAGACGGTCGAGATGTACGCGCCCTTGATGCCCGCGTACGCGAGAAAGACGGCGATCGCGGCGACGCTCGTGACGACGAACGCGCGCGTCCGCGGCTCACGCGGCTCGCCTTTCGGGCGCGCGAGTGCCGCGATCCCGACGACCATCGGGATGATCCCGATCCCGATCGCGAGCGCGCCCATCGCCCACACCCCGTGCTCGAAGATCCGGTCCTTGTAGAAGCCGGTCGTGTTCCGCCAGCTCGTCGAGTAGTGGCCGAAGAGGGCCGCGAAGCCGAGCGCGACGCCCACGACGAGCATCACGGCCCCGGCCCAGTCCCAGCGCGACCACTCCGAGCGCCAGCGCCGGACGCGCTCCGACTCCCAGCCGAGCCAGAGCAGGCCGAGCACGAGCACCGCGAAGAGGATCGCGAGCTGCGTGCGCGTGAGGGCCGCGGCCGCGGAGGCGACCGCGGCGACCGCGACGCTCATCCACGTGGGGCCGACGAGCGCACGGGCGATGAGCCAGAGCGTCAGCGTCGACATGGGGTAGGCGAGCGGCTCCTCGACGATGATCGTCGAGTACGCGAGGGCGGGAACGGCCGTCGCGCCCCCGGCCGCGGCCAGCGCGTACCAGCGCGAGACGACGAGCCGCGCGAGCGCGTAGGCGGGGAAGACCGTCGCCGTCATCGCGAGGACGAGCAGGAGCTTCGCGGCGGCGTACGCGGTGGACGTGGACGCGAGCCACCACACCGGCGCGAGGAAGTACGCGACGAGCGTCGCCGGCCCGTAGGGCTCCCCGCGGCGCGCCGGCTCGCCCGTCTCGGCGATCGCGCGGGAGAGAAGCGTGAGCTCGAGCTCGTCGGTGAAGATCGTGGGTACCGGGTGGCGCGATGCCTGCCATGCATAGAGCGCGGCCAGTGCGAAATAGACGATGAGGAGCGGCATCGCGGTCTGGAAGCGGGCGAGGAGGTCGAGGCGCGCCGGCCCCGCGTCGCCTCGTGCGGAGCTCACGAGAGCGAGGCCTCGACCGGCTCGGGTGCCGAGAACTCCGTCCGCCTGCGGACGATCCGGCAGGGGATCCCCGCGGCCTCCGATGCACGCACGACGGCGTCGAGCCGCTCGGTCGGGGCGTCGGGGATGGTGACGAGCACCTCCTCCGCGCGTGTGCTCGCGATCGCCCGCTCGGCCTCGTCCGTGCTTCCGACGACGGTGATCCCGAGGATGCGGCGCCTGCGCACGCGCGGGTTGTCGTCGAGGAACCCGACGACGCGGGCCTCCTGGCTCTCTCTCAGCTCGCGAGCGAGGCCACGGCCGGAAGACCCGGCGCCGACGACGAGGACGCGGCGGCGATGACGTCGATGGCCCTTCAGCTCCGGCAGGAGCCTGAGGGTGAGCCGGGACGCTCCGACGAGAAGCGTGGCGAGGACGGCGTCCACGACGAAGATCTCGACCGCGGGGAACGACCCGATCGGGCGCAACGCGACGAGGACGAGGCAGGCGACGATCGCCGACGCGGCGCAGCCCACTGCGAGCGGGACGACGTCGCGAGCGGTCGCGAACCGCCAGACCCTCCGGTACACGCCGAGCGCGACGAAGAAGACGTAGCGCGTGGCGAGCAGGATGGGCAGAGCGGAGAGGAAGACCGAGCGCTCGTACTCCGTCCCCGTCCCACCGACGACGAGGAGGTAGGCGGCGAGAAACGAGCCGCAGATGACGAGGAAGTCGACGACGACCTCGACGAGGCGGCGCGGCTCGAACACGAGCGCCCGCCAGAGCGACGGCTCGGGCACCTCGGCGGCGCCGCTGCGCGAGCGTTCCTCGAGGTCGCTCAGGAAGCTGCCGAACTGAACGAGCAGGACGAACGTGACGAGCACGCCGAGCGCCGTCAGGCGCCCGTTGTCGAGGACGTTGTACGCGAGCGCGGTCGCGCCGATCGCGGCTGCGACGAGGGCGAGGAGGAGCACCGCCTTCGCCTCGGAGAGCCCGTAGTAGACGAGCCGGTGCGAGGTGTGGTCGCGCCCACCCTGCGTCACGGGCCTCCGCTCGGCGAGCCGCTTGAGCGTGACGAGCGTCGTGTCGAGGATCGGCACCGCGAGGACGAGCAGGGGGAGGAGGATCGTCGCCGTCGTCGTCCCGGCCACGGTCCAGCTCGACGCGAGGGCGAGCGAGGCGAGCCCGAACCCGAGCACCAGGCTCCCCGAGTCACCCATGAACAGCGCCGCTCCCCGCCGCGGACGGAGGTTGAAGGGCAGGAAGCCGGCACAGGCGAGGCCGAGCGCGAGCGAGAGGACGAGCACCGTCTCGTTCTCGTGCTCGGTCACAGCGTCGATCGCGAAGTACGCGCAGGCGATCGCTGCGAGCGTCGCCGCGAGGCCGTCCATGTTGTCGAGGAGGTTGAAAGCGTTCGTGATCCCGACGAGCCAGAGGAGGCCGATGCCCCAGGCCAGGACGTCGTTCCCGACGATCTCGACCTCGAGCCCGCTGGCGAGGACGACGACTGCCGCCGTGACCTGCGCCGCGAGCTTCGCGAGTGGGCTCAGGTGCCGGACGTCGTCGATCAGCCCAGCTGCGAACAGGATCGTGACGCCCGCCAGGATCCCGCCGAGCTCGCCGCTCCACTCGACCGCGCCGACCGCCAGTGCGGCGAGCACACCGGCGAGAAAGCCCACGTAGATGCCGACTCCGCCGAACAGAGGGGTCTCCTCGGCGTGCCAGCGCTCCTCGGTCGGCACGGCGACGAGCCGCGCGCCCGCCGGCGAGCGGAGGAGCGCCCACAGGACCGCGACCGTGACGGGGAACGCGGCGATCGCGACGATCGCATCCACAGCCTGGAAAGGGTAGAGCAGCGGGCTGCCGCCCTAGACTCCTGCTGTGGGCGTTTACGTCGATGTAATCCGCTATCGCGAGCTCTTCGGGAGCCTCTTCCGCCGCGACCTGCGGGCGAAGTACCGGGGCTCGGTCCTCGGGCTCGCCTGGTCCCTCCTGCACCCCCTCGTCCTGATGGGCGTATACCTGCTCGTCTTCTCCGTCCTCTGGCGCGTCGCCGAGGTCGGGAGCGACGACTACTGGCTCTTCCTCCTCTGTGGGCTCCCGGCCTGGGTCTTCTTCGCGACCGCGGCGCAGGCGTCGTCACGGAGCCTGCTCGAGAACGCCAACCTGATCCGAAAGGTCCGCTTCCCGCGGCAGCTCGTCCCGCTGTCCGTCGTCGGCACGAACCACGTCAGCTTCGCGGTGATGCTC